>JAGHTI010000061.1 GCA_018065415.1 Candidatus Equicola stercoris
CTTGCTTTCATTATGCCGAGGTGCAGCCAACACTGCGGAAACGAAGTTTGCGAAGTGTTGTGCAAACCGGCGGAGAACTTCAAGTGTTCTCTGCTTGCGACGAAGGAGTCGAGCGAAGCGAGAGCAGAAAGTTTACTGGCAAACAAGTTTGCTATAAAAATGATTTTTTCTTTGTGTCCGGTTTGTTTTTGTCTTCGGTTTGTTGTAATTTTGACCTTTGGTCGAAATTAGGCTACATCAAGACAATGCCTACAAAACGAAGTTTTTGTCCAATTTGGAATAATGAAGAATCGGAGTAAACTCCATTTTTTATCCTTCCAAATCGGAAATAAATAATATTTATTTTGGCATTGTCCTTGATTTGCACTAATTTTGCCGAGCATAAATATAAATACGAATGAATTATCTTGATAGAAATGAATTCAATTTTCAACCTTCTGAGGAGGTGGTGAAAGCTATAAAGGATTTCGATATTGGTAAATTCTGCTTTTATACAAGAATATATGACCAAGGCAAGAAAAGCATATTGTCAGTATATCTGAGTGAGATGTTTGATGTGCCAGAAGAACAAGTACTCTTGGGGTATGGCGCTGAGGACTTGCTGAAAAATGCAGTGCACTATTTTCTTACGAAAGGAGATAACAATAGGATGCTCATCCCAAAATTTTCTTGGTGGTATTATAAGAGCATTGCTGATGAGGTGGAGGGACAGACTCTCCAATATCCTGTATATGAGACGGATGATTCTTTTTGTTATGATTTCGATGGTCTCAAGAAGATGATTGCTGATGTGAATCCTCGTATCCTCTTGGTGGCTTCTCCTAATAACCCTACGGGCAACGGATTGGTGCCTGATGAATTGGATGAGGTGATGGGGATGGTAGGAGATGATACTATCGTCATCGTGGATGAGGCTTATGCTTCTTACGTGTCGTCGGAAACAGGATATATCAAGCATCTTGTTGACAAACATCCGAATATCATCATCTGCCGTACACTCTCTAAATTCTATGGTCTTCCAGGGCTGAGGATGGGTTTCGGCTTTATCGGTAAGAGCGATGTGATGGGGAAATTTGCAAAGTATTCTAACAAATATCTTGGCTATGACCGTCTTTCAGAAGAGGTAGGTATCGCGGCACTGAAGAGCGATGCTCATTATAGGGAGATTGCTAATGTCATGGATGAAGCAAGGAAGATGTATGCCGATGAATTGGGCTGTCTGCCGGGGTTCAAGGTGTATAAGAGTCGTGCTAATTTCATATTGATTAAATACCCTGTTGACAAAAAGGAGGCTCTGCAGACTGCTTTCGCTGAACAGGACTATAAGGTGAAGTTCATGAATGAACCAGACCTTAATGAACACATGAGAATAACGTTAGGTCGCAGAGAACAAAATCGTACTATTTGCGACACTATATTGACAGTATGCAAGCAGTAATACTTGCAGCGGGAACTGCATCGAGATTGCGTCCGTTGACGGACAATTGCCCGAAGTGTCTGTTGAAGGTGGGCGGAAAAACTCTTTTGGAGAGAACTGTTGACGCAATTCATGGAGCAGGGATAAAGGAGATTACTATCGTCACTGGCTATCTGCAGGAGATGATAGTTTCTTTTTTGAAAACTCACTATTCGCAGGATGTATTCCATTATGTGCATAATGCAGATTATGCTTCTACTAATAATATTTTTTCTCTATGGTTGGCTCGTCCGCAGGTGGATGGAAAAGATTTTCTTCTCATGGACAGCGACATTTTCTGTGAAGCACAACTCATAAAGACTATTGCAGAACAGGAGTCTTCAGCTTTGGCTGTGAACAGACATGAGCTAGGAGAGGAGGAGATGAAAGTGGTGGTGGATGCTGACAATAATATCACTGAGATTAGTAAGACATGCAGTGTGGATGATGCGTTGGGCGAATCTGTCGGCGTGGAGAAGATATGTGCTGATTACTCGTCCGCACTATACGAGGAACTGGAGATGATGTGTGTACATGAAGGACTCGAAAATAAGTTCTATGAATTGGCTTTTGAACGACTGATTGCAAAGGGACATGCATTCAAGGTTGTCGATACGACACATTTCTTCAGTATGGAATTGGATACTGTGGAGGATTTTAGACAATTAGGAGATAAGGAAATTAGACAAGTTGACAATTGATAATATGAGAATATGTCTTTTTTGTGAACATAAGTATGCTGTCAGTATTCTGGAGCCGATACAGGTTGAGGTGAACAGACAAGGGGTAGATGAAACATTGTGGTTTGTAGATGCCCGCAATATCTCAGATTTCCCTCTGAAAGATAAGGTGAGTTATACCAATTCTATTCAGGAGGTGTATGACTATTCTCCAGAAGTCATCTTCTGTCCGGGAAATATAATTCCTTATTACCTACCAGGAGTGAAGATTGAGATATTTCACGGATATGCTTCGGAGAAGAAAGACCATTGGGTGATACGTAGATATATTGATACATATTTTACACAGGGACCATATTTTACTCAAGGTTTTGAAAGGCTGGCAAAGAAATACAAAGATTTTGAGGTGCTCGAAACGGGATGGCCGAGACAGGATTGGATTTTTGCGAACCTGCATACCTTCGATAGCGAAAAAGAAGAATATCTGAAGAAATACAAGAAAAGTAAGATCGTCCTCTATGCTCCTACTTTCTCTCCTTCTCTTACCTCTCTGCCTTATATGACGGATGCATTCAGAACGTTTGCAGAAAAAGAGGATGTTGTCATTCTGTTTAAGTTCCATCCACTGACAGCACAGAAGTATATAGACGCATATAAACAGCTTGCTGAAGAGGTGGAAAATATTGTTTGGATTGACGATTTCAACGTGACAAAATATATGCTGATGAGTGACGTGATGATAAGTGATACCAGCAGTACTATCTATGAGTTTTTGTTGCTGGATAAACCTGTTATCACACTTCGTGCTGTGGCAAAGCAGAAGTATTGGAGAAATATGGAGCAACCAGAAGAATTATCCACTGCATATCATGATGTTTTGAATGATGACAGATATACGGATTTGCGCCGTTGGGTGATAGATAATTATGACCCTTATCTTGATGGTAACGTGGCAAAAAGAATGCTTGAAGGTGCAAGGGATTATATAAAGCGTCATGGGGTTCCGAAATATAGAAAACTGAATATCTGGAGGAAATATACTAGTATTAAAACATTCGGTAGAATCAAGAAATAATGACGGTTGATAAACTACCTGAATGGGGTGAAGTGAAGGGTTTGGTATATCCTGAGCGGGTGTCGTTGGAACAATGTTCGTCAGAATATACAGCCAAATACAAGGAAAATGTTATAAAACTCCTTTTTCAACGAAAGGGGTTGCCATTGGGTTCATTTATTGATTTGACCGGTGGCTTCGGTGTAGATTGCTATTATATAGGAAGGGATTTTTGCCATGCGGTATATGTGGAGCAAAATGCTACACTATGTGACATTGTAAAAAATAATTATTCGTTGTTGGGCTACCTTCAAAGTGACTGTGTCAATGACAGTGCTGAGAGTTATATCAAGAGTGCATCAAAAGTCGACCTTATCTATATAGACCCGTCTCGGCGTGACAGATATGGCAATCGTACGTATGACATAAAAGACTGTACCCCGAATGTGAAGGAGCTACGTGAGGTGTTATTGGACAAGGCTCGTGTAGTGATGATAAAGTTGTCGCCAATGCTTGATTGGCACAAGGCAGTGGCTGATTTGCAAAATGTGACAGAGGTACATGTGGTGTCTGTAAAAAATGAATGTAAGGAGTTGTTACTTGTTCTTCAGAAAGAGAGGGAACCATTGACGATAACATGTGCCAATGATAATAATCTGTTTACGTACACCAATGACGACCAAGTAAAGGAAACGGAAAAGAAGATTTATCCTTCGTGGGAAGATATAAATTCTGCCACATATCTTTATGAGCCTAATGCCTCAATAATGAAGGCAGGGTGTTTTAACCATGTAGCGGAGAGGTTCGGCATAGAAAAGATAAGCGCAAATTCACATCTCTATCTGTCAGATAGATGTGTAGATGATTTTCCAGGACGAGTGTTCAATATTAATGCGGTTTCATCGCTGAATAGAAAGGAGGTTAAAGCGGTTTTACATGGTGTGACAAATGCAAATGTGGCCACCCGAAACTTTCCTGTTGGTGTAGAAGATGTGAAGAAAAGGTTGAAACTCAAAGATGGTGGAGATATTTATGTTTTTGCAACAACGACAGATGAAAACAAACACATTATTTTTGTCTGTAAGAAGAAAATTATGTAAATTTGCACATCATGATATAATCCAACAACGATGTCAATCGAAATAAAATCAGTTAAAAGTCAAAAGGATTTAAGGCAATTCATAAATTTTAATTACGAACTGTACAAAGACAGCAAATACAATGTGCCTTATCTGTTTTTTGATGAGAAGAACACTTTGAACAAAGACAAGAATGCTGCTTTTGAATTCTGTGATGCAGAGTATTTGATGGCGTTCAAAGAAGGACGTATGGTTGGGCGTGTGGCTGCAATCATCAACAATAAGGCTAATGAGAAATGGAAAATGAAAGCAGTGCGTTTCGGTTGGCTCGATTTTATTGATGATGCAGAGGTTTCTGAAGCTTTATTGCGAGCTGTTGAAAAATATGGGAAACAACATGGTATGGATACAGTGGTGGGGCCATTGGGATTCACAGACCTTGACCGTGAGGGGATGCTCATTGATGGTTTTGAAGAGATGGGCAATATGTACACGAATTATAATTTTCCATATTACCCAAAACATTTGGAGTCGTTAGGTTTTGCTAAAGATTATGATTATATCGAATCTGTTATCAATATCCCTGACAGAATTCCAGATAAATTTCTCAAGATAGCAAATATAGCACGTACAAGGTATAATTTGCAGACATATAAGCCTACACGTGAGGAATTGTTGAAAAAGGGATTTGCAAAAGCCATATTTGATAACATCAACATTACATACAAAGATTTGTTCGGGTACTCGGAGTTGTCTGATAGACAGATAGAACAATACGTATCTAGTTATATAGGATCAGCGGATACAAACCTTGTTGTTGTGATTGTCGATGCAAATGAAGATAATAAGGTTGTAGGTTTTGGTATCAGTTTTCCTTCTTTTGCAAAAGCTCTGCAGCATACAAGGAAGGGACGGCTGTTTCCATTTGGTTGGTGGCATTTGCTGAAAGCGCTGAAGCTCCACCAGACAGATGATGTGGATTTGTTGCTTATTGGTGTTCTTCCAGAATATCGTATAAAAGGTGCTAATGCTCTTATATTCTGCGATTTGCTCGGTAAATACATAGAGTATGGTTTTAAGTGTGCTCATGCAATGCCACAATTGGAAACAAATGAGATAGCACTGTCCAGTTGGAATTATTTTGATGCCCGTCCATATCGTCGTCGTCGTTGTTATACTAAAGAAATAAAGTGATATGCCGAAAGAAGATAAGAAAGTGATTGACGTTCAGCAGCCGGAAATGGTGGAATATACTGATGCGAATATCCGACATCTGTCTGATATGGAACATGTGCGTACCCGTCCGGGTATGTATATCGGAAGGCTTGGCGATGGTAGTCATGCAGAAGACGGCATATATGTCTTACTGAAAGAGATAATCGATAACTCTATTGATGAGTTTAAGATGAATGCTGGAAAACGCATAGAAGTAGATATTGAAGACAACCTGCGAGTCTCGGTGCGTGATTACGGTCGTGGAATACCGCAGAAAAGTCTTGTTAATGCTGTAAGTCAACTCAACACGGGTGGAAAATATGATTCCAAAGCATTTAAGAAGAGTGTCGGGCTTAATGGTGTTGGCGCAAAGGCGGTAAATGCATTGAGTTCGGAATTTGAGGTTCGTTCCTATCGTGAAGGCAAGGTAAGGTCTGCAAGATTTCAATGCGGAATCTTGAAAGAAGATAAAACGGCAAAATCTGCCGATGAAAATGGAACATACATATATTTCGTTCCTGACAATACATTATTTCTGAATTACCGTTTTCACGATGATATTGTTGAGACGATGTTGCGTAATTACACGTATCTCAATTCGGGGCTTACCATCATGTTCAATGGTCGCCGTATCTTGTCACGCAATGGTCTTGAGGATTTGCTGAAAGACAATATGACGACAGAACCATTGTATCCTATCATCCATGTGAAAGGCGAAGATATTGAGATCGCGTTCACCCATACTTCGCAGTATGGTGATGAATACTACTCATTTGTCAATGGTCAGCATACCACTCAGGGTGGAACTCATCAAAGTGCATTCAAGGAGCATATTGCAAAGACGATAAAAGAATTCTTTAATAAGAATTTTGAATCTACAGATGTGCGCAATGGTATGGTTGCAGCTATAGCCATAAACGTGCAGGAGCCGACATTTGAATCTCAGACAAAGATAAAACTGGGCTCTCTGACAATGGAACCGAATGGTGGTGTGAGCATAAATAAATATGTTGGTGATTTTGTAAAACATGAAATTGATAATTTTCTGCACAAAAATCCCGAGATAGCAGAAGTCATACAGCAGAAGGTACAATCGTCAGAAAAGGAACGCAAAGAGATAGCGGGAGTTTCAAAACTAGTGCGTGAACGTGCAAAGAAGGCAAATCTACATAATGCAAAACTACGAGACTGCCGTATCCATTTTTGTGATGGAAAGAATGAACGCAAACAGGAGAGTAGTATATTTATTACGGAGGGAAACTCAGCAAGCGGAAGTATCACTAAATGTCGTGATGTAAATACGCAGGCAGTTTTCTCACTTCGCGGTAAACCTAAGAACTGTTTTGGTTTGACAAAGAAGGTTGTATATGAAAATGAAGAGTTCAATCTTCTTCAGGCAGCACTTGACATTGAAGACGGACTTGACGGATTGCGGTATAATAAGGTTATCGTGGCAACAGATGCTGACGTAGATGGAATGCATATCCGTCTGCTGACAATAACATTTTTTCTGCAGTTCTTTCCGGAATTGGTAAAAAAAGGACATGTATATGTGTTGCAGACACCATTGTTCCGAGTGCGCAATAAGAAGACTAAGATAAGGAATAAGAAACTTCTGACCGACTATAAGAAAAAAGCAGACAAAAGTGATTTTATTACAATGTATTGCTATAGTGAAGAAGACAGAATTCATGCAATAGAAGAACTTGGTCCAGACCCTGAGATAACACGATTCAAGGGACTTGGAGAAATTTCTCCCGAAGAGTTTGCTAATTTTATAGGACCCGATATGAAACTCGAACAGGTGACGCTACAGAAAAGTGACAAAGTGGCGGAATTGATGAGTTATTATATGGGAAAGAATACGATGGAAAGGCAGAATTTCATTATTGATAACCTTGTAATAGAAGAAGATAGAACGGAACCCGATGTTGAAATATTCTAAAGTTATATTTGTTGCTTGTGCATTGATGTTTCCATGCACTATGTTTGGTCAGATAAAACTGAATTTAGGAAAGGACTCTCCGTCACGCAAACTGCAGATGGCAGAGCATGTGATATCATGTCTGTATGTAGATTCTGTGGATGAGACAAAACTTGTGGAAGATGCTATCCGAGGAATGTTAGAAAAGTTAGATCCACATTCTACCTATTCTACTCCTAAAGAGATGAAGGAATTGACAGAACCGTTAAATGGTAGTTTTGACGGAATCGGGGTTCAGTACAATATGCTTGATGACACACTGGTGGTAATACAGACCATTAGCGGAGGACCATCGGAAAAGGTTGGAGTGCTTGCAGGTGACAAAATAATATCTGTCAACGATACTGCTATTGCTGGAGTAAAGATGTCGCAGGATGATATTAAGAAACGTCTGCGTGGAAAACGTGGTACCACTGTTACAGTCGGTGTGATGAGGCAAGGAATAGCAGATAAGTTGTCATTCATCATCAGACGTGACCAGATTCCGATGCATTCCGTGATAGCGTCATATATGATAAGACCTAAGACTGGATTCATCAAAATAGAGAGTTTTGGAGCAAAGACCTATGATGAGTTTATGGAGTCTCTGAAACAACTCAAGAAGGAGGGTATGCAAAATCTCATTCTTGACTTGCAGGAAAATGGTGGCGGATATATG
The DNA here is from genome assembly GCA_018065415.1 of Candidatus Equicola stercoris. Taxonomy (GTDB): domain Bacteria; phylum Bacteroidota; class Bacteroidia; order Bacteroidales; family Bacteroidaceae; genus Prevotella. Next base: position 8,127 of record JAGHTI010000061.1, read on the forward strand.
CAGGCGGCCATTGATATCGCCAATGAATTTCTTAGTGATACATGCATGATAGTCTTTACCAAAGGTAGAAGTATGCCGAATAAAGCATATCGTGCCAAAGGTAATGGACGTATGAAGGATGGTAATGTCATAGTATTGGTCAATGAATATTCTGCGTCAGCATCAGAGATTGTAACAGGTGCTCTGCAAGATCAAGATAGGGCTATCGTTGTGGGACGCCGTACTTTCGGGAAAGGATTGGTACAGCGACCGATAGAACTTAACGATGGTAGTTTGATTCGTCTCACGACAGCTCATTACTATACACCTTCAGGACGATGCATACAAAAGCCATACGAGAAAGGAAATAGGAAAGATTATTCTATGGACGTATATAATCGTCTAAAACATGGAGAACTCACCAATATGGACAGTATCCATTTCCCGGATTCTTTGAAGTTTTACACTCTGCGTAAACATCGCCCAGTATATGGTGGCGGTGGTATAATGCCAGATTATTTCATACCACTTGATACAACCATATATACTGCTTTCCATCGTGAGTTGGCTGCGAAAGGCATAATCATCCAGCAAAGTCTTCGATATATGGAATCGCATCGGAAAGAATTACAAAAACATTATAATAAATTTTCTGATTTTGTTACTTACTATGAAGTACCTGAATCATATATCAATCAGATTGTTTCCGTTGCTGCACAACAAGGTGTTAAACCAAAGACTGATGATGAGTATCAGCGAACGTTACCACAACTCAAGATGCAATTAAAAGCATTGATTGCTCGTGATTTGTGGGATTTGAATCATTACTACCAGATAATAAATGAAAGCAATGATATAGTGAAGAAAGCTATAGAATTGTTAAAGTAAAGAAATCAACCTAAGGGCTTCATTTTCTGCTTGCTCCATTTTCGCTCGTTCTCCTTTTCCCTTGTCATTGATGCCACAAAGGTGTAGTATTCCGTGTATTATTACCCGGTGCAGTTCTTGGTTATAATCAGTGCCTTGTAGCTGAGAATTGGATAAAACGGTATCGAGAGATATGAAGATGTCACCATTTATGATTTGATTTTCTGTATAATCAAAGGTTATGATATCCGTATAGTAGTCATGTGCAAGGTATTGCTTGTTGACTTCCAAAATCTTATTGTCATGACAGAAAATATATGCTACATCTCCAACTCTTTTGTTGTGTAGAGCAGCAACATCGCGAATCCATTTGTTGGTCTGTCTTTTTGCAATGACAGGCATCTTTACATCATCATCACACTGGTAAGAAATCATTGCAGTTTTCTCCTTTGTTTAATAATTCTCTCACTCTTGTGCTGCTAACATCTGCCAGTTTTGGGTCTGCACACAAGAGTATTGTTTCTATGTTTCCTTTTTCTTTGTTGAAAATAGCTTGTTGGTATTCGTATTCAAAATCATCTTTGTTACGTACGCCTTTTACGATAAAATCGACATTTTCTCTTTTTGCAAAATCAATGGTAAAGTCTTCGTATGTTTTTACTGTTATCTGCCTATTGCCCTCAAAAATCTTTCTTATCATATCATAACGAACCTCTGCACATTGGCTGTATTTCTTTGTTTGATTTATTCCAATGCCTATGATAAGTTCGTCGCATAAGGCCAATGCTCTGTCAACGATGTTCTTATGTCCTATTGTGAACGGATCAAAACTTCCGCAGAAAAGTCCTCTTCGTTTCATTTGTGTCAGAATAATGATTGCTCAGCATCAAAACGTGACTTCCCAAGATGCTTGTATGCCTTTTCTGTAACTTCCCTGCCTCGTGGGGTGCGACGGATGAAACCTTCCATGATAAGGAATGGCTCATACACTTCTTCTATGGTTCCAGCTTCCTCACCAATGGCAGTGGCTATTGTCGTCAACCCTACAGGGCCACCTTTGAATTTATCGATAATGGTAAGTAGTATCTTGTTGTCAATCTCATCAAGACCGAATCTGTCTATATTTAATGCCTCTAATGCTATCCTTGCTATCTGAGTGTCAATATGCCCATCGCCACGTACTTGTGCGAAGTCGCGTACACGGCGTAAGAGAGCATTCGCAATTCGTGGCGTTCCTCTACTCCTACGGCTTATTTCAATTGCGGCATTATCATCAATTGGTACATTTAGAATACGCGCAGAACGCTTAATAATTTTTTTCAATACATCTGAATTATAATATTCCAAATGTAGATTTATGCCGAAACGAGCTCTCAATGGAGCGGTAAGGAGTCCGCTTCGTGTTGTTGCACCTACTAGTGTGAATGGATTTAACCCAATTTGGACGCTACGTGCGGAAGGACCTTTATCAATCATGATGTCGATACGATAATCTTCCATGGCAGAATATAGGTACTCTTCTACCACTGGTGACAGACGATGGATCTCATCAATGAATAATACGTCATTTGGTTCCAATGACGTCAGCAAGCCTGCCAAGTCACCAGGTTTATCCAGTACAGGACCACTTGTAATCTTGAACCCCACTCCTAGTTCGTTGGCAATGATATTGCTCAGTGTTGTCTTCCCTAATCCCGGAGGACCATGCATAAGTGTATGATCAAGAGGCTCATCTCGTTGGCGGGCAGCCTCAACGAACACTTTCAGATTATCGACAATCTTCTCTTGTCCACTGAAGTCGTCAAAACTCAATGGGCGTAAAGCCTTTTCAAAATCTTTTTCAGTAGATGATGAAGATGTGTTTCTTATGTCAAAATCTTCCATATAACTGCAAAAGTATAGATTTTTTTCAAAACAAACAAGTGATGATATTGTTTAGAAACAATGTTAGACTCTATAAGTGAACGAACTGCCACCAAGGAATTCACGCAACAATGATGTTGGAGGAACTTCTTTATCGGACACAGGGATGAAGTAGTTTAAGAACCTAAACAATCTGTGTGCCTCAGCATATTCTGGGCAATTCTTCGGTACCGTTGCCAAAATAGGTTCTGCATGATTACGTAATACTGCCAGTTCTATGAGTAATGCTGAGTTGAACATCATGTCTGCGCTTTCCTGATAAGGCTTTATCCATTTCTCTTCTGCCTCGCAAACGCTAGGCCATTGACTTATGGTGTCGCGTGCAGAAAATGCACCTTTATTATAGTCTCGTACTATACGGCGCAACAGACGATTGTCAGTAGGAGGAATCACGTTATGATCGTCAAGGCTGATGCAGGTCAGTGTTGATATAAAAATGCGGAATTTTTTATTGTCTTCAATCTTATTGGTAAGTAATGGATTGAGTGCATGAATGCCCTCGATGAGTAGTACGGAATTGTCGTCAAGTTTCATTTTCTTGCCGTTAAACTCACGTTTTCCTGTCCTGAAGTTATATTCTGGAACTTCTATTTCTTCCCCTTCCAACATTTTGATGACATCTTGTTGCAACATTTCGTGGTCAACAGTATCGAAATTGTCAAAATCAAATCTCCCATCAGGTAATAATGGTGTGTCGAGGCGATTAACGAAATAGTCGTCAGTGGACATGCTGATAGGGGTTATCCCACATGCCATGAGTTGTATGCTGATACGTTTGCAGAAAGTGGTTTTTCCAGATGATGACGGCCCAGATATCAACACTACCTTCAGAGGATTCTTCTTGTCGCCATGTCTCCTTGATATTTCTTCTGCTATCTGTACAATTTTCTTTTCTTGCAATGCTTCTGACACCTGTATCAGTTCGCTCGCTTTTCCGTCTAGACATGCATGATTGACATCTCCGACTGTACGGAGGTGCATAATGTTGTTCCATTTTCTGGCTTCAGTAAACATTTCCAGTGTGCGAGGCTGATTCATCGGATCTGCAAGACGTGTCGGATTGTTATGATCCGGCAATTGGAGAATGAAGCCGTTGGCATATCTCTCCAAACCAAAAACATTCAAATAACCCGCATCAGGAACAAGACGACCATAGTAATAATCGACGAAATCGTCAAGAGTGTAATAGTCAGTATATACCTTGCCACTTGTTTCAAGGAGTTTTATTTTGTCTTCAACCTTGCGTTCACGGAATAATTCAATGGCCTCTTCCATGTGTACTTCATGACGATGAAAAGGCATTTTGTTGGAAATGATCTCTCGCATACGATGCTGGAGATTGCATACGATAGTATCCAAATCGTCAGAAGATGTGGTTTCTATGGAACAGAACAGCCCGTTGCTGACAGGATGTTCAATGTGTATCTTTGTCCCTCTATATAAATCATGGACGGCCTTGCATAGCACAAAACTCAGGGATCTTGTATAGACACGCATTGCAGATGCATCACGAAGATCAAGAAATTCTACGTCACGATTATGATACAGACGGAATTTCAGCCCTTGACTGACATTGTTTATTTTCGCTGAAATAATGGGGTAAGCGTTATTGAGATGGAAGATGTCAAGCAGTTCCAATAATGTACATCCGTCTTGAACGTCTTTCGTCTCGCCAGTGTTCTTGCAAAAAATCTTTAACATATTGAGAAATTTTGCATGCAAATATACTCAATTTTTGCATTTGCGTAAAACAAACGTGTGAATATTTTTTGAAAAAAGTTTTGTGTTTGTTAAAAATGTTGTACCTTTGCGCTCGCTTATGATATGATGGCGGGATAGCTCAGCTGGTTAGAGCGCATGATTCATAATCATGAGGTCCCCAGTTCAATCCTGGGTTCCGCTACAATGATTTTTTTTGGTGTGTTTTGCGACACACCGATTTTTTTATACGAGAAATTATTGCGATAGGTTCAAAATTAGTTTGGATGTTTTCTACAGTTAAAATCTAAAATAATTTAAATATTTTTGTTTCTGTGTTCGGTTTATAGTATTTTTGTAGGCAAAATATATATTATATAGTATGATAACGACAATCATACAGCCGAATACTGCCTGGTGTGATAGTGAACGCAATATGGCAGAGTTAGATGTTGCCATAAACAGAACTATGGGAAGTGACTTGTATGTATTGCCAGAAATGTGGAATACTGGTTTTGTGACAACTCCTCATATTCTTGGAAAAGATGAACCCGAAAAAGCTTTGCAATGGATGTTGTTAAAGTCCAAAGAAGTGGAAGCTGCTATCTGTGGTAGTGTTGCTGCAGAAGAAGGTGGTAGGTGGTATAATCGTATGTTCTTTGTAAAACCAGATGGTAGTTTTGTGTCGTATGACAAGGCTCATCTCTTTACATATGGTGGAGAGGGATTTGAATACAATGCTGGTACGAAACGTGTAATTGTGGAATGGCGTGGTGTAAGGATATTGCTACAGATATGTTATGATTTGCGTTTCCCTATGTGGTGTCGTAACGTGATGCGACCTGATGGCACCCCAGCATACGATATGATTGTTTATTCTACTAACTGGCCAGTGGCAAGAGAGTTGGCATATAAATCGTTGTCTGTTGCACGTGCTATAGAGAATCAGTGCTATGTCGCTATGTGCAACAGAGTGGGTACAGATGAATGGGGAGAGTATTTTGGTGAATCTGCAATCATCCATCCTTATGGACACTTTGTGAAAAAAGCAGACAGAGATAAGGTTTGTGAAATAACAGGTGAGATAGATATGGTTACATTAAATCAGTATAGAAAGAAATTTCCTACGCTTGATGATATAGTGTGGACAAAGGAGTATTATTAAAAGTTTAAAAGTTTAAGAGTTTAAGAGGTCAACCGCAAAACCGTAAAACCGTAAAACCACAAAACCGTATAAGTTTAAAGTCAATAGTAAAACAATAGAAATAACGTAAAATTAAGATAATAATATGGCAGTAAAAATTCTCAGTGTAGATGATGAACTCGACTTGGAGCTTCTTTTAACCCAGTATTTCCGCAGAAAAATCCGTCACGGAGAATACGAATTTCTCTTTGCGCACAATGGGCTTGAAGCATTGGAAGTCTTGGTAAAACATCCAGATATAGACATCATCCTTTCGGATATCAATATGCCGGAAATGGATGGTCTTACTCTTTTGAGCAAAATCAATGAAATGCGTAATCCCGCACAGAAGTGCATCATGGTAAGTGCTTATGGTGATATGGATAATATCCGACATGCTATGAATAATGGTGCTTTCGATTTTGCGACAAAGCCTATAGACCTTGATGATTTGCAATTGACTATCAACAAAGCGATAGAACAGATAGAGTTTGTTCGTAATTCACAGAAGGAACACAAACAACTCACTGATATCCAGAATGATTTGGACGTGGCGCGTGAGATACAGCATGCTATTCTTCCTCGTGTGTTCAAGATGAAGATAGATAATGCTGACAATGTTGACTTGTTCGCAAGCATGATTGCGGCAAAGGATGTTGGTGGCGATTTCTATGATTTCTTCCCGATAGATGATACTCATTTCGGCTTTACGATGGCAGATGTCAGTGGAAAAGGTATTCCGGCTGCAATTTTCATGGCAGTAAGCCGCACAATGATAAAAGCAAACGGAATACGTGGCATTTCTTCCAATGAATGTATGAAGATAGTGAATAATCTTCTTTGTGAAGAGAGTCTGGATGAAATGTTTGTAACAGTCTTCTATGGTATTTACGACATGACCACAGGGACAATAGAATACACCAATGCAGGTCATAATCCTCCTTATATACTTCATGCGGATGGCAGTGTGGATATGGTTATGTCTAATACAAACATGGCATTGGGCATTATGGAAGGTCTTGAATATAAGAGCGACACAATGCAATTGCAACCAAATGATATTCTGGTGACATTTACTGATGGCGTGACAGAGGCTGAAGATTCGGAACATAATCAGTTTAGTGATGAGCGTCTGATAAATACTCTTAAGGAGCTTCGTGGTGCAGATAGTGAGACGATAGTAAAGACTATCAATGAGAAGATAAAGGAATTTGTAGGCGAAGCAACTCAGTTTGATGATATTACGCAGTTAGTGATAAAACGACTTAAATGAAACTATTAGATAAGAAGGTACTGATTCCTGTGGCTGTACTTGCTGTTGTTGCAATAGCGACAATCTCGTTTCAGATTGGTAAAAATGTTTCAGAAAGTACAGATAGGGAAGAACTATTGGAAAATATTCACATCCTGCAAGTGGAGGAGCGTGATGCTGCCATAGTGAAACGAGTCAGCCAACAGATGGAAGACATCGCGTATCAGCAAAAAGCCATCTCTGACAAGCAACGAGACCGTGCAGAAGAACAATCAAAGCTTGCTATTCAGATGCGTGATAAGGCAGAGGCAGAGAGCCAAGCTGCACGTCAGGCGGAAGATCAAGCAAAGCAGTATGCACGAGAGGCGGAGAAATCTGCACGCGAGGCAGAAAGTCAGAGGGCAATCGCAATAAGTCATCAGAAGATGGCAGAAGAGCAGCGCGACCAGGCAAATTATGCAAAGAGCATAACGGATACGTTGAGTTTTCGGATACTCGGAAGAACGTTGGGCAATTTGTCCATCACTCAACATGAGACTGGAAATGGTGAAATCGCAGACCTGTTGGCATACACCAGCTGGTATTATCTCAATAAATACAAGGGCAATACTTATCTGTCAGAATCATTTAAGGCATTGAGCCTTGCTGTCGATGCAAAGAAAAGCAGTTTTATGCATAAGAGAGGAGCTGTTACGACATTGCTTCCTATGGCAGATGGCAGATGTATTGCTGTTTCTGATTATGGTGAGATAGAACTTATAAAGTCTGTGGGGGCTGCAGGGCAAGTTCTTTTTCATGACAATATGTTTGACTTCCGTGATGCATGCATAGAGAAAAACAACGTGTATGCATTGTCAGCACATGGACAATTGGTGATAATAAGTCTGACGGGTTTGTTGAAGAAGGCAAAGATTGTTAATTTGCAATCCGATTCATATATCAAGATTGTGAAAGTCAACGAAAGAACATTGCTTTTGGCAGGACGCAAATCCATGTGTTGGTACAATGTCAACAATGGTTCAAAATCCAAACCTATGGACTTGTCAAAACCATTGTCAGCAATCATAAAACATAATAAGACTATCAGTCTTTTCTATGCGGATGGTTCTTATGCTGAGATGGATGTTGCTGGCAATATCACCCCGAAAAAACCTTTGACAAAGGGTGTCGTCACCGCCGCTTATTATGATACAGCATCTGGGTGTCTGTATCTTGGATACAAGAATGGCGATATAGGTGTGATAAACAAATATCAACGTAATATCATTACCTTGTCTGCCCACATCAGTCAGGTGTCCAGTGTCGTTGCATTGGGTAATATCCTCGTGTCAAGTGCTTATGACAAAACGGTTGCTATATGGAACATGTCTATGGTTCCGTATCCAAGTGGAATGACATTTGCCGAAGAGATAAACACCGCCAAAGTGAAACAGGTGAAGCAAGTGGACAAGAAAGGCACTTCCACAGAGTGGCTTACACCGGTGGAATATAAATTTGAAGGATGGCCACTTGTACTGTCACGTATAAGTCCTACGGAAGTCCTCATTGGTACAAGTAATGGTATGGTACAAAAGATGAACATCTCCGTGCCTGTTTTGTCGAATAGTTTGAAGAATAAACTACATCGTAACTTTACGAGTGAAGAGTGGAACCATTATGTCGGAACAAACGTACCTTTTGTTAAATTCAAATAAAGGAGATAGAATGATGAAAAGATTATTAGTTACAGTATTCTTATGTAGCATCTCATATTTTGGATTTGCAGGTGTCATGTCGGGGAAACCGTTCTTTGTCAATTTCACTGCACTGGAATATCATGGCCATAATAGAAACTTTGCCGTGGAATGTGACAAGACGGGGCATGTATATGTGGCAAACTTTGAAGGTTTGTTAATCTATGATGGCGTTAGCTGGAAAATGACTCATACACCGGCAGTATCTCGCGTAACCACTTTATACAAGTCAAAAGACGGTAAGGTATGGTTTGGTGGATATAATGTGCTTGGTTATGCAGTGGATGTGACAGACAGTATTCAAGTGACGTTTGTGATAAGTGATACGGATAAGAAGGTCAATATCGGTGAGATTGCGCAGATATATGAACATAATGGCAAAATATGTTTTACTGCCAACGATAAAAATTACATGCTGTCGAAATCTTCTTATAAGTTGATGAAATATAAACCAACTTATGATGACAGTGGAGTAAAGACAGTCAATATCTCGAAGGATAAATTTGTTGCCACGACTACCATAAACAGGGGAGTTGTACTTACAAAAGATGGAACCCCGATATTTTCACTTACTACTGATGATGGGTTGTGTAGTAATAACGTAAATGATATTGCTTACAATGGCAAAGGTAATTTGTGGGGAGTTACAGATAATGGTATTTTTATGGTATGTATTTCTCCTATTTATTCTCATTATACAGAGAAAGATGGGCTTGCAGGACAGGTGACATGCATACTGAATAATAACAATCAGTTGATAGTAGGTACTTTGCAAGGACTCTTTGTGCTTGATGACAACAACCATTTCAAACGTGTGCTGTCTTCGGAACAGGCGTGCTGGAATCTTGTAAAAGCCAGTGACTCCCAGACTTTGGCAGCCACCGTTGATGGTCTGTTTATTGTTGGAGAGGGGGTGAGACAACTGACATCACGTCATACATTAAGCGTGTTCAAAGAAAACCAGACTTCATTCCTTACCGGTGAGTTGGATGGTATCTATCGTCATCGCTTAGATGGAACAGACAAAAAGATAGCACCGATACAGAACGTTGTGAAATTCAAACGTGAATCCAATGGTGGTATTTGGGTGCTGACATTGAATAAAGAGACATATTACAAAGC
>JAGHTI010000045.1 GCA_018065415.1 Candidatus Equicola stercoris
AAAGAATATGACTTTTGGAAGTTTACTTGCATAAAGGCATATACTTAGATACATAACCTCGCAAGAGGCAAGATTTCCTTTGCGAGAAATAAAAAAAAGCGGAACTTTCTCTGCTATAAACAAAATACTGAACTATAATGTATGTATCTCCTCACAGAGTTTTTGGTATCGGATAAGATAGACATTCTTTACATGAGTTCTTGTGTCAATGATAAAGTCAACTTGGTACACTCATACTTCCAATTAAGTACACATAAACTTCCAACAATGGTCATTTGTATTTTCAATAGTGGTTGGTTGTACTTCCAACAATGTACATTCGTATTTCCAATAGTGGTTAGTCGTATTTCCAACTATGCACATCCGTATTTCCAATAGTGGTTGGTTTTATTATCAATAGTGGTTGTACACATTACCAATTGCGGTTGCACACATCATCAGTTGCGGTAGCTGACATCAGCAATTGCGGTTGCTAACATCTGCATTTACGGCTGCAAACAGAAATGGGAGCATCTCCCTAAAACTGCTTAACGGCACTCCTCATGATTCTACTATCTCGCATAAATTACCTTTGACATTATCACAATCTTTATCAGCCTTGATTGCTCCTTCTCCATCGTGTATAATCATATATTTTTTATGATTGAGGCTAATTCAAATTTAGAGATGTCAAAAGAAGAGAGTGTGTCGAAAGTCCAATTTCAGACTCTGGCACACCCTCAGTGAACCTATATCCACGCTTGTTTAGTAAATCACAAAACGTTGTGAACTATTAATTTTATAGCGTGTATCTTTGTTCGGAACAGCCATATTGGCAGGTATTCCAGTACTAATACCTGGAAGTTTGACGAGTGTTTTGCCAAAGGCATAGTTTCCGATTGTCGGGCGCGTCTTGCCCTTGAAAGTCAACCTTGCAAGCGAAAAGCAAAAAATGAAAGCTTCTCTCTCAATGTTGATGACAGAGGCAGGTATTACTACGGCCTTCAGGTTCTGACATTCGCGGAAGGCTGACTCACCGATCTCAATCAAGCCTTCAGGCAACTGAATGCTGGTTATTCCACTCTTTTCGAAAGCAGAAGGGGCGATTTGGGTCACATTGTAAACCACAGAGTCCCTTTCAACTTTGGCAGGGATAATGACTTGGCCCGAATAAGGCGAGGAAGGAGATGCAGCTACACTTACATCTTTTTGGGTGGGATTTACCTTGTAATAGATACCATCTTTAGAAAAGGTATTCTGTGCTTGAACCATAACACACAAACAAACACAGATGAATGTGAACATTAATTTCTTCATAGCTATAAATATTTAAAATGTTAATAAGTTACGGTACCTCTTATCTTTCGTCCTGTTCTTTTCTCAAAGGTACCACGCATGGATTTACTGCGCTGACTATGGGCGGCAAAGTATGGAGTTGAACTGAAAGCATAGTCCGTGTATTTGGTATTCTTGCCAACAAATACTATTGTACTTAGTTGGCTATTAGAGAAAGCCGCATCCTCGATACTCTCTATCGTAGCGGGTATGCTGATATTCCGAAGTTTCTGACAATATGAAAAGGTACCCCTCTTAATCTTCTTCAAACCTGAGCCAATAGTGACATTGCTCAAAGCTGAGCAGTGATCAAAACAACACCCTCCGATAGCCTTGGTGCTATTAGGAATAGTCACACTGGTTATTTTGGTGCAATTCTGAAAGGCAAAATCACCAATTTCCTCCAGTTTTTTGGGGAAAACAACATTACCAAGATTAGGACAGAACTGAAAAGCTGCCGTTTGTATTACCGTGACACTTTGAGGCAGTTGCACAGACAAAAGGCTACTGCATGAAGCAAAGGCTCTCTGGCCCACGGTGGTTACACGATATTTTACCCCTTCATATGTAACAGACTCTGGAACTACTATATTACCGATATACTTATAATTGGGGAAAGACACAACTTTGACGCAGGAGTCTTGGAGAACTTCAAAGTTTAGACCTTCTGCAACAAAAAACTTTTGTGCATAGCTACAAAAACATGACACAAGGGTAAAAAACAACCCTAATAACAATTTTTTCTTAATCATTGTACAAATAAAATATTTTAGAAATAAAAATCTTAATTTAATCAAATAAAAAGTTAAACGCAAATTCCCATTTGGACGGTGCAATGAAATCAGCAACTCTCAATAATAAAATCGCCGTCACCAGCGCTACTTTTAACTCCACATTCTTTCAAAAGCCACTCACGCAATTGCGTAAGATTAGGCTTGCTTGACTGAACAAAAATTTTTGTAAGACCACCTGGTTGAGAGGGTGTCTTCTTGGTGGTAACTTTGTAATTTGCCATAATTTTATTTATTATAAATTTTGCCTACTCTTTGATAGGATTTTCGGCATTCTCCTTTGTTATTTTTTGCAAAAATAGTTATACCTTTTTGTACATCTTCGGTTCATTTCGGTTCTTTTCACAATATAAATGAGCCTATTTCGTTTTACACAACAACAAATAACAACGCACCCACCAGCTTGCTGTTGCCGATGGGTACATAATATTTATGAGTGGGTTAAGGATGTGTCACTTGATCCTATCAATGTAAACAGGACATAGAGTCCTTACTCAAGCAGACGATATGGGGACTAAAAAGTGAATGTTTTCGTTAAGCCGAGTGCAGAAGTCAAGCTTGCTTGAACTATGCCAAGGCGAGAAAACGACTGAATTTATTCGAACCTATAAAAAACGTCCCGAAAGCTACGAAAAACTTTCGGGAACATCCGTATTTTACAAATATCTGTAATAATGATTATTTGAGCAATTCATCAGCTAAATCATTTTGGTTTTCCTTATGCATCTGTGCAATAAAGCACTTATTTAATGGAGCAATTTTAAAAACATTCTTCCAACTTTTCTTTCCAACCCACCTTTAGTTGTAGGAATACCCGTCTTTCTTGAGACGTTTTGCTTTAAAGCAGAGACTCCAATTGCTCTTTTCCATGAAAATGATAGTCCAGGGATGCCTGTGTTACTTCTTTTTGACATAATAAAATAATACAAATATTTAGCCTTCTACAGAATATCTTGTTTTGAAATATTCAACATGAGGTATTGCTGAAACAGCCTCTAACCACACGTAGTTATTATAACGCATTCTCTCATTTTCAAAACCGAGATATATGGTCTTATATCCTTTAGATGGGATACGTCCATTACAAGATTGTGTTCCCATGGTGGAATAATCCACATGGTATTTGAGTTTGGAAGTAGGGACTCCATCCTGAAACTTTCGTGCTTGAAGAGCATTGAAAAATACATACATATTTATATATGCATCTTCCTCTCTGACAGGTTGGTTTTCCCCAAGTATTGTGGCGAGAAGTCCGCAACTTCGCTGACTTTCATAGAGGGGTAATCCCATAAATCTTACTTTGTGATAGGAAATATCCATGTTCTTTGGAAATTTACCATCATAGTTACTATTCCCTTCATTAGTGGATATGCGAAGCGAATACATCACATCTGTTGCCCCATTCGGGACTTGCAATGCAACTAATGCACGTGAACTTCCAGAGAATGCCGCCTTCAGTTGACCTCGAAGGGTAAACTTTTTGGGTTCTTCAAAAAGACTTTGCATTTTCACCCCTTGCACACTTTGTGCCTGCCAATCGCCACTTGTTGCTTCAACTTTCTGTTTTTTTATTTGCTTCGGATATAATAAGTCGTCTATATCTTGAAGCTGAAGCGATACGTTTGCTTCTACGTATTGTGTGCCCATAGGATTGAGCTCAAGCATATATATGGATGAGTTTGGCACAACAAAATGATCTGTTACGTTAAGACATTTGCCATAAGAACGCACTATCTGTTTGCTGTTTGCATTGTATAATGTAACTGTTCCCTTTGTATTAAATGCCACATCTACATTAATAGTGTCTCCTTTTGAAGCATAAAAACAACGTTTATCTGTATTTTCCAGAAGATGATCAGAATAATGTACCTTTAATATGCGCACTAATGGCAGATATTTTTTGATGGCTTGATTGATAGCCAACAGTGTCGAATCAACTTTTACCCTTTCTGCAAACAGTTCTTTTAGTTGCTCGTCATCAAATTCGTCCTCATCATACGTAAAATACAAGTTTTCACTTAGATTCACAAGTTGCATCAGATTATTGTATGATGCATCATACTGCAACTGATTGATATACAATTTGGCTTTTTGAACGCTATCTTCAACTGCAACAATATCAGCATCCACTATTTTATCATACTTATATGATTTACCACATGACAATATGGTTGTCAACACACATAAGATTAGTATATATTTTTTCATATTGATAGTTATACATCTTTGTACACCTTCGGTTCATTTCGGTTCTTTTATGATATAGGTGAGCATATTACATTTTACATAAAAAATTAACAACACACCCACCAGCTTACTGCTGCCGATGGGTGCATATTTTTATGTTGTGAGTAGGGTAAGTCCCACCCCTTGTTCCACTTGTTGTAAACACGTCATAGATTCTTGACGCAAACAGGCGGTAGACCACTCATCTGCTATTTGTTCATTTCTTACATCTTTGTCATTTCGAAATCAGAACATGCCGAAGAAGAAATAGGAAAACCAGCCTTTTCTGCTGCAGATTTCAGTTCGCTACTGCTAGGAGAGTAGCCAGAACTTGTAACTATAAACTCAAATCCCTGGGGCATTTTGCCATTGTTCCTCTTGGAACGCATTTTAAAAGTATTCATTGTAATATAATTTTTAAGTTTGCCTACTCTATTTTGGTTTTTCGGCTTCGACCCTATTGTTATTTCATTTTCTATTTAACCATCTAGCACCTTTCATTTAGTCAATATCTTCTGAATTGCTTTCCATTGAACAATTTGGTACAATTTCTACAATCATGTATTTGAAAACACCATTTTTCTTCGATTTCAAATCACAATAAGGCTTCCATTGATAGACATAGTCTTTACAAATTTTTATAGGATCCCTACGGGAAGGTGAATTGGCAATCACTGGTGGTAAAATCCCACGGTTTCCTGATTTATCGAACCATTTATGTTCTCCTTTTTTTAATTCACCCGATGGATTTCCTCCTATTAAGAACTCTCTATTTATTGTATTTTTAGGAGTCATATCATTCCAATAGTGCGATTCATTAGTTAGGATAAGGGCGTAGCCCCTGGTGCAAGGGAGCGTCACCTCCTCCCCCTTAACTGACGTTTCCATTTTTGTCAACTTCTGAATTCGGTGTACGTCCCAAAGGAAATCATATGCCCCAAGGTCTGTTGCGCCATGCTTTTTGAGGTTGTATCCTGAGATTGCAGCTGTCCTGTATTTCAGTTCAAGGGCAATTCGCAAATCACCTTTCTCAAGAATTATATCTGTGTAATCCTTCTTGCCTCCGTTTACGCGACTCAACTCTTCGAGTTTAACTTCACAGCAAAACTCTTCCTTGATCTTCCACGCAAGTTCGAACTGGAACTGTGCCTCGCTGTTAAATATGCGAGGCGCAGTTCCAAAATCGTTCATCATGCGTTCAAGTTCTTGTAACTTAAATTCCGATAATTGCATATTCATTTGATGAGTTCTCCTAAACCTTTAATCAAGTCAAGTGCAGTAGAATCTGCAATGGGGTAGCGACAACGGAATTCCAACTTTCCACTTATCACTTCTTTGAAGAAAGCTTTCATCGTATCCAAGTCTGCGGGGAAAGAAAGAGTTAGCACGTACTCAGCAACATCCTTTGCTTGTTCTTTAGAATCAAAGCAATTACCAGAGAATGTAGGTGACATATTCTTCTGTAAATCCTTGAGGATTCTACTATTGGTCTCTACAACATCATCTTCAAACCAGTTCTCTTCAAAGAAATTGATGTAAGACTCCGAAACAAGATAATAAACATCAATGATGTTCTTATATTGCTTAGTAGACAAGCCCCCTCGCCATTCTGACCTTTTTTGAGCATACTTGGCCCAGTTGCCTATATTATTTATTTTCCCTTTTGTATCAAGTAGCGTCATTCCCCCGAATTTTATTTCCTTTTTATCTTATTCTCAAGTTATTCATCCGACTTATTCTATTTTTAATAAGTATGGGAACATACTTACCTTTATGCTCGAGCATGTACTCCCTAGCAATAAGTGATTTCTTTGTTATAGCTCTTTGTATATTAGCATTGCAGATAACAAACAGTAGAACATGCTGGCATCACCAGACATAGACGTGGAATATTTGATGTCTACCACATCTTCTATCACGTTTTCTGCGATAAAGTTATTGATAGCAGCATCTAGTCGCCCGTGATGCACCTGATTGCCACTGTTCATTACAAATGTTTTTACTTTAAGCATTGATTATAAACTATTCGTTGGACATTAGCATTCTGCCATAATTTCGTACCAGTTGTTATCGCCCTTATGCTTTCTCAATAGAATGAAAGAGTTTGAACCATAAGTACCATTGTTACCTTCATCTATACAATCAAGCTCCTGGCCTGCATAGTGAAGGGCTCCGATAGTTGTTATGGTATCCCCTAGGTGATCGAATGTAAATATTGCTGACTTGTGGAAATGGACATTCTTTATGTCTGCATCAATCGGAAGATTGAAACTTGCCCACGATTCCTTTATTTCATCTGGGTGGACGAGAAGATATTTGGGAGCGTGTTCACCAGCAAATCGATTATAGTGGTTGTAGTCAAATACATTCTCTTCCTTTACAGGTATCAAACCTTCGTGCATCGTTTCCCCATCGCAAAGCAGTTCCCCATCATAACTATCAACCTCAAAGCCAAGAACCTCACGGTCTTCATCACCCCAAAGATTGAACACCTCAAATACATCTTGTTCATCTTTATCATACAAATAATTACGCAAGGCATCTACATCCTCGTTAGTTATCATTTCACGAACTTCATCGACCTCGTCTTCCTCTAGTTCCACAACGGTTAATTCTTGACATGGTTGACCACCTGCAGGTTTGATTGTTACGGTTTGCGTAAAATCTTCCGTAACAAGTTTATAATCGCTAGTCATCACGCAGCACACAAATTTTGGTTCTCCGTTATCATAAACCGTGTAATAGATATCAGAAGATGATTTGATGATATTTTTTGCGATTACAACTGCCAGGTCATCGACATCATAGCACCCCTCATTTACAACCTTGCCTGTATCCTCAAACATCTCCTCATCATAATACTCTTCCTTTTCGGAAGTTAGGATTTCATAGTTTTCACCAACCTTTACATACAACTCTGTGTCGTCGTACTTAAATCTATAGGTAAGGACGTACGTATTAATAATGTCGTACGTATTAATAAGTAGTTTGAATGGTTCTTCAGAAGACTCTCCCGAGGTATTTTCTTTTTCCACTTCCTTTTCCTCTCTCTGATAACCTTCCATTCCCTCCATGTCGGCCTTGGTGGCTTGTTTCTTTATTTTGCCAGCATTGGCAAGAGTGATGCCATCAAGAACAAGAACCCAATCATCCTGAGTTGCAATCTTTATGTCAAGGCCGAACTGTTCCTTTACCCGCTCAATAAGACTGCCAACCGTAATGCTGGCACGGCATACCAAAGCTCCTGTACTCTTTGCACCATCAGTACGGAGCTCGCTGAGTCTCTTGCTGTCATCAGCCAGGTTCTTGCCGTCATACACGCGAAGAGAAACATTATATACACACTTGAAATAATGCTTCAAATTATACACAGTGGTACGACCATCGAACTTGACAGCCTTTTTTTCCATCATCTCAAGAACATCTACTACAAACCTACCCAACTCCTGGGTTGTCCATTCTGCTTTAACTGCCCAATTGTTCTCATCTGCAATAGTCTTAAGTGCTGATTTAACATTATCACAAACCTTGCCATCTTTCGATACGGTTATTGATCCACGGTCCTGAATCTGTATAATCCAGTTCTTAAATTTCTGTTCTTTCTTTACCATAATAATTTTACTTTAAGTTAGTTAATTTTAGATAGTAATATTGTTATAACAAAAAGATGTTAAAAATTTAGTGCATTGTACAATAATTTATGCTTTGTATTTTTTGTTTTCAACACTTTATCTGTCTCGTCTTTATGCTCGAGCATGTACTCCCTAGCAATAAGTGATTTCTTTGTTATAGCTCTTTGTATATTAGCATTGCAGATAACAAACAGTAGGACCAACTGGCATCACCAGACATAGACGTAGAATATTTGATGTCTACCACATCTTCTATCCCGTTTTCTGCGATAAAGTTATTGATAGCAGTATCTAGTCGCTCGTGATGCATCTGATTGCCACTGTTCATTATAAATGTTTTTACTTTAAGCATATCTATTGATTTATTGATTGTTAACTTTTAATTAGTTGTTTCTTTTTTGCAAAAATAGTTATGTATTTTTATATATCTTCGGTTCATTTTGGTTCTTTTTATAGTTCATCTTGGTTCTTTTAGATTCTTGTTTTAAACCTTATTAAATAAAAAAATAGGGACATTTCTTGATTTTAAATATAAATAAGGGGCGTTGAATAGTTTTTTTTGTTAATTTTGCGATTGGTCCACGAGGGGAGAAATCCTCGTTGGAAGAATTGGCTTTGTTGCTTTGTCCTAAACTACGAAATCAGCAAATTTCCAAGAAACAAGAACACAAGTGCAACAAGTATGCCTATTGATGTATGCTTATGGATATGTTTTTATAAAAACATGCCGACACGACATACATATGGGTACGTTGCGATGATAGTTTTTGTGTTCTGAGGTTATTGCTGATACCTGTAGATGGACGAGACTATCGGACTTCGTACCTTTTTTCGTTGTCCCAAGCAATAAGAACCAAATTGGACTTAAAGTATTCAGTTTGAATGATTTATTTTTGCAACGGATATGAACAAGAGAACTACTGATAAAGACATTGCGCACCTGCTTCTTGAAGTAGAAAAAAGGATGGGGTATTCTTTCAAGACACCGAAGCATTTCGCTTTGTGTCGTGAAGACATCATAACAACAACAAAATCACATATAAGTATCAGTACACTGAAACGTATGTGGGGATATGTTTCTGTTGGTGACAAATATGTTCCCAACCTTTTTACACTTAATATCTTGGCAAAATTCGTTGGTTATTACGATTATAATGATTTCAAACGGAGTTATATTAAAATCAACCAAAATGATGAGGCAAAATCGTTGATGCAAAGTATTTCTTCACATGTTGAAATTTTACAAAAGGAAATAGCACATCTTAACAACCTTCTCAATAAGGAATGAAAAATGTATTAAGATTTTATTATTTTTCTTATCTTTGTCTAAAATTATATCAAGGACTTACTATGAAGATATTGCGTATTTTGACGTTTGGCATCGTTGTAACGGGTGCCATCACTGCTTTGGCGGAAGATAAAACAGGGGGAAAGAATAATGAGCCGGTATTTACTATTGTCAAAGAAAACAAGATTACATGTATTAAAAATCAAAACCGTAGCGGTACGTGTTGGGATTATGCAGCATTATCTTTTTTCGAAAGTGAGATTCTACACAACAATGGTAAGACATACGATCTTTGTGAGGCTTTTGTGGCTAATCATGACTATTATGACCGTGCTGTACAGGTGGTTCGCTATCATGGCGACTGTGACTTCGGACAAGGTGGTAGTGCATACGACGTGTTGTATTGCTTAAAGCACTATGGGATATGCCCTGAGACGGCTATGCCTGCTGCAGGTAGCCTATATGGGGACTCTCTAAACAACTTCAATGAGTTTTTCAGTGTTCTTACTCCTTATGTCGAGGCGGTGGCACGTAACAAGTCAAAGAAGCTTAGTAATCAGTGGTGTGTGGGTCTGCAAGCCATACTCGATGCTTATCTCGGTCACTGTCCAGAAAAATTTGTATATGAGGGTAAGGAATATACACCAATAACTTTTAGAGAGAGCCTTGGTCTAAACCTTGATGATTATGTCTCATTTACAAGTTACACTCATCACCCTTTTGGAACGGACTTTACCATAGAGGTGCCTAATAACTGGCGTCATCCTCTCACAAGGAACGTGCCCCTTGATGAACTTGAAAAAATCATCGATAATGCTTTGATGAAAGGATACACTGTGTCTTGGGGTGGTGATGTTTCGGAAGATGGATTTACACGTAATGGTATTGCTTATTTTATGAATGTAAAGAAGACTACGTCTTTGACGGGGAGCGACATGGCGCGATGGCTGAAACTGGAAAAAAGCCAACAAACTGCAACGATAGACTCTCTTGGATGTGATATTCCTGAGCTAATACCAACTCAGGAACAACGACAGAAACGTTTCGATAGTCGGGAACTGACTTATGATCACCGTATGCACATCTTTGGTATTGCTAAAGACCAAAATGGTAAGGAGTATTATATGGTTAAGAACTCATGGGGTGAAACTGGGAAATATAAGGGTATATGGTATATGACAAAGAACTTCATCCTTGCCAATACCATGGACATCATGGTGAATAAAAAGGGATTGTAGATATTTGAGGTTTTACGGTTTTACGGTGATGAGGTTTTACGGTGATGAGGTTTTACGGTGATGAGGTTTTGCGGTGATGAGGTTTTGCGGTGATGAGGTTTTATAGTATAAAAAAGTTATGAAAAGAGCATTTTTGTTTTGTTGTGTGATGAGTTGCATGATGATGTTGTCATGCGTAAAGAATACTAAACAGTTGGAAGATATTCAATCAGGAGATATCATCTTTGTCTCTTTGCCCATGAACTATAGTTTGATTGATTCGGTGGTGGTTAATGATACTTCTTCGGAGAAAAATTTCATCCATGTTGCTGTGGCTGATGTAGATGAAAATGGCAAATTGTGGGTGATTGATGCGACATTGAAACATGGAGTAGATAGACATCCCGTAGATACTTTCTTCAACGATTTCACACTACGAAATGGTGAGTTACCAAACATGGAGGTTTGGCGTCTGAAGGACTGCTCTGATATGGATATTTATATGGAGAATATTAAACAGTACATCGGTGAGGAATACGATATGAATTTTGTGATGGATAACGGGAAACATTATTGTTCTGAACTAATCTATGATGCTTATGTAAAGGACGGAGAGCATGTTTTTGAATTGGGTGAGGTAGATATGAGAAATTCTAAAGGAACAGTACCTATTTATTGGATACAATTATTTGATAAGATAAGTATGCCTTTGCCTCAAGGTAAAGTTGGTATTATGCCTCAACAGATGTATGATGGAGGAAACTTAAGAAAGGTCAACGTTACATTCCCATAAAAGAAAAAGAGTGTCTCAAAACTGAAACACTCTTTTTTAATGTTAGAAAATCCACGCACCTCATTAACGACGCAAACCAAGAGCCTTGATTATTGCACGGTAACGTTCAATGTCAATGTCATAAAGATAGTTGAGCAGAGCACGACGTTTAGCAACAAGTTTTGTAAGGCTTCTTGCAGTAGTATAATCTTTACGGTTCTTCTTAAGATGTTCCGTCAAGTGGGAAATACGGTATGAGAACAAAGCTATCTGGCTCTCTGCTGAACCAGTATCTGAGTTAGACTTTCCGTACTTGCCAAAGATTTCTTTTTTCTTTTCTGTATCGATATACATAGTTTAATTTTTTAAAGCGATGCAAAGGTAGTAATTTTTACAGTTTTGCCAAAACATTTTAATGGTTTATTTCATTTCTATGATGTCATTACCTGAATTTGTATGGTCAACCATATCCTTTGTATCAAATATTTTGTCGTCTGGTGCGTCTGTTGTTTTGTTTTTCTGATAATAATAGTCGGTGTATGACTGTTTATGCTGTGCATATACTTCATCAAAATGCCGTGTGCGGTTACGCTCTGCCACTGCTACCGCCCTTGCCTCTGCTGCATCAGATGCTGCACCTATGGCACTTCCTGCTGCCATCCCCACAAGTGTACCGATGTCGCGTCCGTATGGTCCTCCCATGATACCGCCGACTGCACCTCCCAATGCGCCTCCAGCAAAAAAGCCAGTCATGGTTCCGCAACTGCTTAGAAGCATTGTAATGATAACTGTAAGCAACAACACCTTTTTCATCGTCTTCTGTATTTTGTGGGTTATGATACAAAAGTATTGGTTTTTCAAGGTAATAAAAAGGGGAAATCCCTAAATGACTTAGGAATTCCCCTCTTTATGAATGATAGCAGAACTATTTCTTATTCTGCTGGCGTTTCTTCTTTTGCAGGTTCTTCTGCTGGAGCGTTTTCCTCTGCAGGTGCCTCAGCTGGAGTTTCTTCTGCTTTTGGTTCTTCTACAGCAGGAGTCTCTGTTGCAGGAGTTTCCTCTGTTGCAGCTTTCTTTGCTCCACCACGACGAGTACGCTTTGCCTTCTTTTCTGTCTTCATCATATTTTCATCATAATCGACTAATTCGATGAAAGCCATTGAAGCAGCGTCACCCTGACGAGAACCGAGCTTAATTATACGAGTATATCCTCCTGGACGATCTGCAATCTTTGTTGAGATTTCCTTGAACAGTTCTGTTACTGCCAGTTTGTCCTGCAGATATCCAAACACTACACGACGTGAATGAGTTGTATCTTCCTTAGCTCTTGTAAGAATTGGTTCAACATAAACACGAAGTGCTTTTGCCTTAGCAAGTGTGGTAGTGATGCGCTTGTGGCGAATCAAAGACACTGCCATGTTTGCAAGCATCGCATTACGATGAGATGACTTACGGCCTAAGTGATTAAATTTCTTATTGTGTCTCATTTTTGTTTATTCTTTGTCTAATTTATACTTAGAAATGTCGGTTCCAAACGACAAATTCAAACTTTCTAACAAATCATCAAGTTCATTGAGTGATTTCTTGCCAAAATTACGGAATTTAAGAAGGTCGTTCTTATTGTATTTTACGAGGTCACCAAGTGTCTCCACATCCGCTGCCTTGAGGCAGTTTAATGCACGTACAGACAGATGCATATCGATAAGACGTGTCTTCAGCAGTTGGCGCATGCGCAGAACTTCTTCATCGAACTGCTCGTTTTCTTCTTCAGCAGAATCTTCGACATCAATCTTCTCGTCTGAGAAGAGCACGAAGTGCTGAATAAGAATCTTCGCAGCTTCCTGAAGGGCATCCTTTGGCGAAATGCTACCATCTGTATCTACCTCTATCGTAAGACGGTCGTAGTCTGTTTTCTGTTCTACACGATACTGGTCAACAGAATAACGCACGTTGCGGATAGGAGTATAGATAGAGTCTATCGGAAGAACGTTGACATCGGTACAATATTCACGATTTTCCTCAGCAACAACAAATCCACGTCCCTTGTTTATTGTAAGGGTCAACTGCATTGAAGCCTTGGAATCCAAATGGCAAATCACTAATTCTGGGTTTAACACTTCAAATCCAGTGAGATACTTACTGATCTCACCAGCCTTGAACTCTGTACAGTTCTCTATGTCGATAGTGATTTTCTCATTATCGTACTCTTCTACATTCTTTTTGAACCTCACTTGTTTGAGATTCAGAATAATGTTGGTAACATCTTCCTGCACCCCTGGGACAGCTGCGAACTCATGTTCAACGCCAGCAATACGAATTGTATTGATGGCATAGCCTTCCAAAGATGAAAGTAAGATACGGCGCAAAGCATTACCTATGGTAATACCGAAGCCAGGCTCGAGAGGGCGGAACTCAAATTTTCCGTGCCTTCCGTCAGCCTCCACCATTATTACTTTATCTGGTTTCTGAAATGCTAATATTGCCATTATAAATGATTTTTGTTATTACTTAGAGTACAACTCGACGATTAATTGTTCCTTGATGTTTTCAGGGATATCAGCGCGCTCTGGCTTGTGCAAGAGTTTGCCACTCTTTGAGTTCTCATCCCATTCCAGCCAAGGATACTTACTGTGATTGAAACCAGCAAGTGCATTCTCGATTACAACTAATGACTTAGCCTTCTCGCGAACACCTACAATCTGACCTGGCTTAACTGAGTACGAAGGTATGTTTACAACAGCGCCATCAACGATTATGTGCTTGTGGCTTACCAACTGACGAGCTGCTGCGCGTGTAGGAGCAATGCCGAGACGGAAAACGATATTGTCAAGACGTGACTCCAAATTCTGAAGTAACACCTCACCTGTAATGCCGCTCTGACGTGCTGCTGCATCGAACATATTACGGAACTGACGTTCCAGAACTCCATAAATGTACTTAGCCTTTTGCTTCTCTGCCAACATGCTACCGTATTCAGATAACTTTCTGCGACGGTTGTTACCATGCTGTCCAGGAGGGAAGTTCCTTCTGGACAAAACTTTGTCCTCGCCGAAGATAGGTTCTCCAAAACGGCGAGCGATCTTTGATTTCGGTCCAATATATCTAGCCATATTATAAAAATTTATTCAATTAAACTCTACGTCTCTTAGGAGGACGGCATCCATTATGTGGTAATGGAGTAACATCAATAATCTCTATTACTTCTATTCCTGCTCCGTGAACGGCACGGATAGCACTCTCACGACCGTTACCTGGTCCCTTAACGTAAGCCTTTACCTTACGCAAACCAAGGTCGAATGCCACCTTTGCACAATCTTCTGCTGCCATCTGTGCAGCATAAGGAGTATTCTTTTTAGAACCACGGAAGCCCATCTTGCCAGCAGAAGACCAAGATATGATCTGTCCTTCACTGTTTGCAAGTGAAACGATTACATTGTTAAACGAACTGTGAACATGCAACTGTCCGAGTGCGCTCACCTTGACGTTTCTTTTCTTTTGTGTTGCTGATCTTTTTGCCATAATTCTTAAATCTTTTTCAAGTTAATTACTTAGTGGCTTTCTTCTTGTTAGCAACAGTCTTCTTTCTACCCTTACGTGTACGGGCATTATTTTTTGTACTCTGTCCGCGAACAGGAAGACCATTACGATGACGAACACCACGATAACAACCAATATCCATCAGTCGCTTAATATTCATCTGGATCTCACCACGGAGATCACCTTCAACTTTATATTCAGCGCCGATGATTTCACGGATCTTAGCTGCCTGATCGTCAGTCCATTCACTTACCTTCAGGTCGCGGTTGACACCCGCCTTGTCTAATATCTTTGCTGAACTACTACGACCTATACCAAAGATATAAGTCAATGCGATTTCGCCACGTTTATTCTGGGGCAAATCTACTCCAACAATTCTTATTGCCATTTTTTTATTTTTTTGTTTTTAAATAAATTTCAATTGTCAATTTACCAATTGTCAATTTCCATCATCCCTGACGTGTGTTAAACTTAGGGTTTTTCTTACAAATTGAGAACAAACGTCCTTTTCTGCGGACTAATATACAGTCTGCTGTACGTTTCTTAACTGATGCTCTTGTCTTCATAAAGCTATATTTTTATTATTTATATCTAAAGACTATTCTGCCCTTGGTGAGATCATAAGGAGACATTTCCACCTTTACCTTATCACCCGGCAGGATTCTAATATAGTGCATTCTCATCTTACCAGAGATATGCCCGGTAATCTCATGACCATTCTCCAACTCGATACGGAACATTGCATTTGACAATGCTTCTATTATTGTTCCGTCCTGTTCTATTGCACTTTGCTTAGACATGATTATATATCATTAATAACCACTGCGGCTGCGGATACGGCCTGAGTTCAGGAGTCCGTCATAATGACGCATCAAGAGGTGTGACTCTATCTGCTGGAGTGTATCAAGAACAACACCAACGAGAATCAACAATGATGTACCTCCGAAGAACTGTGCAAAATTCTGCTGAATACCGAACAGACGAGCTATTGCCGGCATGACAGCGATGAATGCAATAAAGAGAGAGCCTGGTAATGTGATTCTTGACATTACTTGGTCAATGTAGTCTGCTGTTGGTTTGCCTGGTTTCACGCCTGGAATAAATCCATTGTTGCGCTTCATATCCTCTGCCATCTGTGTAGGATTCAGAGTGATAGCCGTATAGAAATACGTAAACAGTATGATAAGCGCAGCAAATACCACATTATAAACAAGCGTATTCTGATCCATCAAAGAGCGCAGGAATGGGTTCATACTCTCTGGAGATGAATAAGCCATCAATGAGAGTGGGATGAACATCAAAGCCTGTGCGAAGATGATAGGCATTACGTTTGCTGCAAACAGTTTCAGAGGGACATACTGACGAGCACCGCCCATCTGCTTGTTGCCAACAAGACGTTTTGCATACTGTACAGGCACTTTACGTACACCCTGTACCAGAATGATTGACGCACAGATAACTGCCAACAGAATCAGAATCTCAACAAGGAACATAACAAGTCCACCACCGGAAATAGCGGTGAAACGAGATGTTATCTCCTGGAAGAATGCCTGAGGCAGACGTGCGATGATACCTATCATGATGATGATTGAGATACCATTACCGATACCTTTGTCTGTGATGCGTTCACCAAGCCACAGGATGAACATAGAGCCCGCTGCAAGGATTATCGTTGATGGGATGTTGAACCATGTCCAATCTATGCCAGAAGCAAGAGCTGCACCTGATGTCATACGCAGATTGATGAGGTATGCAGGAGCCTGGAACAATAATATTGCTACCGTCAAGATACGTGTATATTGATTTATCTTACGACGGCCACTCTCGCCTTCGCGCTGCATCTTCTGGAAATAAGGAACAGCAACAGCAAGAAGTTGCATAATGATTGAAGCTGTGATATAAGGCATAATTCCCAACGCGAAGATAGAAGCGTGTGAGAAAGCACCTCCTGAGAACATATCCAACAACGACATCAAACCACCACTTGTCTGACTTGACAGAGCCTCCAGAGCACCAGGATTGATACCAGGGAGAACAACGAAAGAGCCAAAGCGGTAAATAGCAACAAACAATATTGTGATGAGAAGACGATCACGAAGGTCTTCTATCTTCCAAATGTTCTCGAGTGTCGTTATAAACTTTTTCATTATTGCAATTAAATTATAGTTACATTTCCGCCAACTGCCTCAATGGCTGCAATAGCAGTCTTTGATGCAGCATGAGCCTCAACTTCAAGTTTTGCACTAAGATTACCCATACCGAGAATCTTGATGAGTTCGCTCTTCTTTGCATAACCAGCAGCAACGATATCTGCAACTGTTATCTTAGAGAGTTTCTTACTCTCAGCAAGTTTCTGCAATGTAGAGAGGTTTACTGCGAGGTATTCCTTGTGGTTGATATTCTTGAAACCACCCTTTGGAAGACGACGCTGTAAAGGCATCTGACCACCTTCAAAACCAATCTTTCTCTTATAACCTGAACGAGCCTTAGCACCCTTGTGACCACGAGTTGACGTGCCACCATAACCAGAACCAGTACCACGACCAATACGGCGTTGAGAATGAGTAGCTCCTTCTGCAGGTTTCAAATTATTCAGTTTCATATCTATTGTCTATTTATTACGTTAAAAATATTATTCGACAACCTTAACGAGATGATGAACCTTGCGGATCATACCACGCATTGAAGGAGTGTCTTCTATTTCTATTGTCTGACGGATTTTATGAAGACCAAGTGCATCAAGTGTACCTTTTTGATCTTTCGGAGCTCCGATACGGCTCTTTATCTGTTGAACTTTAATCTTTGCCATAACTATTGTCTCCTTTTTTATCCTTTAAATACTTTTTCAACTGAGATTCCACGTGTCTGAGCTACAGTATAAGCATCGCGGATTTCGCTTAATGCCTTTATTGTTGCCTTGACGAGGTTGTGAGGGTTAGAGCTACCCTTTGACTTTGCCAAAACGTCAGTAACACCTACACTCTCCAAAACTGCACGCATAGCACCACCGGCAACAACACCAGTACCTTCTGATGCAGGTTTCAAGAACACCTCAGCACCACCGAAATGAGCAATCTGCTCATGAGGGATAGTACCTTTCAGCACAGGAACCTTAACAAGATTCTTCTTAGCTGACTCAACGCCTTTGGCAATGGCTGCTGTTACTTCACCAGCCTTACCCAAACCATAACCGATGATACCGTTACCGTCACCTACAACTACTATAGCAGCGAAAGTGAAGGTACGACCACCCTTTGTTACCTTTGTAACTCGGTTTATGGCTACCAATCTGTCTTTTAATTCGACGTCACTATTTATCTTAACTTTATTCATTGCCATAACGATTAAAATTTAAGTCCACCTTTACGAGCTGAATCAGCTATTGCCTTTACTCTACCATGATAGAGATATCCGTTTCTGTCGAAAACGACATTCGTGATACCAGCTGTCTGGGCTTTCTGTGCGATCAGTTCACCAACCTTTTCAGCCTGCTGAATCTTTGGCATTGTCTCCATACCGAGAGAAGATGCTGCACAAAGAGTCTCACCTGTAAGGTCGTTGATGAGCTGAACATATATCTGTTTATTACTTCTGAACACACTCATACGAGGGCAGTCAGCAGTACCATTGACTTTCTTGCGAATTCTGAATTTTATCTTTATTCGTCTTTCTTCTTTCTTTGTTGTCATAACTTTCCTTTTTTAAAATAGTTAATAACTGGATTACTTAGCCGCAGCTGACTTACCAGACTTTCTGCGAATAACTTCACCCTTGAACAAAATACCCTTACCTTTATAAGGTTCCGGCATACGGAAAGAACGAATCTTTGCACAAATAAGTCCTAATAATGCCTTGTCGCATGATTCGAGAACAATACGAGGATTCTGGTTTCTTTCAGAGATTGTTTCCACCTTTACCTCCTTAGGCAGTTGCATGAAGATAGGATGAGTGTAACCAAGTGCAAACTCAAGGATGTTTCCTTCGTTTGAAACACGGAAACCAACACCTACCAGTTCCAGTTCCTTCTTGAAACCTTCGCTTACCCCAACAACCATATTGTTAATGAGAGCACGATACAAACCGTGGAAAGCATGTTGCTGCTTTGCTCCAACTGATGTCTGTTTTTCGTCCATCTCGACTGCTACTATACCATCTTCTATCTTAACGATGATAGATGGATCTACATGCTGTGACAGTTCTCCCTTAGGGCCTTTAACTGTTACTACGTCACCTTGCTGAGCCACTGTAACTCCTGAAGGTATGCTAATTGGTAATTTTCCTATTCTTGACATAACAAAACCTCCCAATTAATATACGTAGCAAAGAACTTCACCGCCAATCTTCAGGTCAGCAGCCTCTTTGTCTGTCATTACACCTTTGGATGTAGATAAGATAGCAATACCTAATCCGTTAATTACTCTCGGCATATCCTTATAACCTGCATAAGTACGCAGACCTGGTCTGGATACACGCTTCAAACATTTAATAGCATTTGACTTATTGTCAGTGCCATATTTGAGGGCCACCTTGATAGAACCCTGAGGACCATCTTCTATAAACTGATAGTTCAGGATATAGCCCTTTTCGAAAAGGATCTTTGTGATTTCCTTTTTCAAATTTGACGCAGGAATTTCCACAACACGGTGTTTTGCCTGTATTGCATTTCTTAACCTCGTCAGATAATCTGCTATTGGATCTGTCATTTTATAAATGTTTTAATTGATTGGGACTACCCCAACAATATTAATACTCTTGATTTCTGTTCTCTCAAAGACTTAGATTGCACATTACCAACTTGCCTTCTTTACACCAGGGATGAGACCGGCAGATGCCATCTCACGGAACTGGATACGTGAAAGACCGAACTGGCGCATGTATCCCTTTGGACGTCCTGTTATCTTGCAACGGTTGTGCAAGCGGATAGGATTGGCATTCTTAGGTATAGCCTGAAGTTTGCGGGCAGCCTCATAAGCCTCTACAGGATCATTGCTCTTGTTTACAATCTCTTTCAACGCTGCGCGTTTCTCAGCATAACGTGCCACCATTGCAGCGCGTTTTACCTCGCGAGCTTTCATTGATTCTTTTGCCATATAACTTCTTTTTTATTAAGCGTTCTTAAATGGAAGACCAAATGCCTTGAGAAGAGCAAAACCTTCTTCGTCTGTCTTTGCAGATGTCACGAAAGTGATGTTCATACCTTGGATACGGTCAATCTGATCAAGGTTGATTTCAGGGAAGATAATCTGCTCCTGAATACCGAGTGTATAATTACCACGACCGTCAAACTTGCTTTCTATACCTTTGAAGTCACGGATACGCGGCAGAGCAATACGGACGAGTTTCTCAAGGAACTCATACATACGCTGACGACGGAGAGTAACCATAACGCCGATAGGCATCTTCTTACGCAGTTTGAAGTTAGCGATATCCTTACGAGAATATGTCGTAACTGGTTTCTGACCTGCGATAATAGCAATTTCATTCATTGCAACATCAATCAGTTTCTTATCCTGTGTTGCATCACCCAAGCCCTGATTGATTACTATCTTCTTCAATTCAGGAACCTGCATAGGAGTCTTGTACTTAAACTGCTGCATCAAAGCTGGAGCAATTTTCTCCTTATATTCATTCTTTAACTGTGCTGTATTCATTATTTAATCTCCTCTCCTGATTTTTTAGCATAACGAACTGTCTTGCCGTCAGCATCCTTTCTGCGACCGATTCTCGTTGCCTTACCGCTCTTAGGGTCGATAAGACTGAGATTGGAAATGTGAATAGGAGCTTCTTGCTTGATGATACCA
The DNA here is from genome assembly GCA_018065415.1 of Candidatus Equicola stercoris. Taxonomy (GTDB): domain Bacteria; phylum Bacteroidota; class Bacteroidia; order Bacteroidales; family Bacteroidaceae; genus Prevotella. Next base: position 20,579 of record JAGHTI010000045.1, read on the forward strand.
CCCTGTGGATGTTTAGCACTTGGTTTTGTGCTCTTTGATACCATGTTGATACCCTCAACGATAGCACGATAATCCTTCACGAGTACCTTCAGCACTTTACCAGTCTTTCCCTTGTCGTTACCAGACAAGATATAGACTGTATCATTTTTCTTTATATTCAACTTACTCATTTCTTTATCAATTTTTATTGGTTAAAGAACTTCCGGTGCTAAAGAAACGACTTTCATATTCACAGCACGCAACTCACGTGCAACAGGGCCGAAGATACGGCTGCCGCGGAGTTCACCTGCATTATTGAGAAGAACACAAGCATTATCGTCAAAACGGATATAAGAACCATCCTGACGGCGTATTTCCTTCTTCGTACGAACAATCAAAGCCTTTGATACCGCACCTTTCTTCAATTCACTTGAAGGGATTACATTCTTCACTGAAACGACGATGATATCACCGACACTTGCATAGCGACGACGTGTACCTCCAAGAACGCGTATACACAGTGCTTCACGTGCACCGCTGTTATCGCATACTGTAAGTCTTGATTCTGCCTGTATCATAATTACTTAGCTTTTTCAATAATTTGAACTAATCTCCATCTCTTTGTCTTTGACAATGGACGGGTTTCCATGATGAGTACTGTATCACCTACGTTGCACTCATTCTTTTCATCGTGGGCATGGTATTTCTTTGTCTTCTGGACAAACTTACCATAAATAGGGTGTTTCTCCTTAAACTTGGATGCAATAACAATGGTTTTATCCATCTTGTTGCTGATAACGACACCCTGTCTTGTCTTTCTTAAATTTCTTGTTTCCATCTGGACCATTGTTATTATTTATTTTCAAGTTCTCTTTTGCGGAGTTCTGTCTTCAGACGTGCAATATTACGTCTTGCTTCCTTTATAAGAGAAGGATTCTCAAGTGGAGTAATGGCATGGTTAGCCTTTGTCTGGTTATACTTTGCCACCTCAGTATTGATTCTCTCGACCAAATCAGCAGTCTTGAGTTCTTTTATTTCTACTGTCTTCATATTCTTGTTCCTTTCTTATAATTAAGCATTCTTATCGTAATCACGACGAACAACAAACTTAGTTTTCACAGGTAACTTCTGAGCTGCAAGACGCAAAGCTTCTTTAGCAACATCAAAAGGTACACCTTCAACCTCAAACAAGATACGTCCTGGAGTGACAGGAGCAACCCATCCCATAGGATCACCCTTACCTTTACCCATACGTACATCGGCAGGCTTACGAGTAATCGGTTTGTCAGGGAAGATACGAATCCATACCTGACCTTCACGATTCATGTATCTGTTCACAGCTACACGAGCAGCTTCTAGCTGACGAGAGTCAAGCCACTTAGCCTCAAGAGTCTTGATGCCGAATGAGCCAAATGCCAGTGTCGTACCCCTGTGAGCATTGCCTTTATTTCCACGACCGTCTTGCGGTCTTCTGTATTTTACTCTTTTAGGTTGTAACATGATGACTTTCTTTTTTAACGGTTATTATTTCTTTTGTTACGACGTCTGTTACCACCAGCATTGCCACCACGGGCATTGTTCTTCTCCTGAACAAAGTTCGGAGCGAGGTCTTTCTTACCATAGATTTCGCCACGGCATATCCATACCTTGATACCCAGCAGACCTACCTTAGTAAGTGCCTCTGTCTGGCAATAGTCAATGTCAGCACGCAGAGTATGGAGAGGAGTTCTTCCTTCCTTATACATCTCACTGCGAGCCATTTCAGCACCATTCAGACGTCCACAAATCTGAACCTTGATACCCTCAGCACCCATACGCATAGTATTGGCGATAGCCATCTTGATAGCACGGCGGTAAGCAATCTTACCCTCTACCTGGCGAGCGATGTTATTACCAACGATGTTTGCATCGAGTTCTGGTCTTTTAACTTCGAAGATATTGATTTGTATCTCCTTGTTGTAGAGTTTCTTCAGTTCTTCTTTCAGTTTGTCAACTTCCTGACCACCCTTACCGATGATAATACCTGGACGGGAAGTGCATATCGTAATTGTCACGAGCTTAAGCGTACGCTCGATAACGATCTTAGAAACGCTGGCATTAGCAAGACGTTCGTTAAGATACTTACGAATCTTAGTATCTTCGAGGATATTATCACCGAAGTTCTTGCCACCGAACCAGTTTGAATCCCAGCCTTTGATTATTCCAAGACGGTTACTAATCGGATTAACTTTCTGTCCCATAATTATTTATTATCATTAGGTTTTACATCTACGAAAAGAGTGATGTGGTTTGAACGCTTTCTGATACGGTAGCCACGTCCCTGTGGTGCCGGTCTCATGCGTTTCATCGTAACACCTTCGTTTACAAATACTTTAGAGATATACAGTTCTCCGGCTTCTGCCTTGCGGTCATTCTTTACTTCCCAGTTTGCGATTGCAGAGTGAAGCAACTTTTCCACATTTTCAGAAGCAGCCTTCTTTGAGAACTTCAGTACAGCCAAAGCACGGTCCACCTCCATGCCACGGATAAGATCCACTACATAGCGCATCTTGCGTGGAGAAGAAGGGACAGCGTTTGCCTTCGCAAAATACAACGTTTTATTGGCTTCCTTTCTTTTTTCAGCCGATAATTTTTTTCTTGCTCCCATTATATTATTCTTTTATTTTCTGTTGGTTGCCCCATTATTTCTTGTTACCGGCATGGCCACCGAACTTACGTGTAGGTGCAAATTCACCCAACTTATGTCCCACCATGTTTTCTGTAACGTAAACAGGGATAAATTTATTTCCGTTATGAACTGCAATAGTATGTCCCACGAAATCAGGAGATATTACTGAAGCTCTGGCCCATGTCTTTACGACATCTTTCTTACCGTTTTCATTCATTGCGAGAACTTTCTTCTCGAGAGAAACGTTAATATACGGACCTTTTTTTAATGAACGACTCATAATTTTACTCTAATTAACTTATTTCTTATTAGCCCTTTCGATTATATACTTATTTGAAAGCTTCTTTGGTGCGCGTGTCTTCAGACCCTTTGCATACAAGCCCTTACGAGAACGTGGATGACCACCACTCTGACGGCCTTCACCACCACCCATTGGGTGATCATGAGGGTTCATAACGACACCACGGTTGTGAGGACGACGTCCAAACCAGCGTGAACGACCAGCCTTACCAGACTGTTCGAGTGCGTGGTCTGAGTTACCTACACTACCTACTGTAGCTTTACAAGCACTAAGAATTTGACGAGTCTCGCCTGAAGGAAGCTTGATAACACAATAGTTTCCATCACGAGAAGTCAACTGAGCAAAATTACCTGCTGAGCGAACCAACAGGGCACCTTGTCCTGGACGTAACTCAATGTTGTGAATTACTGTACCTACTGGAATATTCTCTAAAGGAAGCGCATTACCGATTTCTGGAACTGCGTCCTTACCTGACATCAAAGTTGCACCTACCTGCAATCCGTTTGGAGCAATAATATATCGCTTTTCGCCATCTGCATAGTACAATAGGGCGATACGAGCCGAACGGTTCGGATCATACTCTATTGTCTTTACTACAGCTGGAACACCATCTTTCTCACGTCTGAAATCTATGAAGCGGTATTTTTTCTTATGACCACCGCCCATATAACGAACTGTCATCTTACCGGTATTGTTTCTACCGCCGGTTGATGGCTTACCACAGACGAGAGTCTTCTCTGGTACGGATGCAGTAATTTCTTCGAACGTACCAATAACTTTGTGTCTCTGTCCCGGTGTTACGGGTTTTAATTTACGTACTGCCATTGTTTAATATTATATATTGCTGTAAAAATCTATTGTTTCACCCTCTTTGAGAGTTACGATTGCCTTCTTGTATGCTGGCTTCTGACCTCTTACGAGACCTGCCCTTGTCCAACGACTCTGGCGCTTGCCTGCATACTTGATAGTATTAACGTCTTCTACATGAACGTTATACACACTCTGGATCTCTTTCTTTATCTCGAACTTGTTTGCACTTGGAGTGACAATAAATCCGAAACGATTATTTTTCTTTTCTGTGATGCCCGTCATCTTTTCAGTTACGAGCGGTTTGATAATAACTGCCATAATCTATTGTCTCCTTATTTCTTTAAAGTTGTTTCAACTACTTCCAGAGCCTTTTCTGTGAAGATGACTACGTCAGCATCCATAACGCCGTAAGTGTTCAGCGTTGAAGCCTCTGCCACCTTTGCTCTCTGCAAGTTACGTGAAGAAAGATATACATTATTGTTCTCACCTACAATGTAGAGCATTACCTTCTTGTTTTCTACCTTGAGGTTCTTTTCCAATTCAACGAACTCCTTAGTCTTTGGAGCTGCGAAGTTAAAGTCTTCAAGAACGAGGATAGCCTTCTCCTGAGCTTTGTATGTCAAAGCACTCTTACGAGCCAGCACCTTTACCTTCTTGTTGAGTTTGAAACTATAGTCACGTGGCTGAGGACCGAATATACGACCTCCACCTCTGAGTACTGGTGACTTGATATCTCCGTGACGAGCACCGCCACCACCTTTTTGACGACCTAACTTACGAGTAGAGCCAGTAATCTCACTTCTCTCTTTTGACTTTGCTGTACCCTGACGCTGATTTGCCAGATACTGCTTAACGTCAAGCCAGATAACATGATCATTAGGTTCAACTCCGAATACCTCCTTGCTCAGAGAAACTTCCTTACCAGTTTCCTGACCTTTGATATTTAATACTTTTACCTTCATAATTACATCTGAACTAAAACTGTTGAACCATTATGACCAGCAACAGAACCCTTTACAAGAATAAGGTTGTGCTCTGGTATTACCTTTAACACCTTGAGATTCTGAGTAGTAACTCTGTCACCACCCATGTGACCACCCATGCGCATGCCTTTGAAGACCTTTGCTGGGTAAGAACAAGCACCAATTGCTCCCGGCTTACGTGCGCGGTCATCCTGACCGTGTGTTGTTTCACCAACACCACCGAAACCATGACGCTTTACAACACCTTGGAAACCATGTCCTTTAGAAGTTCCTACAACATCTACAAAGCCTGCTTCGTTGAAGATTTCTACAGTGATAGTATCACCGAGAGAATACTTCTCATCAAACTTAAACTCAGCCAAATGCTTTTTTGGTGTCGTTGAGGCCTTCTTGAAATGACCCATCATAGGCTTTGAAGTCTTCTTCTCCTTAGCCTCTTGAAAACCGAGTTGGACAGCCTCATAGCCGTCTTTCTCAATAGTCTTCACCTGAGTAACAACACAAGGACCAGCTTCGATAACTGTGCACGGAACATTCTTTCCGTCGGCACCGAAAACGGAAGTCATTCCGATTTTCTTTCCTAATAATCCTGGCATTTTCTTTTATGTTTAAAAAATTAATAACTCTTTTCTTTTTTCTATATGTTTACTACACCTTGATTTCAACTTCAACACCACTAGGAAGTTCAAGCTTCATAAGCGCGTCAATAGTCTGAGGAGTAGAACTGTAAATGTCTATCAGACGTTTGAAAGACTGTAACTGGAACTGCTCGCGTGATTTCTTGTTCACGAATGTAGAGCGGTTCACTGTGAAAATTCTCTTGTGTGTTGGCAGAGGAATAGGACCACTGATGATAGCACCTGTAGCCTTTACAGCCTTCACAATTTTTTCTGCTGACTTGTCAACCAATGTGTGGTCGTAACTCTTCAGCTTGATTCTAATTTTTTGACTCATAATTTTTTTATTTTTTGTTTTTATTTCTTTTTCCGATGTGGGTCTATCCTAAGAGTCATATTCTAAGAAAGTCGCCCACACCTTATATTATATATACGCGCGCGTTATACCAAATCTACCCTTCCGCCTATTTCTTCAAGCACATCCTTTGCAATGGTACTTACGAGAGGAGCATGATGGTCATACTCCATGCTGCTTGTAGCACGTCCGGAAGTGATGGTACGCAAAGCTGTTACATAGCCGAACATCTCTGACAGAGGAACCATTGCCTTCACGATGCGAGCACCGCTGCGGGCTTCGTCCATACCCTCTATCTGTCCACGGCGTTTGTTCAGGTCACCGATGACGTCACCCATATTTTCTTCTGGAGTTACGACCTCCAACTTCATGATAGGTTCCATCAACACAGGACCGCACTTTGTCATTGCATTCTTGTAGCAGTTTATTGCAGCGAGTTCGAAACTCAACTGGTCAGAGTCAACAGGATGATAACTACCATCTACGAGTACCACCTTCAGGCTGTCCATAGGATAGCCACCGAGCACACCGTTCTTCATTGCAGTTTCAAAACCCTTCTGTACTGACGGGATGAACTCCTTAGGGATATTGCCACCCTTAACCTCATTGACAAATTGCAAGCCACCTTCCTTGAAGTCAGCATCTACAGGACCTATATTCACGATGATGTCACCATACTTACCTCTACCACCACTCTGCTTCTTGTAAGTCTCGCGGAAGTTCTCAAGAGATTTCGTGATGGATTCCTTATAGTTCACCTGCGGTTTACCTTGGTTACATTCAACCTTGAACTCACGTCTCAGACGGTCGATGATGATATCCAAATGAAGTTCGCCCATACCGGAGATTATTGTCTGACCGCTCTGTTCGTCTGTCTTGACAGTGAATGTTGGGTCTTCCTCTGCGAGTTTTGCCAAACCGATGCCTAGCTTATCCAAGTCATTCTGAGTCTTTGGCTCAACGGCGATACCTATAACAGGATCTGGGAAGTCCATAGACTCAAGAACGATAGGAGCCTGTTCATCACACAGCGTATCACCGGTGTGGATATCCTTGAAGCCGACACCTGCAGCGATGTCACCAGCCTCTATCACCTCCATAGGGTTCTGCTTGTTAGAATGCATTTGGAACAGACGAGAGATACGTTCTTTTTTACCAGAACGAGGGTTATAAACATAACTACCTGCCTCTATCTTCCCTGAATAAACACGGAAGAACACCAGACGACCGACATACGGGTCTGTAGCAATCTTGAATGCCAGAGCGGCAGTAGGCGCATCCTCAGATGGCTTGCGGCTTTCTTCCTTTCCGGTATTCGGGTTGACGCCCGTGATGTCGATAGTGTCAAGAGGAGAAGGCAGGAATGCACAAACATCATCAAGCAACGTCTGCACACCCTTGTTCTTGTAAGAAGAGCCACATACCACTGGGCACATCTCAAGAGCACAAGTAGCCTTGCGGATGGCAGCGATGATTTCGTCCTCTGTGATGGATTCCACATCGTCGAGATATTTCTCCATCAGAGTATCATCAAAGTTCGCTGCATTCTCAAGCATCTTGTCTCTCCATTCCTCAGCTTCGGAAAGCAATTCTGCTGGTATGTCTTCAACCTCATATTCTGCTCCCATAGTCTCATCATGCCACAGGATAGCCTTCATTTTAATAAGGTCAACAACTCCCTTGAAATTTTCCTCAGCACCAATAGGAATCTGCACAGCACATGGATTAGCTCCCAGTACCTCTTTCATCTGTCTTACTGTTCCATAGAAGTCTGCACCAGAACGGTCCATCTTGTTTACGTAACCAATTCTCGGTACATTATATTTATCTGCCTGACGCCATACCGTCTCACTCTGTGGCTGAACACCGTCAGCAGCAGAATAAGCAGCAACAGCACCGTCAAGCACACGCAGAGAACGCTCCACCTCAGCAGTAAAGTCAACGTGTCCCGGAGTGTCGATGAGGTTAATCTTGAACTTCTCACCGTTCCACGTCCAGTAGCATGTCGTCGCCGCTGAAGTGATAGTGATACCACGCTCCTGCTCCTGCTGCATCCAGTCCATAGCTGCAGCGCCATCATGCACCTCACCTATCTTGTGAGTCTTACCAGTATAGAACAGCACCCTCTCAGATGTTGTCGTCTTACCAGCATCGATGTGAGCCATGATACCAATATTGCGTGTCAAATGTAAATCGTGTTTTGCCATTTTTACTCTTTCGTAATCCTGAATTACCTTATCCTCTAAATACCTATTCCCTGTGTCTTAAAATCTGAAATGAGCAAAAGCACGGTTAGCCTCAGCCATACGATGCATATCTTCCTTACGTTTGAATGCACCACCCTGGTTGTTGTAGGCGTCCATAATCTCTGAAGACAACTTGTCAGCCATAGTCTTGCCGCCACGTTTGCGTGCAAACTGAATCATGTTCTTCATAGAGATGCTCTCCTTACGGTCAGGACGGATTTCAGTAGGAACCTGGAATGTAGCACCACCGATACGGCGTGACTTTACCTCCACCTGAGGAGTGATATTATCCAGAGCCTGCTTCCATATTTCCAGAGCGCTCTTGTCAACATCCTTCATCTTTGTCTCCACGAGCTTCAGAGCATCGTAGAAGATTTCGTATGAAGTATTCTTCTTTCCATCATACATAAGATGGTTTACAAACTTAGACACTTTCTTGTCATTAAACACTGGATCCGGCAGGATCAGTCTTTTCTTTGGTTTAGCCTTACGCATTTTCTTTAATTTTTTTTGGTTGTTTTACTTTGGTCTTCAACTCTGCGTCAAGAGAGTTTACTCAACCGTTTACGATTTTACAATTTTACAGCCGTTGACTGTTGTCCGTTGACTGTTGACCTTTTACTTCTTTGGTCGTTTAGCACCGTACTTAGAACGACGTTGCGTTCTACCCTCCACACCGGCAGTATCAAGAGTACCGCGTACAATGTGATAACGAACACCTGGAAGGTCCTTAACACGACCACCACGTACAAGCACTATAGAGTGCTCCTGCAAGTTGTGGCCTTCTCCTGGAATGTAGGAGTTCACTTCCTTCTGGTTTGTCAAACGAACACGTGCGACTTTTCTCATCGCTGAATTTGGCTTCTTAGGCGTTGTAGTGTAAACACGAACACAGACACCACGACGCTGAGGACATGAGTCCAAAGCAGGTGACTTGCTCTTTTCCACCAACTCCTTGCGGCCTTTTCTAACTAATTGTTGAATAGTTGGCATAATTTTTCTTTTTTGTTGTTTATATTAATTTAAAATATTTTTCGTTTCATTCTGAACATCACGTCGGTAGGCGCCAGAGCTTTTATTCTTTCTTTTATTCGCTCCCACACACACGTATGTGCGCGCACTTGTGAGATTCGAGGTGCAAAGGTACACATTTTGTCTTAACCACACATCACCCAACACTCCTTACACCATACTTTTATGTTTTTTTAACATTTGCCACATGCTTTTAACTATTTTTATACCAAAAACCATCCCCTTTTCGTTCCTCTTAAATTTTACACATTTTTACCTCCAAAGACACTAATCTCTGGCTAAATATTGAGCCATCATTTCACAACAAAAAACCACCTTTCATTTACCAAAATCCTTTCACTTTTTCGGACAATACTTCATAAATTTTCGGGCAAATCTTCAAGGTGCAGCAAGGCATCATTCACAAGTCGGCGCACGTTTCTTCGTGAGTCATCAGCCGCCTAATTATGACGCATCGACCTACTCTTTATGATGCGTTTGGCTATTATTTATGATACATCGACCAATTCTTTATGATGCGTTAGCCAATTCTTTATGACGCATCGCCCTATTCTATATGAAGTGCGCTGGTGTTTGACGTGAAGTGCGCTGTGTTTCTTTGTGTCGGGCGCTATAAATCAAAGCGTCGAGCGCTATGTCGGTGCATTGCACTTACAGCCGTCGGTGCGTCGCACTTACGCTTGTCGG
>JAGHTI010000081.1 GCA_018065415.1 Candidatus Equicola stercoris
GTACAAACAATCTTTGTGACGCGTACAACAAAACTATGCGATGCGTACATCCGACATAAAGGCAAGTCACATCTACGGCTCACAGAGTTTGATTCTAACTTGCCCAGATGGTAGGTCTGCCCGACAACAATGGTGATTCTGCCCGACAAGTCACGTAGGTCTTGCCGATAGGTAAGGTAGGTCTTAACCCCACATCAGGTGACGCACATCCTCACATCAGGTGATGCACATCCCCACGTCAGGTTGCACGCATTCCCACGTCAGGTTGCACGCATCGCCACGTCAGGTTGCACACATCCCCACATTAGGTTGTGCACATCCTCATGTCAGGTAGGTGGCGTGATGAAGTGTGGTGTTTTGTAAAATGAGGTAGCCTCTCCTAATCCCCCCAAAAGGGGCGGACATTGAATATGTATGCTTGCGGCAAAGATGTTGATACTATCTTTGCTTGCGACAAATAGGGCTTGTCCCGTTATGAGGAGTACCGTTAGGCCTCTGGAGGTTTATCTCCACAAAGGAGTGCAAACTCGTTTTGCAAAAAATGAAATTTTATTTTGGTAGTACTTTCGATTTGTTGTAATTTTGTGGCGTTATTGTAATAATGGAAGGATTTATGCCAGAGATTAGCCGTTTTTATGGAATTATCATTAAAATGTTCTTTAAGCCGAAAGAACATGAACCTGCTCATATTCACGCGATAAACAATGAGTATGTGGGTATTTTTGATATTCATACTCTTGAGATGATAGATGGTGATTTTACCAAACAAAGCACAAGAGTTGGTAGAAGAATGGCTGAATACAAACAAAGACTCTCTTATTGAAATGTGGTATACCCAAAAGATATCGAAATTACAACCATTGCAATGATTCCAAGAATAAAAAACATACAGCCGTGTGCCGATTATATGCTTCTTGTGCAGTTCGATGATGACAGAAAGGTCATGTATGATGTGAAAGAGGATATAAACGTTATTACTGATTTCAAGGTGTTACTTACGGAGCATGGTCTTTTTGAGAATGTACAACTAGACAGCAGTCGTACATGCGTCTATTGGAATGAACGCATAGACATTCCGAGTGACACCATTATGGAATATGGCAAACAGATATAGAGGATACGAAAAATAGCAGAAAAAAAGAGAATTTTCTTGATAAAAAAATAAGATATGGGAAAGATTGTAACCTTAGGTGAGATTATGCTTCGCCTGTCTCCTAACGGACAGGATAGGTTTGTGCAGACGGATGTGTTCCGCATCATCCCGGGTGGTGGTGAGGCTAACGTGGCTATCAGCTGTGCTAACTATGGACATGATGCTTATCTAGTAACAAAATTGCCGGCTCATGAGATTGGGCAGATAGCTGTGAACTCTCTACGCCGTTATGGTGTGAACACTAAGTTTATTACTCGCGGCGGTGACCGAATTGGTCTTTATTATGCTGAGACGGGTGCTTCTATGCGTCCTTCAAAGGTTATCTATGACCGTGCCCACAGTGCTATCGCTGAGGCAGAACCAAAGGACTTCGATTTTGATGCTATCATGGAGGGTGCTGACTGGTTCCATTGGAGTGGTATCACACCTGCTGTTAGCGACAAGGCTGCCGAACTGACAAGGTTGGCTTGTGAGGCTGCAAAGCGTCATGGCGTGACGGTGAGTGTAGATCTAAACTTCCGCAAGAAACTGTGGACTTCAGAAAAGGCTATCAGCATCATGCGTCCTTTGATGAAATATGTAGATGTATGTATAGGCAACGAGGAAGATGCTGAACTGTGTCTCGGTTTCAAGCCTGATGCAGACGTGGAGGGTGGCAAGACTGATGCTGCTGGCTATGAGGGTATCTTCAAGGCTATGATGAAGGAGTTTGGCTTCAAATATGTGGTCTCTACTCTACGTGAGAGTTTCTCTGCTACATGTAATGGTTGGAAGGCTCTTATCTACAATGGTAAGGAGTTCTATCAGAGCAGACGTTATGAGATAAACCCAATCATCGACCGTGTTGGTGGTGGCGACTCTTTCTCTGGTGGTCTTATCCACGGTATGCTGAAATATGATTTCGACCAAGCAAAGGCTCTGGAATTTGCTGTGGCTGCATCTGCTCTGAAGCATACTATCAATGGTGATTATAACATGGTCTCAGAAGATGAAGTGCTGTCGCTTGCCGGTGGCAACGCATCTGGAAGAGTGCAACGATAGAGCTGAGAGCTGAGAGGTTCTGAAGTTCTGAAGTTCTGAGGTTCTGAAGTTCCTGAGCCTGTCGATGGAAGAGATGGTTCCTGAGCCTGTCGAAGGATTTCGAAATTATAGATTTGTAAATTGTAAATATTGTAAGATGGCAAAATTTGATAAACTTGCTGTAATGGCAAAGATTGGTGAGACGGGTATGGTGCCTGTGTTCTACCATAAAGATATTGAAGTCTGTAAACATATCGTAAAAGCATGCTACGAAGGTGGTGTGAGAGCTTTTGAGTTTACTAATCGTGGCGATTTCGCACACGAAGTGTTTGGCGAACTTGTGAAGTGGGCTGACAAGGAATGTCCAGAACTGGCACTTGGAGTAGGTAGTGTTGTTGACGCTCCTACTGCTGCTCTGTATATCCAACTCGCAGCAAACTTCATCGTTGGTCCTCTCTTCAACCCGGATGTAGCACCAGTATGCAACCGTCGTCAGGTGCCTTACTGCCCGGGCTGTGGCACTGTATCAGAGATAGGCAAGGCTCAGGAGATGGGATGCGAACTGACAAAACTATTCCCTGGTGATGTTTATGGTCCAAATATGGTGAAAGACCTGAAAGCTCCGATGCCATGGTCGAAGATGATGGTGACGGGCGGCGTGGCTCCGGAAGAAGAAAACTTGAAGAGTTGGTTTAAGGCTGGTGTCTATTGTGTAGGCATGGGCTCAAAACTATTCCCTAAAGATAAGGTGGCAGCAGGCGACTGGCAGTATGTCACGGATAAGTGTAAGGAAGCATTGGGATACATAAAGGCTGCACGTGCATAACCTGCACAACATATTCAATAAAGCCCTCTTGGCATTGCTATGCTCATGGGGGCTTTTTGGTTGTCAGAATGATAATCATGGCGATGTCGGGGATGATGTTGCCTATTCATGGCATTACAAAAATCTTGATTCTACACGTATCTATGCTGAGAAGGCGTTGAAGGTTGCCGATGGTAAAGATGCTGTGGCCCTCAACGACTTGGCTTTCGTGGACATTGCCAAGATGGAATATGGAAAGGCGGAGGAGAAACTAAAGAGGATTGGTGAGATAACGGACAACCAGATAGAACTGACTATCGCCGATGTGCAGATGATGCGTATCTGTCAGCGAAGATCGTTGAATAAGGAGTTCTATGACTATTATAATAGTGCAACAGAACGACTGAAAAGGATTTATGAGGATGACGATGTCCTGAATGACAACAGGCGTGAAGAATATATCAAGCGACTTGCATACGCAGAGAGTGAATTCGACATAGTGAGCAGTACGTATTATTACTATGTGGGATTGCAAGATAAGGCTGACGAGGCATTGGCGTGTATAATACCTGAGGAACTGATACAAATAGATTCCGCTCAGACGGCAAACTATCACTATAATGTGGGGGCTGATGGCGACATACGCGACTTGCGTAGATGTATGTATATTGCTGAACAACAGAACCTGAAATTCTTTACTGCCAACTGTATGCAGGCTCTGGCAGAAAATGGTAAGTATGATGACCAGAACTCAAAGGAACTTGCTCATGAGGCATTGCTGTTGTTTGAGGAATATGGCGATGTGTATCAGATTGCTGGTGCATACAGGACCGTGGCAAACTGTATGATTGCTGAAGGGAACTATGCAGATGCCTTGAAATATCTTAAGAAGGCACTGAACGTGAATCCACGTATTGACTTTGCTCCCGATCTGCTGGCAAGTATCCATGAACGACTGAGCGTGGTGTATGCTGCCTTGGGAGATATGGACGAGAGTCTGTATAACCGAAAGGAATATCTGTTGTTGCAGGAGGGAAAAAGACAGGATAGATTTCTCGAAAACAGATTGGAAATGCTTGAGAAAGAATCTGTTATGCGCTCTATGTGGATAATGGGCGTGATGAGTGCAATAGTGGTGCTGGCATTGCTGTTGTTGCTGTTCTACCGTATGAGAAGAAAGGTGGAAAAGAAAAATGAGGAGGAGGGCTATGCCGAACTGCAGAGGCTGAAAGAATGTCTTGAACAACTGACGGAGGAGAAAAGTGCTGCCGAACAGAAACTGGCAGACATGAGAAAGAGAAATGAGGAGAACAGGGCAAAGATAAATCTGGTGAACTCTCTGATACCACTTATAGACCGCATGGCGCATGCTGTGGAACGCAGACCGCTGGAAGTGGAATATATAAAGGAGATTACCGATGAGATAAACAAGAAAAACGAACTGCTGACGGAGTGGATACAGATGCGCAAAGGCGAACTGAACATGAAGATAGAGACTTTTCCTTTGCAGTCGCTGTTCGAAATACTGAAAAAGTCGAAGGTGGCCTGTCAGATGAAAGGTGTCACACTCGACGTGAAGGATACCGACATGGTGCTGAAGGCAGACAAGATTCTTACCATGTTCATGTTGAACACCATTGTTGACAACGCACGGAAGTTTACAGATGCTGGTGGTAGGATAACGGTATCGGCAACAGAAAAAGAAGGTTATGTGGAAGTGTCCGTGGAAGATACCGGCAAGGGTATCGCGGCGGAGGAACTGCCGATGCTGTTCAACCATAATGTGCATGACAACCATGGGTTCGGATTGATGAACTGCAAGGGTATCATTGAGAAATACAAGAAGGTGAGCGGTCTGTTCAGGGATGCAGCCATCTCTGCAGAAAGTAAGGTGGGGAAGGGGAGCAGGGTGTATTTCCGTCTGCCTAAAGGAAAACATGCTTTGGAGAAACATTCTTATGGTGGCATGAGAACTATGCTTATGATGATTGTGCTGACAGCAGGACTGCTGACGTCAGGTGTGACAAAGGCTCAGACGGTGGAACAGATGGACTCACTGGCAGTGGCGGCTCTACAAGAAGGAGATTTGAATACCTACGAAAAATATAATACAGCATATATAAATGCTTTGAAAGAGCATTCTGTGGATAGGATGCTACCAGAATACTGCCGAACGATGCAGGAAGGTGCTACCAACAAGAAGATTTCTATGATACTGTTGATAATAATGTTGATGAGTATCATACCTCTGTACTATCTGCTTGTATGGCGTTTCGTGAAGAAAAATAAAATCTCAAGGAAAGGTATTGCAGATAGTATTGCAGAACAGAAGATTCTTGCAGAAATGCAGGAAGACGAATGTCGCAGGATAAATATGGAGATATCGGGAGTTCATGTGAGCAATAACGTGTCGGACAACTGTCTCTCTGCACTGAAACATGAAACGATGTATTATCCAAGTCGTATCCGTCTGATAGCAGATGCACTCAATGCAGAAAAACAGGCAGACGTGGAATCGCTGAAAGAAATGATTTCGTACTATAGGAGTCTGTATATGATTTTGGACGAACAGGCGATGAGAGGGATTAAAAAGTTTAAGTTAAATATGCAGGGCGTGACGGTGGGGCAGGAAAAGATTCTTGGAGATTCTGTGATGACAGAATATCTGTTTGAACTGCTGGGCAACCCTAAAGACTATACTGCGAAAACACAAGAAGACTATGTCATCATAGAGGTGAAACACGTGGAACTTTCAGAAATCACCTATCTCATCTGTAGGCAGATAGTGAGAGATATGGCTGAGATGTCGGGACGCAGGGCATGTGGCGTGGAAATCACTGATGATACAGAAGAAACCAAAAAGAATGTAACAATAAAATTACCACGATATGGAAAAGTTTAAGGTTATTATCGTAGAAGATGTGCAACTGGAACTGAAGGGAACGGAGGGCATACTGAAAACGGACATCCCTGAAGCCAACGTGATTGGTACAGCACAGAATGAATCGGAATATTATAAACTGCTGAAGACAGATGTTCCAGACCTTGTCCTGCTCGACTTGGGGCTTGGTGGAAGCACAACCATCGGAGTGGAACTATGCCGATATACGAAAGATAACTATCCGAATGTGAAGGTTCTGATTTTTACAGGAGAGATACTGAATGAAAAACTATGGATAGACGTACTGGATGCGGGGTGTGACGGCATCATCCTCAAGACAGGCGAGTTGCTTACAAGACGTGATGTGTTGGCTGTCATGGAAGGTAAGCAGTTGGTATTCAATGAGCCGATATTGAAAAAAATTGTGGAACATTTCAAGGACAGTGTCGTAAACAAGAAGAAACATCAAGAGGCTCTCATAGAATATGAGATAGATGAATATGATGAACGTTTCCTGCGTCATCTCGCACTTGGATATACGAAAGAGATGATAACAACATTGAAAGGAATGCCTTTCGGTGTGAAGAGTCTTGAGAAACGACAAAATGAACTGATACAAAAACTTTTTCCTAACAAAACTGATGGCATGGGAATAAATGCTACTCGTCTAATTGTGAAGGCAATAGAGCTGAAGATTCTGGATATTGATAACCTTGAACCAGATGAAGTCTAAATTTTCAAGAATTTGCCTGCTGATAGTAATACTTCAATTGCTGTTGATATTACTATCGTGGATTGTTGATGCCATGCAATGGTATGAGGTAAACTCGCTGTTGTCTCCTCTCGGCATAAGATGGTTTCTGTCGCAATACTCATACAATATCGCCACACCACTTATGGTATGGATAGTTCTTGCAGCATGTGCTTACGGTGCTGTGAAAAAGACATTTCTAAATATTGAAAACAAGAAGATGAAATATCAGATGCGCATGGCAAGGATGGTGATAAGTATCGTGGCATTGATAATAATAGGATGTATAGTGCTGCTCACCTTCGTGCCTCAGTCTCTGCTGATGAGTTCAACAGGAAGTCTTTTTCCGTCTCCGTTTTCAAGAAGCATAGTGCCGATAGTGTCAGTGTCAGTAATGGTGCTGTCGTGGATATACGGCAGTATAATGGGTACCGTCACATCGTTGGATGACATCGTGGACAGTCTTGTCCATGGCATCAGGATAGGTGCTCCAATACTTTTGCTTTATATGCTGGTTGCACAGTTGTATTGTTCGTTGCTGTTTGTATTCTCATGATACAGAAAAAATACTATAAAACCGTTATTGAGCGTTTTGAAAAAAATCTGCCGGACGCAGATACGGAACTCGTCTTTCATGATACTTACGAGTTGATAGTGGCCGTGATGCTCAGCGCCCAGTGTACGGACAAACGCATAAATATGGTGACGCCGGATTTGTTTGCAGCATATCCGAATGTCGTGGCTTTGAGCGAGGCAGATGTTAACGATGTATTTGAATACATAAAGTCAGTTTCATACCCGAATGCGAAGTCGAAACATCTTTGTGAGATGGCAAGGATTGTTGTTGATAAGTTCGGCGGCGAGATACCGCAGGAGTTTGATGAACTGGTGACACTCCCCGGTGTGGGAAGGAAGACGGCGAATGTGGTGGTGAGCCATGCTTTCGGCAAACCGTGCATCGCTGTAGATACTCATGTCTTCTGTGTGAGCCATAGGCTCGGACTAGTACCAAAGACGTGCAATACACCATTGAAGACAGAACGCTATCTTACCAGCAGAGTGCCGAAAGATAAACAACTGATGTTCCATTTTTGGCTACTAGAACATGGGAAACGCACTTGTACGCTGAGGAAAGCAAAATGTGACAGATGTTTCCTGAACGATGTATGCAGAAAGATTTTTTGATGTGTAGTCCATGAGATATATTGAAGTAAAATTTACTAAAAATGAAGTGTTGCCGTATCTGTTAGGAGAGATAGGGTACGAGTCATTCATCGAAGACGGCGATATGCTGTTGGCGTACATACAGGAAAAGGATTTTAGCGAACAGTCTATACGTTCATTGCTGGAATCGTCAGGAGACATGTGTGCAAATGTGGACTATACATGGTCGAAAGTAGAGGATAAAGATTGGAACGAAGAATGGGAAAGGGAAGGTTTCGAGCCAATTGTTGTGGCAGATAGGATGATAATACATGATTCCCGTCATCTACCAGAGAAAGTATATCCCATAGACATGGTCATAGATGCAAAACTGGCATTCGGAACAGGTACCCACCAGACAACAAACATGATGCTTCAGGCATTGATGAAACTCTATGACGAACATTATAAGGGTAGGGTGACAAGACTCTTGGACTGTGGGTGCGGCACTGGCATACTCGGTATTGCAGCACGGAAGTTAGGCGTGGATGAGGTCTGGGCTTACGACATTGATGAATGGAGTGTAAGGAATACTGCCGACAACAGCAGGAAAAATGGAATAGATAATCTCCATGCTGTATGTGGTGACGTCACGGTTCTGGGCAGGGAAATAATTGGCTCGTTTGACATTGTCATGGCAAACATAAACAGGAATATACTTTTGGCAGATGTCGCTCATTTTTCAAATGTTCTGCAAACGGGAGGATATCTTGTTGTTAGCGGTTTTTATCAATCAGACAGTGCTGTGATAGAACGTGAATTTGAAAAATGCAAATTAGTTTTATGTGACAACAGTATCGTAAATGACGACTGGACCTGTATGGTATTTCAGAGAGTATAGGGAAAATCCTACGCTTTTTAGGGGTTTTCCTTTTTGCTAACAATCTATTTTGTGTTATTTTTGCAAAAAGAAAGTAAAGAGTTATATGAAAAAAATATTAGCAATAGCAGTATTCTGTTCTTTGACTTTGAATGTGAACGCACAGGATGACATGTACTTCGGAAAGAAAGAGATGAAAGCCGAAGTGGAACTCCCCACCGTGAAAATCAGGGATATGGATTTAGATGAGTACAACCGTTATTTCTACAATAACTATATTCCTGTAACCAAGGATTCATTAGGAAATGACATTGTTGACTGGAAGAATGTGGGTACTTATCCAGATGCTGCGTCTGTTGTTGATACTATGAAAGTGAAGAAACACTTCATATATATAGATGAGGTGTGGTACAATCCTTATAACTACTATGGGTGGTACGACCCATGGGGATGGCGTTATGCGTGGTATAACCCTTGGTATGATCCATGGTTCAGTCCTTGGTACGACCCTTGGTGGGGATGGGGCAGACCGTGGGGACCTTACTATCCATATCCATGGTATGGTCCTGTAGTAGTCCGTTCTTACCCTTCTGCAACACGCAACCATGTCGGTAGTCTTAGACCTTCCAACTCTCGCACAAATAGAAGTGCTTACGGAAATCATAGCGGTAGTTATACTACCGGTGGCAACAGGAATGGCAACTATAATCGTAACAATACATCGCGTAATTATAACAATAGTACGTATAATAACCACTCAGGTAGTTTCTCGGGCGGACATTCAGGAGGTTTCTCTGGTGGCGGTCGTTCTGGTGGCTTCTCTGGTGGAGGACACTCGGGTGGCTTCTCAGGTGGCGGTGGAGGCTTCGGTGGAAGACGCAGATAAAGCCTACCCCCATCCCCTCCCCGTAGGAGGGGAACAAAGAGAAGAAGAAATTGAAGATGTTAAGGTCTGTTGACCATTGACTATGGACTAAATCTTAAATATGAATCATATGAAAAGGTTATTTACAATTATTTATTTATGCTCATGTATATTGGCAGTAATGGACAAGAAACGTATGAGATTGCAGAACTTTCAAGACAGGATCTGAATGGTACAGCAAGATATATTGGTATGGGTGGTGCAATGGATGCATTGGGTGCAGATATTTCTACAATATCATCAAACCCTGCTGGTATTGGACTGTTCCGTAAATCGCAGGCTGCTGTTTCAATAGGAGTGGTAAGCCAGAATGGCAACGAGTTTGACAATATAAGTCCTACTCGTGTCAGTTTTGACCAGGCTGGTATGGTGTTCAGCGTGAACACTGGTTTCAGAAAACAGTCTTATCTCAATTTTGGTTTCAACTATAGCAAGTCGCGCAACTTTGCACAGATATTAGAAGCAAGCGGAGTCTTTCCAAAAGTATTTGATGAAAAGACGGGAAAATATCTGTATAGTTCTTCTCAAAACAGGCAGACTTGCGGTAAGGGGGTGTCTGGAATCTTCGAATACGGCAATTCCGTGAATCAGGTGGATTATCTGTATGATCAGGCAGGGTTTGTTGAGGAAGTGAGTCCAAATGAATTTAACTATTATTGGGATGATGGAGAAAGTTATCTGATGAATAGGGCTGTAACTGGCCACATTAATAATTTTGACATGAACATCTCTGGAAATATAAACAACAGAGTGTTCCTCGGCATCACCTTCGGGCTCAAAGATGTGTTGTATAAGGCACATAGTCAGTATGACGAATTGTTAGTGCCAAAATATGCTTCATCGTCCATATATGATTCCAGAGAAATTTCCGGAAGTGCCTTTGATGTTAAATTTGGTGCAATCATACGACCAATAGAATCATCACCATTCCGTATCGGACTTAGCATCGCCACCCCTACATGGTACAGGTTGCGTTCATCGAATTATACGGACTTGATATATACATACGAAGATGTGAAAACAGGAAAACCTGCAAGAACTCAAGTGATGTCAGAGGAAAGTTACAAATATAGATTCTCTACACCATGGAACTTTGGTATAAGTCTTGGTCATACTTTCGGTACATCAGTTGCCTTGGGTGTTTGTTATAATTATGCTGACTACAGTAGCACCACAGCAAGTATTGATGATGGATACGAGTATGGTTACGATTACTATGGACCATACGAGTATTCCGTAAGTCGTGACGACCGCATCACAAATGAACAGCTTTCAAAAACCCTAAAAGGTGTGTCAACCCTAAAGGTTGGAGCAGAGATTAAGCCTATAAGCGAGTTTGCAATAAGATTCGGATATAACTATGTCAGTCCAATGTATAGTGAAGACGGAATGAAAGATCCAAGTGTATGTTCTGTAGGCAATTACTATATGTCACAAACGGACTACACCAACTGGAAAGCAACAAACAGATTTACTGCAGGAGTGGGATATACAATAGATAAGTTTGGTATAGACTTCTCATATCAATACAGTTGTCAAAAAGGTGATTTCTATCCGTTCTCAAGTGGTAGTTATTATTACTGGGATGAAATTAAAGGGGAGCAAGAAATTGACAATAGCGTAGCTCCTTGTGAGGTGGAAAACAACCGTCATCAAGTGCTGATGACACTTTCGTATAAGTTTTGAGGTTAGAGGAGGCTCCGCCTACGATAACGATACGTTTCACTACGATACGCTTCGCTACGATAACGATAAAACCTCAAAACCGTACAACCGCATAACCGTACAACCTCAATAAAAATATATATATTTTTTTGTTTATGTTTTCAGTTTATTGTAACTTCGCACCCGCTTTCATTTTTATATGGGAGCAACGTGATTTTTTACTCAACATAAAGTCAAACTTTATTAAACAAACATTTTTTAATTAACATTATGTCTAACATTAAAGATTTACAGAATGTACAGCCACTTCAGGACTTCGATTGGGCAGCCTTTGAAGAGGGTAGTACAGTAACAGAGCAAGTTCATGAAGACTTGGAAAAGGCTTATGATGAAACTCTGAACAAGGTGAACGAACATCAGGTAGTAGAGGGAACAGTTATCTCTATCAACAAACGTGAGGCTGTCGTAAACATTGGTTACAAGAGCGACGGTATCATTCCTATCAGTGAGTTCCGTTACAATCCAGACCTAAAGGTCGGTGACAAAGTAGAAGTCTATGTAGAAAATCAAGAAGACAAGAAAGGTCAACTTATTCTTTCACACAAGAAGGCTCGTGCAAACAAGAGCTGGGATCGTGTTAACGAAGCAATGGACAACGAAGAAATCGTCAATGGTTACATCAAGTGCCGCACGAAGGGTGGTATGATTGTTGACGTATTCGGCATCGAGGCATTCTTGCCAGGAAGCCAGATTGATGTTCATCCTATCCGCGACTATGACCAGTTCGTAGGAAAGACAATGGATTTCAGAATTGTTAAAATCAATCAGGAATTCAGAAATGTCGTTGTTTCTCACAAGGCTCTTATTGAGGCTGAGATTGAAGCACAGAAGAAGGAAATCATCGGTCGTCTTGAAAAAGGTCAGGTACTCGAAGGTGTTGTTAAGAACATCACTTCTTACGGCGTATTCGTTGACCTCGGTGGTGTGGACGGACTCATCCATATCACAGACCTTTCATGGGGCCGCGTAAGTGATCCTCATGAAGTTGTTACTCTTGATGAGAAGATAAACGTTGTTATCATCGACTTCGATGATGAAAAGAAACGTATTGCTCTCGGTATCAAGCAGCTTACTCCTCATCCATGGGATGCACTTGACACAGATCTCAAGGTTGGTGACAAGGTTACAGGTAAGGTGGTTGTTATGGCTGACTATGGTGCATTCGTAGAGATTGCTCCTGGTGTAGAAGGTCTTATCCACGTTTCTGAGATGTCTTGGAGTCAGCACTTGCGTTCTGCTCAGGACTTCCTCAAGGTAGGTGATGATGTAGAAGCTGTTATCCTTACTCTCGACCGTGAAGAGCGTAAGATGAGCCTTGGTATCAAGCAACTCAAGCCAGATCCATGGGAGAATATCGAAACAAAATATCCTGTTAGTAGCAAGCACACTGCAAAGGTACGCAACTTCACAAACTTTGGTGTCTTTGTAGAACTTGAAGAAGGCGTAGATGGACTTATCCATATCAGCGACCTCAGTTGGACAAAGAAGATTAAACACCCAGCAGAGTTTACTCAGGTAGGCGCACAGATAGACGTCATCGTTCTTGAAATAGACAAGGACAACCGTCGTTTGAGTCTTGGCCACAAGCAACTTGAAGACAATCCTTGGGATAAGTACGAAGTTCTTTATACTGTAGGAAGCGTTCATGAAGGTACTATCAAGAACATTATGGACAAGGGTGCAGTCATCGAACTCGAAAAGGATGTAGAAGGTTTTGCAACTCCGAAACATCTTGTAAAGGAAGATGGTACAACTCCTGTTGCTGGTGATACATTACCATTCAAGGTGATAGAGTTCAATAAGGATTCAAAGCGTATCATCCTCTCTCATTCACGCACTTTCGAAGAGGAGAAAGAAGAAGAGAAGAAGGCTGCAAAGAAACCTGCAAAGAAAGAAGCTGCACCTACTATTCAGAATCAGGCTGCAAGCACAACTCTCGGTGACATAGATGCTTTGGCACAGCTCAAGGCACAGATGGAAGCAGAGAAGAAACCAGCTGCAACAAAAAAGACAGCTCAGAAGGCTGAAACAGAAGAAGTAAAGGAAGAAACAGCAGAACCAGCTGCAGAATAAAATAAGGTCATTGGCTCTGCCACTTCGCTAGTCGAAGAATAATCCTTATTTCATATAATTAAGAAGTCCGACTCCATAGTCGGACTTCTTAATTGTTTTTTATTCCATATAGAAGAAAATCTTTATAGTTTCCTCATCACTTTGTCCAATACCCAGTTTGTCAGTGTTGCTGATACGCAGTCACAATCATAAATGCGTTCACCCTGTAGGTGTTTTATCACAGCCTCGATGCAAGGCAATTGAACATGTTCTGGAAAAGGAAAATCAAATTCTTCAATGCCATTTGGCGTGTTGAGATGGATAGGCTTATAGTTGAAAGCAGAGAAATACACAGAGCCTTTGTCACCATTGATATCTATCCTGTCAGCGACAGCACTATCATCACAGGCAAAGCACCATGAGCCACTACCCACCAGTCCATCTTCAAATCGGAAGCATGTTGTTACACTATCCTCATCATCGTATAGGCAGAGTCTGTTTTCTGCATATCCTTTAGCATCTGTTATCACACCAAAGAGATATTGCAACATGTCAAACTGATGAGATGCATATCTATAAAAATTGTTATCGTTAAGGTTATCGTCATCGTTATGGTACGGAATTGCCAGACGTACAGACACACTCAATGGCACACCAAGTACACCACTGTCAATAATATGTTTTACTTTTTCAAAATAAGGAAGATAACGTTGGTAGTATGCTGTAAGACAAGGAACTCCCGTTTGTTGCGATACACGTATCATCCTTGCACAGTCCTCATATGTGGCTGCCAATGGTGCATTCACAAGTACAGGTTTTCCTGCTTTCATTGCCATGATGGCGTACGCAGTATGTGACGAAGGTGGGGTGGCGATATATACAGCATTCACATTGTTATTATTTATCAATTCCTGTGCATCGCCATCAGTCACGGCAACTACAGTAGAATAGTCCACCATGCCAAACTCCTGCAGATGTTTTTCTTCAGAGGCATCCTTACTGTATATTATTCCCCATTGTATCTTTTTCATCCTATTTATTTAAACAGTTGTCTGAATGCTGTAGGAATTGGAGTTTCAAATTCCATCCTTTCATTGGTTACGGGATGCCAGAAACACAGACGGAAAGCATGCAGACACAATCTATGCAGAGGGTCGTTCCCGTTACCATATTTCATGTCACCACAAACAGGGTGTCCCAAATCGAGACAATGAACACGAATCTGATTTTTTCTTCCTGTCTCTAAACGAAATTCCACCAGCGAATAGTTTACATCCCTGCGGAGAGTCTTGAAATGCGAAATTGCCTGTTTCCCACCGTTATCAACAGGCGAAGACTGTGTGATGAAGTTATGGTCATCCTTGAGCCAACTTTCTATTGTACCCTCATCACGTTCCATCTCTCCGCTTACTACAGCAACGTAACGGCGGTCAAAGACGATGTCGTGCCATTCATGTTCCAGAATCTGTTCTGTTTCCATGTCCTTGGCATATACCATAAGTCCCGACGTGTCTCTGTCAAGACGATGCACCACATGCGCATTACATTTCTGATGCGTTTTACGTAGGTAGTCATCAAGAACGCTCTTCACGTTCAGTGACCGATGTCCACCAGCCATGGACAGGATATCCGTTGCTTTCTCTATCACCATTATCCATTTGTCCTCGTACACCACCTTTACATAACGGCTTTTGAAACTGGCATTCCGTTTGCTTTGCGACACACCTATCCTCATACCCTTCTTGAGAGGATAATCGAATTGTGTCACTATCTTACCATTAACCTTAATACCATGGTTTTTCAGAGTCGCCTTAATCTTGTTGTTACTACCCTTGATGTTCTTCAGCAGATATTCCAACAGAGGCATTTCTTTCTCCACGATATAAATCTCATCTTCTTTCCTATTGTACATTTTGTGTCCTTTTCTTTATCAGTACGTTGTCTTGAGAGACTCAATGTGCAAAAATAATACTTTTTTCAAAAAACAACATACCATCCGTTAATGATATGTTATAAAAAGGTTGTAATGCTACAACCATTTAGAAGAGAGTAAGTTGTTTTTTGTATGTTGATTAATATTATTTGATTTTATCCCACCTTTCTTTGGCATTTGCAATAGGGTTTATGAATGCCTCATGATTGTTTGTGACTCCCTCGGACAATCCTTGCAACCATATAAGTTTGAATCCTGCTGGACTCTTAGAACTTATGGCCTTTGTGCGAAAGTAATGATTCCAATACCAATCATGACTTTGATAAAGAAGATCGATCACTTCTTGCCTAGTTAGGATATAGAAATCATATTTGTCTTTTTGACTTCCATCTACAAATATCCAAGGGCCAACGATGTGCTGTGAAAGATAGTCGTGGTCAAGACACTGCTCTATCGTCATGCCTGCATTAAAATATTTCGTGCTGTTAAATTTAACCTGAATAAAATGAGTCGTCAAATTATCAGGAACAACAGCCAGAATATCGTATGCTTTGGAATTGTTAATTGACATATTTGCCATGAACACGTCAAGGCCCTGTTCCAATAATTTTGCTGCTACAAGGTGCTCACCGATAGCTCCCTTTTGATTTTTTGAAAGTGATGTTGTCATATTTTTTTTCTCCAATTATATTCTACCTCAAGTATTTCTAATGCTTTATATTGCCATAATTCTTGCTTATATGAAGGTGTGTATCTGGCACATAACAGATAATCCTCGTCAAATCCTAATCGTTGAACTCTTCCACCAATCTCTTTTTCTAAGGAAATCTCTGTTTCGTCTTTATCTATACGGAAATAAATTGTTCCAAGTCTTTCAAGGTTTTTGCAAGCGTTAAGCGGTAGCATGTGATTGTCACCCATAAGTCCGTATTGCGCAGGTGAAATGCATTCCTCTTTTTCATTCAAAGGAGGGAAAGCACAAATACCACTAATGAGATAATCGTTAGCTTTAACGATGTCACCTGTGAAAATCCAATCCCCGCAGTTATCCTTGTAAGGTGTTTGCACACCTGCAAAAATTACACGGAAAACATATTCGTCATTCCGTCTCCACTCAACCCCGTACCAATCTTTTAATATCTCGGGTATGTCTTCATTATGGACATCTTTGAATTTCTTAACGTCACTAATGACATACATGCAGTCATCAAGGAAAAAGAAATCACCCATATATGCGTAACCAAACTTGTCTTCATCATAAACATATCTAACACATATTTCAGAGATAGGCTCACCATTATGAAAGTCAAAGAAAGCTCTTGGATATAGCACTATATCTTGAATATTATCCACACAAGCTTGTCTTATGTGTTCTAATCTGTATGGAAAGTTCTTACTATAAATCATAGCCTCGAATTGTTGTTGGTTAATATTCTCAATATTCATTTATTTCTTCTTTCTTGATATTTGTTCCACATTAGTTTAATCTTTCCTGCTATTTCCTTGCGTAGCCACATAGGTTCAAGCACCTCGATATCTTCGCCATTCCAAAGAATCTCCTGTTGGAAGTCAAAGGTAGGTCGGATGTTCAATTCAAAGATGCTGTATTTGTCATTTTGTTCTATCTCACGTTGCGATTGATGCATTGGAAGGTCTCTCATATAATTGGCTTGCCCAGCACTGACCTTCAATGCTACATGTTCAAGATTGGTTCCGTCACCAGCAATAATGCCATAACAACCCTTGAAGAAGTTTTCTCCATCAAAATCGGTTGGATATTTGAATGTTTGTTCCGACTTACTGAACTTAGACATCCTGTCAAGGGAATAAACATGTATGACATTTGAGCTTTGCTCTTCGTCCGTCGCACCTCGGCATAGATTGAGCAAGCTCATCTCTGCTCTTGGTTTGTTGTCCGTTGCATCAAGTTCCTTTCCAACCACATACCAACGTTGACGGAAGAGTTTTACACAGTATGGCTCTATGCAATGCTGGCGGTAATCGCCACGCCAATAGTTATAATAAGTGAAATGAATGAGTTGATTCTTCTTCATTGCATCTATTATCGGCTGTAGATATTCTCTTCCTGAAGGAATGTCTTCAAGGAGTATGCGGTCACTAAGACTTCTGTTCTCCCAAAGGATATTGCTAGTACTTATTGTATTGAACATCCACGAGCGTATTCCTCCTCTGGTTATCGCATCTTCATTCTCGATGTAGTAACGGTACTCACCTCGCTTTTCGTTCTCGATAATCAATCCAAAAATTTCTTCCACGGCAATACGCCATTTGTGGAATGTACGTAAGGGAAGTTCAACACCTTCGCTGAAGTCTTCGTTGTCCAGCCATTTGCGGTTTATGTCTTCAAACGAAATCTTATGTGCTCGATAAATGGTTTCTACCAACCATACATACTTGTTAATAATGCTCATTGCCATAATAGTATTGTATCTTGTGGTTACGAATGCAAATTTATTTCAAAGGTATGCCTAATGAGGGCATTGCTTTGAAAAAAATCACATTTTATATTAAATTTCTTTATCTAAGGGGAAAAATATGCTTTTATTTTCCGATGCAGAAGTGTGAAAAGATGTTGTTCAGTATGTCTGTTGACTGTATCTCTCCACCTGTAATTTCTGCAAGGGTATGGGTACAGTGACGCAGGTCTTCGGCGAGCAAATCTCCCGAGAGATTTTCTTTCAATCCTCTGATGACTTTGATTATGTCGTCATGTGCGCGGGACAGAGCGTCATAATGGCGTGCATTAGTCACAATCACATCTTCCTCGTTTATGTCATGAATGTCAGCAGCCTCAAAGATTGCAGTCTCTAACTGGGATAAATCATTGTCATATTTGGCACTTATCGCTATGGCTTCTGCTGTTGCTGGATGATCTTTGTCGGCTTTGTTGAATATCTCTATCAACGTCTTGCCTCTTGTCAGCGTTTGTATTTCTTCTTTTTCAGCCTGTGTGGGCATGGTATCGACAACCCAGAGGATGATGCGTGCCTGTGCTATCTTCTGATAGGTGCGTTCGATGCCGATGGCTTCAACTTCGTCGGTTGTCTTTCTCAGCCCTGCTGTGTCTATGAAACGGAAGCATACACCATTGATGATGGTGGTGTCTTCTATGCTGTCGCGTGTGGTGCCGTGTATATTGCTGACTATTGCCTTGTCGTCGTGCAAGAGTCTGTTCAGGAGGGTGCTCTTTCCTACATTTGTCTTTCCAACGATGGCTACTGGGATTCCTTCTTTCAATACTTTTCCTAATTCAAAGGAATGGAGTAGGGTGGAGATGCGTTGTTTTATCTTTTCGGACAGTGTCAGCAGTTGCTGACGATCGGCAAAGGTGACATCTTCTTCTGAGAAGTCGAGTTCGAGTTCTATGAGTGATGATATCTTCAGCAGTTGTTCACGCAAAACCTTGAGTTCTGTGCTGAAATTGCCTTTTAACTGCGACAGCGCAATGTCGTGTGTGGCTTTGTTTGTTGATGCAATGAGGTCGGCAACGGCTTCTGCCTGACTCAAATCCATCTTGCCATTAAGGAATGCCCGTTTGGTATATTCTCCTGCCGATGCCTGTCTGCATCCATTGTCAAGGAGAGTTTCGATGACTTTTTTCAGTATATATGAACTTCCATGACAACTTATCTCAACGGAGTCTTCTCCTGTATAAGAATGTGGTGCTCGGAACACGGATACGATGACTTCGTCAATGATGGTACCATCTCTGTCTGTGATGGTTCCATAATGCAACGTGTTGGCATGTGCGTCTTTAAGCAACGTGCCGCTGTTTGCATGGAAAATCTTATCCGTGCATTCAATGGCTTTGCTTCCAGAAATGCGTATCATCCCAATAGCACCGCCTGTTGCTGTTGCTAAAGCGCATATCGTATCAGATTGCATCTAATACAAGTTCGATGAGATTGTCTATGTTTGACTTGTAGTCTGTATTTGTCTCATGTGCCACACGGTTAGCGACAACCATGCATACCGTCATACCTCTGTGACCAAGATGTTTGCACAATCCTGCCACGGCAGCACTTTCCATCTCGAAGTTGGTTATCTTATAGTTGTTCCATTCGAAACTTTGTATCTTTTCATTACGTTTTGGGTCAGCGAGTGGAATACGCAGTTCACGGCCTTGAGGACCATAGAAACCTCCACAAGAGATGGTGACTCCTTTTATCATCTTAGGAGATGATTTGTAGATGCGTTCCAAAAGTTCTGAATCATTATCAACAACATAAGGAGATGGTAGGTTGTGATGATCCCATCCGAGGTGGTCTGTAAATGCCTTTTCAAAGTCCAAGTCGCAGATTTTGTCTCTGTTGCCATAGTAGTTTAGCAGACCTTCGAATCCAATACTCTTTTCAGAACAGATGAAACTACCCACAGGACAGTATGGTTGTAAGCCTCCACATGTACCGATACGTACGATTTCAAGACTGGTCAGTGTTTCTTTTTCTCGTCTTGTCTTGAAGTCGATATTCTTCAACGCATCGAGTTCGTTTATCACAATGTCGATATTATCGCAGCCAATGCCATGTGATAAAGCGGTAATACGTTTTCCTTTGTACGTACCAGTGATGGTGTGAAATTCTCTTGAAGATATCTCACATTCTTTTGT
This sequence comes from Candidatus Equicola stercoris, assembly GCA_018065415.1. Taxonomy (GTDB): domain Bacteria; phylum Bacteroidota; class Bacteroidia; order Bacteroidales; family Bacteroidaceae; genus Prevotella. Next base: position 19,899 of record JAGHTI010000081.1, read on the forward strand.
GTCAAAATGTGAAGCAATGAGGTCAACACGTCCAGGATCTCCGCACATCACTACTTTGTTTGCCAACTGTTCTTCTCTCAGATGAAGATGGAAACAACTGTTATCGCTATTGATAACTAATTCTGATTCAGCAAAATACTTGTCTTTCATGTCAGTTATTGTTTTGATTGTATTTTTCGGTGCATCGCTGCGGCAGCCTTACGTCCGTCTCCCATTGCGAGAATGACGGTGGCACCACCGCGCACAATATCACCACCAGCAAATAGATTGTCTTTGTTACTGTTCATATCCTCATTTACGAGGATTGTATTTTTCTTGCCAAGTTCAAGTCCTTGAATAGATTTCGGTACTAATGGATTTGGTGAAACACCTACGGCAACAATCACTTGGTCACATTCTATGGTAATAGTTTTTCCTGTCGATACTGGTCTTCTTCTTCCGCTTTCGTCAGGTTCCCCAAGTGACATAACATCAAGTATGGCGGCTTGTACCGTGCCGTCTTCGTTTGCCAAATATTCTTTTGGATTATGTAGAGTGAGGAAGTTTATTCCTTCTTCTTTAGCATGTTTCACTTCTTCCTTTCGTGCAGGCATCTCATCTTCGCTACGCCTATAAACAAGTGTCACGTCACCACCAAGACGTTTTGCCATGCGGCAAGAGTCCATGGCAGTGTTGCCACCGCCAACCACCAATACCTTCTTTCCTCTATTTATAGGAGTATCTGTCTCTGAATTGGCAGCATCCATCAGGTTTACTCGAGTGAGATACTCGTTGCTTGACATGATGTTGGTACTGTTTTCTCCAGGAATGCCCATGAAGTTAGGAAGTCCTGCACCAGATGCAACGAAAATCCCCTCAAAACCGTCTGCCTCCAGTTTCTCAATGCTTATGGTTTTTCCTATTATGCAGTCGGTAATGAAATGTACTCCCATTTTTCTTAGCACGTCTATCTCTGCTTCGACAATCTTATTTGGAAGACGAAATTCTGGGATTCCATATTTCAGTACACCTCCAATTTCATGCAGAGCTTCAAACACATATACCTCATAGCCTTGTTTTGCCATGTCGCCAGCAAAACTCAATCCAGCAGGACCTGAACCTACAACGGCTATCTTTATTCCGTTAGACGGTTCACATTTCGGCGTAGTTGTCATCCCGCTTTCGCGTTCATAGTCTGCAGCAAATCTCTCTAGATAGCCAATAGCAACAGGTTTGTGTCCCATCTTGTTGTGGATACATACTGCTTCACATTGTTTTTCCTGCGGACATACACGCCCACAGACTGCTGGCAATGTGGATGTTTCTTTCAAAATATGTGCCGCATTTAGGAAATCCCCACGTTCTATATTCTTTATAAATGACGGAATGTCGATGCCTACAGGACATCCCGTCACACAACTTGGGTTTGCACAGTCAAGACATCGTTTTGCCTCATTCTGTGCCATCTCTGCTGTAAGTCCTATATTGACCTCTTCTGTGTGTGTGGTTGACCGATATGAAGGGTCTAATTCTAGCATGATGACTCGTGGCAAGGCAACTCTGTCCTTTGCCTTCATTGCTGTCCACAGTTCTTTTCTCCAAGAGTCGTCAGCACCAAAAACTTCAAATTTCTTTGTTGCTTTATTAACGATGTTGTTTTGATAAATAGAAACTTTTTCGTCATTGTTTTTCTTGTCTAAAAGTTTTTTCTCTTCCTCTTTAAAAGTGTTCATGCGTTTGAACATCTCATCCCAGTTCACTAGGGCACCATCAAACTCTGGACCATCTATGCACACAAACTTTGTTTCTCCTCCAATAGTAAGACGACAAGCACCGCACATGCCGGTACCATCAACCATGATGGTGTTGAGCGATACGGTTGTAGGAATATTATATTTCTGTGTCAGCAGACAGCAGAATTTCATCATTATGGCAGGACCTATGGCAAAACATTTGTCAACTTTTTCGCGTTTGATGACATCTTCCATTCCTACCGTGACGACACCTTGCTTTCCGTAACTGCCGTCATCAGTCATGATGATGACTTCATCAGCATATTCCCGTACTTCTTTTTCCAGGATGATGAGTTCTTTCGTTCTGCCGGCAAGTACTGCAATCACCTTGTTGCCTTCTGCCTTTAATGCCTTGATGATAGGCAGGGTAGGGGCTATGCCAACACCGCCGGCAGCACAGAGCACAGTACCATAGTTTTCTATATGCGTAGCATTTCCCAGAGGACCAACGACATCGTGTATATAATCTCCTTCTTCAAGATGGCACAATTTCCGTGTCGATAGTCCCACTTCCTGAACTACGAGTGTTATCGTCCCTTTGTCAGTGTCGGCATCGGCAATGGTAAGTGGGATACGCTCTCCCTTGTCATCAACTCTTATGATGACGAAATGTCCAGCCTTTCTGCTTTGTGCTATTAAAGGAGCCTCAATAATGAAGCAGAATACTTTTTCGGAAAATTGTATCTTGCTGACTATTCTGTTCATCTGTCCTCAATCGAAATTATTTCCGTCAAGATATTCAAATCCACAATAAGGCACGAGAGCCTTCGGTACGCGGATGCCTTTCTCTGTTTGATTATTTTCGAGTATAGTCGCAACGATACGAGGTAAGGCAAGTGCAGAACCGTTGAGGGTGTGACACAACTCTATCTTTTTATCCTCACCATGACGGTAACGACATTTCAGACGATTTGCCTGATAGGTGTCGAAATTACTAACTGATGACACTTCCAGCCAACGCTTCTGTGCTTCGGAATAAACCTCGAAATCATAACATATTGCAGATGTAAAACTCTGGTCGCCACCACACAGACGAAGAATGCGGTATGGCAGTTCGAGTTTCTTCAACAGTCCCTCTACGTGTTCAAGCATTTCCTTGTGACTTTCTTTTGAATGTTCAGGAGTGTCGATGCGTACTATCTCTACCTTTGAAAATTCGTGCAGACGGTTGAGTCCTCGAACATCTTTGCCATAACTTCCTGCTTCTCTGCGGAAACATTCTGTATATGCACAGTTTTTGATAGGGAGGTCTTTTTCTTCAAGAATCACATTTCTATAGATGTTAGTTACAGGTACTTCTGCTGTAGGTATCAGATACAAATCATCAACCTCACAATGATACATTTGCCCTTCTTTATCAGGCAACTGTCCTGTACCATATCCAGACGCTGTGTTTACTACTGTAGGAGGCATTATCTCCGTATATCCAGCCTTGCGTGCTTCATCAAGGAAGAAACAAATCAATGCGCGTTGCAGACGTGCACCTTTACCTATATACACAGGAAATCCAGCTCCCGTAATCTTAACACCTAAATCGAAATCTATGAGATTGTACTTCTTTGCCAGTTCCCAGTGAGGAAGCACAGCATCAGAATTTTCAGGACAAGTGTCCCAGTTGCCTACGGTATCTCCTTCCTTACATTCGCGGAGAGATGATTTTACGACAACATTGTCTTCTGCAGACTTTCCTTCTGGTACTTCATCATAAGGAATGTTAGGAATTTGGCACAACAGGTCGGTGAGTTCTTTTTCATATTTGTCAAGGTCTGCCTGAAACTGCGTGGAAGATTCTTTTAACTTTGCAACTTCTTCCTTTGCCTTCTCTGCATCATCTTTTAGTCCTTGTTTCATAAAACCACCAATCTTTGCGGCCATCTGTTTTTGCTCAGAAAGAGCGTGATCAAGTTTCTGCTGAGTGCTACGACGCATCTTGTCTGTCTCTAATACATTTGCAATAGCCTGTTCAGCATCAGCAAAATGCTTTTTCTGAAGTCCTTTGATGACTCTTTCGGTTTCTTCCTGAATAAGTTTAAGTGTAAGCATATTATATGTTTATTTATATTATTGAACTCTAAATATGCAAAGATACGATTAAGTGAGCGATTTACCAAATTCATTTGGATAAATCCGAGCGTGAGTATCTAAAACAATAAGTTAAAGATACGATTAAGTGAGCGATTTACCAAATTCATTTGGATAAATCCGAACGTGAGTATCTAAAAAGGTCAACGATAACCGTTAAAGTCAAAGAGGTCAAAAAGTCGAAAAGTCGAAAAATCGAAAACTCTCAGACCTCCAAAAAATAATCTCTAACCTCTAATCTCTAACCTTTTTTTTGTGATTTTGCAAATACTTTCTAACTTTGCATGAGAGAAATAATTTATTAAGACATTATGGCAGTAAAGACTATTGGAATCCTTACGTCTGGTGGTGATGCGCCAGGTATGAATGCAGCTATTAGAGCAGCAGCCCGCACAGCGTTTGCAAACGGATTTAAGGTGAAGGGAATCTACCATGGTTACCAAGGGTTAATCAATGGCGAGATAAAAGAGTTTACGACAGAGAGTGTCAGCGGTATCATCAGCCGTGGTGGTACGATACTGAGGACGGCTCGTTCGCAAGAGTTTCAGACAAAGGAGGGTATGGCTAAGGCTTATGAGCAGTTGAAGAAAGCCGACATAGATGCTCTGGTGTGTATTGGCGGTAACGGAACTCTTGCTGGTGCAAAGGAATTTGCAGAAGTATATGATGTCCAATGTGTTGGTGTCCCAGCAACGATAGACAATGATATTAATGGTACCGATGAGACTATTGGTTTTGACACAACTGTAAATACTATTGCAGAATGTGTGGATAAAATTCATGATACTGCAAATTCTCATGAGCGCATATTTTTCATAGAGGTCATGGGACGTGATGCTGGTTGGCTTGCACAATGCAGTGCCATTGCGTCAGGAGCAGAGGCGGCTATTGTGCCGGAGACGGAAACTGATGTTGACCAATTGGCGATGTATATAGAGAGAGGTATAAGAAAAAGTAAAAACTCTAGTATCGTCATTGTTAGTGAAAGCCCAAAATGTGGTGCCATGTATTATGCCAATCGTGTAAAAAAGGAATATCCACAGTTTGATGTACGAGTTTCTATTCTTGGGCACATGCAGCGTGGTGGTACTCCTTCTGCTCGTGACAGAATACTTGCAAGTACACTTGGTTCATACGCCATCAAGGCAATACAAGAAGGACAGCATAATGTCATGATAGGGTTGGCTCATGGCGTCCCTGTGTATGTACCTTTCGCTACTGCTTTGGAAAAGCAAGAAAAGACAGGACAGTTATTTATGAATTTGGTAAGAACCCTGTCGTTATAAGAAAAAAAACACCCTGCATCCACGATGCAGGGTGTTCTTTTTATGCTGATATTTTTTTACTCAGCTTTAGTTTCCTTTTTTGCAGTAGTCTTCTTTGCAGCAGGTTTCTTAGCAGCAGTTGTTTTCTTTGCTGCCGTAGCCTTCTTCTCTGCAGCAGGTTTTGCTGTAGCCTTTTTAGGAGCAGCCTTCGCTTCCTTAACTTCAGCCTTTGGCTCTTCAGCCACAACCTTCTCTTCTGCCTTCTTAGGTTCTTCTTTCTTCTCTGTCTTTATAGCAGACAATGGAAGAACAGAGACAATGCTCTTGTTGTTTCTTGTCTTGCGGAAACAAACGATACCGTCAATAAGTGCATAGAGAGTATCATCCTTACCTTTTGCAACACCCAGTCCTGGATTGTGCTTTGTACCGCGCTGACGTACAATGATGTTACCAGCAGTAATCTGCTGTCCACCCCAAATCTTCACGCCTAATCTTTGTGCATGAGATTCACGACCGTTCTTAGAACTACCTACACCTTTTTTATGTGCCATAATCTTGTTCTCCTTTAAATTAAGCGATAATTGATTTAACTACTAACTCAGTGAACTGTTCTCTGTAACCATTCTTCTTTCTTGAATCCTTGCGGCGCTTCATGTGGAAGATGAGTACTTTGTCACCCTTTACAAGAGGAGTCTTCACTTCACAAACTACTTTTGCTCCTTTTACAGTAGGAGTTCCAACTGTGACTTTGCCATTGTTGTCTACCAACAATACCTTGTCAAATTCAACAGATTGACCGGCATCGATACCCTTGATGTGGTGTACAAAGAGTTTTTTACCCTCTTCTGCCTTGAACTGTTGACCGTTAATGTCTACGATTACGTACATTTTTATTTATATTTTTTTACGGTTTTTTCTGTCAGGCGAGGTACTCTGACCTGCTTACTCTGCCCATACAGACTCTAATTCGGGGTGCGAAGTTACAACAAAACGAACATAAAAACAAAAAAAAACGAATTTATTTTGGTATTGTCCTTGATTTGCATTAATTTTGGCTACATGAGTAAGGAAATTGATATTAGACTACTGCCGAGACAGGCGGCTTCTTTGAAAACGATAAGGGAGTTTCTGTTGCGTGAAAAGGGTGTGAAGGCAAGCGAGATGCGTTCTCTAAAGATTATCCGCAAGAGTATTGATGCCCGACAGAGGACTGTTTATGTGAATTTGAGAATAGGGTATTCTTCTGATGCAAATACCGAACAAGATAATCTGATTCCCTTATATTATAATAATGTGTCAGACAAACCTTCTGTCATCGTTGTTGGAGCGGGTCCCGGAGGATTGTTCGCTGCATTGAGACTGATAGAGCTGGGGCTGAAGCCTATTGTCATAGAAAGAGGCAAGGATGTGCATTCTCGTCGTAAGGATTTGGCAGAAATCACTCGGCAACAGATGGTGGACAAGGAAAGTAACTATTGTTTTGGTGAGGGTGGTGCAGGTGCCTATAGTGATGGCAAACTATATACTCGCAGCAAGAAACGTGGAAGTGTGGAGCGCATCCTGAACATATTTTTTCAACATGGTGCCAATGCCGACATCCTTTATGAAGCACATCCGCATATTGGCTCCGACAAACTGCCACGAGTGATAGAAAACATGCGCAATACAATCATAAAATGTGGTGGCGAGGTGCACTTTTCTACGAAGATGACAGATGTCATCATAAAAGACAATGCCGTCTGTGGTGTGGAGACTGTTACTGCTGATGGTGCGGAAAAGACTTTTATGGCTTCTGCTGTAATACTTGCCACTGGTCACAGTGCAAGAGATGTGTATCGGATGCTGTATTCCAACAAGGTGGAGATGGAAGCAAAAGGTATCGCTGTTGGTGTACGTCTTGAACATCCCGCAGAACTCATAGACAGAATACAATATCATAACAAGGAGGGTAGGGGTAAATATCTTCCTTCGGCAGAATATTCTTTTGTGACACAGATAGATGGTAGGGGAGTGTATAGTTTCTGTATGTGTCCGGGTGGCTGTGTCATACCTGCTGCTACGGATGAACGACAGATTGTCGTCAACGGCATGAGTCCGAGTGGTCGCAATATGCGATGGAGTAATTCTGGGATGGTTGTTGAAATTCATCCTGACGACATTACGAACTATGTCGAGAAAGGTACAGATAGTGTACTCTCTATGATGAGGTTTCAGGAAATGGTAGAAGAACAATGCTGGCAACAAGGTAACATGAAGCAGACTGCACCTGCACAGCGAATGCATGATTTTGTGAATGGAAAACTAAGCTACGACCTTCCTGCAAGCAGTTATGCTCCGGGCTTGATTTCTTCGCCCCTTCATTTTTGGATGCCAGACTTCATATCTTCACGGTTGCGCAAAGGTTTTTCTCGATTTGGTCAGATGTCGCGAGGCTTCCTCACCAACGAGGCTGTCGTGATAGGCATAGAAACACGGACATCATCCCCGATACGTATCTTGCGTAATGCAGATGATTTCTCTCATGTTCGAATACAAGGTCTGTTTCCATGTGGAGAAGGTGCCGGCTATGCTGGTGGCATCGTGTCTGCAGCCATCGATGGAGAAAAATGTGCCGAAGCCGCCGCAACCTCATTGAAGTAAATCCTCAAGGTTTTACGGTTTTGTTGGGTAATTCTTTATGACGCCTTGCCCACTTATTTATGAAGTTACTCTCTCTTATTTATGATGCTTCGCCCTCCGAGATGTGAAGTTCGCTGGTGTTTTATGTGACGAGCGTTATGATTCTTTATGACGAGCGCTATGATTCTTTATGACGAGCGCTATGTCGGTGCATTGCACTTACGCTCGTCGGTGCGTCGCACTTACGCTTGTCGGTGCATTGCACTTACACTCGTCGGTGCGTCGCACCTACACAGCGCTCGTCATAAAGAAATGTAGCGCCCCTACGAAAGAAATGCAGCGCTCGTCATAAAGAAATGCAGCGAACTTCGCATCTCGGAGGTCGATTCGTGGTAAATAAATGGTCGCAACTTCAGGAACAATTGCTTGCAACTTGCGGTAGAAGTTGTCGCCCCTTATAATAAATAAGGAGTGGAGAGGCTTTTTCTATGTGAATTTTTGTTTTTGTCTTTGATTTGCACTAACTTTGCGGAAATTTAAATAATTGTTGTGCAAATGCAAATGGCTTTCGAGAAGCCTGCCGACAGTTATAATTCCAAAGCGGTGGCTTTGTTTTAGTATAAGTAATAGAAAGCGTTAGCTTTTATCTGTGATTCAGAAAATTCCACAAATACAATCACACAAGAGGTAAGGTTAATGCTCGCGTATTGTATGTACGTGGGCTTTATTATCGGATATATTGTGTGATAGGTAGTGGAATACCTCTGAATCGTATTAAGGAATAAGTCCACGTTTTATTGTGCCTGTTTCTTATTTAATTGTTGACGCTTGATGAAAATGAAGTGATTTATTATGTCAAACAATTAAATAAAACAACAATGAGAAAATTAAAATTTTTGTTTTTGCTCTGCTTATTCAGTATGATGAGCATTGGAGCGAGTGCGTACGATTTTGAAGTAGGTGGTATTTATTACAATATCACGTCTAGTACTGATTTAACGTGCGAGGTAACGTATAGAAATTATGGTGACAACTCATATTCAGGAGAAGTGAAAATACCTACAAGTGTGATGTATAATGACAAAACTTATTCCGTGACAAGTATTGGAGATTATGCATTCTACAAATGTACAGGCTTGACATCGGTGACTATTCCTAATTCTGTGACAAGTATTGGATATATGGCATTCGATGATTGTAGTGGCTTGAAATCAATAGAAATTCCAAATGCCCTGGAGAGTATTGGAGATTATGCATTCTATGGTTGTACATCCCTTCCTATAGAAAACAATCTTCGCTATGCTGACACCTATTTGGTTGGGGCAGTAAATACAACATTATCAACATACACTATAAAAGATGGAACAAAGTGGATAGGAAGTTGTGCATTTCTTGATTGCGAAAATTTGGCATCAATAGAAATTCCAAATTCCGTGACAAGTATTGAACAAGCTGCATTCTCTGGTTGTAGTGGCTTAAAATCAATAAAAATTCCTAATTCTGTGACGAGTATTGGAAGTTATGCATTCAAGGGGTGTAGTGGCTTGGCATCAATAGAGATTCCAAATTCTGTAACGAGTATTGGAAGTTATGCATTCTCTAGTTGTACTGGCTTGACAGCTGTTAATATTACTGACATTGATAAATGGGCGGAGATAGAATTTGATAGTGAGGGTGCAAATCCATTATTTTGTGCAAAAAAACTATATCTAAATGGTAAGTTAGTAACAGAGGTGAAATTAACAACTGCAACAAAGATTGGCTGTTATGCATTCTGTAATTGTAGTGGCTTGACATCTGTAACAATTGGTAATTCTGTGACGAGTATTGGAAGTCATACATTTGCTCATTGTACAGGCTTGACATCTGTAACAATTGGTAATTCTGTGGAGAATGTTGGAAGTTATGCATTCTCTGGTTGTACAGGCTTGACATCTATAACGATAGGCAATTCCGTGACGAGTATTGATGATGGGGCATTCTATGAATGTACTAGCTTGACAGTTGTTAATATTACAGACATTGATAAATGGGCGGAAATAGATTTTAGTAAAACTTCATATCTAACTCAAAAAAAACTATATCTAAATGGTAAGTTAGTAACGGATGCAAAATTAACGACTGCAACAAAGATTGGCAGTTATGCATTCTGTGGTTATACATACTTGACATCTGTAACAATTCCAAATTCCGTAACGAGAATTGGAATAGCTGCATTCTCTGGTTGTACGTCGCTTCCTGTAGAAAACAATCTTCGCTATGCTGATACTTATTTGGTCGGGGCAGTGGATGGAACTCTTCCTTCTTACACCATAAAGGAAGGTACAAAATGGATAGGGAGTAGTGCATTCGCTCATTGTACTGACTTGAAATCAATAATAATTCCGAATTCAGTAACAAGTGTTGGAAGTCTAGCATTCTATGGTTGTACAGGCTTGAAGGCTGTTAATATCACAGACATTGATAAATGGGCTGAAATAAGTTTTTACGATTATGACGCAAATCCATTATATTATGCACATAAACTTTATCTGAATGGCGAATTAGTAACAGATGTGAAATTAACGACTGCAACAAAGATTGGCAGTTATGCATTCCGCAGTTGTAGATTGGCATCTATAACGATAGGCAAATCCGTGACGAGTATTGGACGTTATGCATTCTATTATTGTAGTGGCTTGACATCTGTAACAATTGGCAATTCTGTTGAGAGTATTGGGGAACAAGCATTCTCTGGTTGTAGTGGTTTGACATCGGTGACAATTCCAAATTCAGTGACGAGTATTGGATATTGTGCATTCGAGAATTGTAGTGGCTTGACATCGGTAACAATTCCAAATTCCGTGACGAGTATTGGAAGTTATGCGTTCTATAAATGTACAGGCTTGACATCAGTAACTAATCTTGCAACAACTCCACAAACGATAAGTAATAATACATTCTCAATGTATGGCACTCTGCATGTAATTAAGGGGTGCAAAGATGTTTATGCTAACGCTGATTTTTGGAAAAACTTTACAATAGTTGATGATGTAGATCCTGCATTGGGAATAGAGAATATAGGCCACTCTCCAGCCCTCTCCATAAGAGATGGAGCGACATACAACCTGCAGGGTATGAAGGTCGATGGTGAACCGTATAGAGGAATCGTGATCAAAAACGGAAAAAAATACGTAGTGAAATAAGACGATAGTCAAATATATGTAAAGACAGTGAAACAATGATATCGAAAAAAGCCTCTTCTAAGAAAGGAAGAGGCTTTTTAGTTTAGGGGTTAGAGTTGGAAATACTTTTGTTTTTTTTGTTTGTGCTATTCTTTATTTTTTTTATCTTAACAAAGTACCAGAAAAAATTACTATATTTGCAGTCAAATTAAAAAATATAATATAAAGATATGATAAAGATAACTTTTCCAGATGGCTCTGTTCGTGAGTTTGAACAGGGTGTGACAGGGTTGCAGATTGCGGAGAGCATATCTCCGGCTCTTGCTCGTGATGTTCTTTCTTGTAGTGTCAATGGTGTGGTGACGGAACTGAACCGTCCTATAGATGGTGACGCAGACTTCAAACTGTTTAAGTGGGAAGACAAGGAGGGTAAGGAGACGTTCTGGCATACGAGTGCCCACCTTTTGGCGGAGGCTCTGCAGGCTCTCTATCCGGGTATCATGTTCGGCTTCGGCCCTGCTACGGAAAACGGCTTCTTCTATGACGTGAAACTAAAGGATGGCGGTAACATCAGTGAGGCAGACTTTGACAAGATAGAGAAGAAGATGCTGGAACTGGCACAGAAGAAAGAAGAACTGGTGCGCAGAGAGATTTCCAAAGCTGATGCCCTGAAGGAGTTTGAGGCTCATGGACAGTCGTATAAATGCGAACATATCGCTGAAGACCTTGAAGATGGTTCTATCACTACATATACTCAGGGCGACTTTACGGATCTGTGTAAAGGTCCTCACCTTGTTTCTACTGCTGCCATAAAGGCAGTGAAACTGACGAGTGTGGCTGGTGCCTTCTGGCGTGGCGATGCGGAGAAAGATCAGTTGAACCGTGTCTATGGTATCTCTTTCCCGAAAAAGAAGATGCTTGATGAATATCTCGTACTTCTGGAAGAGGCGAAGAAACGTGACCACAGACGTATCGGTAAGGAGATGGAACTGTTCATGTTCTCCGACAGAGTAGGCAAGGGCTTGCCTATGTGGCTCCCGAAAGGAACAGAACTGCGTCTGCGTCTGCAGGATGCACTGCGAAAGATTCAGCGTCGCTATGGCTATCAGGAGGTGATAACACCTAACATCGGTAGCAAGAATCTCTATGTCACTTCTGGTCACTATGCTCACTATGGCAAGGACTCATTCCAGCCGATACACACTCCTGAGGAGGGCGAGGAATATATGCTGAAACCAATGAACTGTCCTCACCATTGCGAGATATTTGCATGGCGTCCGCGTTCATATAAAGACCTACCTTTGCGTATTGCTGAGTTTGGTACAGTATATAGATATGAACAGAGTGGCGAGTTGCACGGATTTACTCGCGTGCGTTGCTTCACACAAGATGATGCTCACATCTTCTGTCGTCCAGATCAAGTGAAACAGGAATTCCTGAATGTTATGGACATCATCAGAGTGGTATTCGGTACTTTCGGTTTCGAGTTTGAAGCACAGATTTCACTCCGTGACCCTGACGACAAGGAGAAATATATTGGCTCTGACGAGGTATGGGAACAGGCAGAGCGTGCCATCGTGGAGGCTTGCGAGGAGAAAGGTTTGCCTGCAAAGGTGGAATACGGAGAGGCTGCCTTCTACGGTCCGAAATTGGACTTCATGGTGAAGGATGCTCTGGGAAGAAGATGGCAGTTGGGTACCATACAGGTGGATTACAACCTGCCACAGCGTTTCCAACTCGAATATATGGGCGAGGACAATCAGAAGCATACTCCTGTGATGATACACCGTGCACCATTCGGTAGCATGGAGCGTTTCACTGCTGTGCTGATAGAGCATACAGCAGGACATTTTCCTCTGTGGCTGACACCAGATCAGGTGATGATATTGCCTATCTCGGAGAAGTTCAACGACTATGCACGCAAACTGTGCAAGTATTTTGATACTGTCGGCGTACGCGCTCAGGTTGATGACCGTAATGAGAAGATAGGTCGCAAGATTCGCGACAACGAAATGAAACGTGTTCCATACATGCTCATCGTGGGCGAACAGGAGGCTGCCAACGGCACTGTCGCCATGCGTCAGCAGGGTGGTGGCGAACAGAAGGTGATGACGTATCAGGAATTCGCAGATAAGATAAACGCAGAAGTTGCAGAAATGACAAAGGATTTCTAATGACGTGGAAATTCTAAGGGCATTATATCGGCAGACATTCGGTTCTGAAGCTAAGAGGACAGAACGTATCTGTGGCTCAGGAAGCAATCGTGCTTATTATCGTCTTTCGGACGGTGATAAGCATTCTGCTATCGGGGTGGTTGGAACCTCTGTGGAAGAAAACAATGCTTTCATTCATATCACAAGACATTTCACGGAGAGACAGTTGCCGGTGCCGCAGATACTGGCTGTCAGTGATGACGGACTGAGATATCTGCAGACAGACCTCGGCGATTTATCTCTCTTTGAACTGATAAAGAAGAAGGACTATACGTATCTGAAAGATGTGATGCGTTCTTTAGTGCTCTTTCAGGTGGAAGGCGGAAAGGATATGGACTTTTCCGTATGCTATCCGCAGAAAGAGTTTGACAGGGACAACGTGATGTTCGACCTGAACTATTTCAAGTATTGTTTCCTGAAACCAATGAATGTGGATTTCCACGAATGGCGTCTGCAACGCGACTTTGAAAAACTGGCGGATATGCTGTGCGAGGAACGTGCAGATGAAGATCTGTTCATGTATCGTGATTTTCAGTCGAGAAATGTGATGATACACGACGGAAAACCTTTCTTCATAGATTATCAGGGTGGACGAAGAGGACCGTTGTACTATGATGTGGCATCGTTTCTGTGGCAGGCTTCAGCACAATATCCAGAGACTCTGAAGGCAGAACTCATTGAGGTGTATTACAACGAACTGACAAAGAAGATGCAGGTTCCATCGAAGGAGGACTTTATGAAACGCCTGCAACTGTTCGTGTTCTTCCGTACTCTGCAGGTCTTGGGTGCATACGGATACAGAGGCTTGTTCGAGAGAAAGAAACATTTCTTGGATAGTATTCCTGCTGCTTTGAAAAATCTTGAAGCATGTATCAAGACATCTGTCGCCGACAGTTTGCCAGAACTTATGTCTGTGGCAGAAAAAACCGTAATGTTAGAGGTTAAGAAATGTTCAAATTGTTCGAATGGTAAAGAAACGATACTCTCGAACAACTCAGAACACTTCGAACAGCTCAAAACCGTAAGTGATCTTGTGGTGCGCGTGTTCAGTTTCTCGTACAAACAAGGTATTCCGCAGGATGAAAGCGGCAATGGTGGCGGTTATGTGTTCGACTGTCGTTCCACGCATAACCCCGGCAGGTATGAAGAATATAAGACTTTTACCGGTCTTGATGAGTGTGTGAAGACTTTTCTTGAAGAAGATGGAGAGATATTGACATTCCTTGAGAGTGTGTATAAGTTGGCAGACCATCACGTGGAGAGATATATAGAACGTGGTTTTACGAACTTGATGTTCTCTTTTGGATGCACTGGCGGTCAGCATCGCAGCGTATATTGTGCACAGCATCTGGCAGAACATCTGCATGAGAGATATGGTATCCGTGTTGTCGTTCACCATATCGCCCAGAACAAAAAGTTTGAATTTTAGAAAAGAAGTATCATGCAGGCAATGATTTTCGCTGCGGGGTTGGGAACAAGACTAAAACCTCTAACCGACACAATGCCAAAGGCACTGGTGCCAGTAAACGGCAAACCTCTGCTACAACATGTGTTGGAAAGACTGGCAGAGAATGGTTGCAGTAATGTCGTTGTCAACGTGCATCATTTTTCCCAACAGATAAAGGATTTTTTGCATAACAACGATAAACTAGTTCAGAAGTTTAGAAGTTCAGAAGTTCAGAAGTTTAGAAGTTCAAAAGTTCAAAACCTCAGAACCTCAGAACCTCAGAACCCTTATAACCTTGACATCAGTATCAGTGACGAGAGCGATATGCTACTGGAAACGGGTGGCGGAATAAAGAAGGCTGTACCATTGTTCAATGCAGAAGAGCCGATATTGATACATAATGTTGATATCTTCTGCGACATAGACTTGAAAACATTCTATTCATCTTCCAAAGACAATGCTGCAACATTGTTGGTAAGCAAGAGAGAGTCGTCACGATACCTGTATTTTGATGATGATGACAACCTCGTGGCATGGGCAAACATGAAGACGCAGGAGATAAAAAGTCCTTTTGCAGAGATACGGAAGATGGATGTTCCTATGCTTGAAGAACGGTACAGAAGATACGCATTTTCAGGTATTCATATCTTCTCACCAGTGTTGTTTAAGTATTTTGATAGTTTCCCGGAACGATTTGGAATAATAGACTTCTATCTCAAAGTCTGTGAGAAGGAAAAGATAAAGTGTTTCGTGAAAGACGGTCTCCGACTCCTTGACGTAGGTAAGATGGATACGCTAAAAGAAGCAGAGACGTTCTGGCAGAAATAGAGTAGGGCAGAGATGAAATAAAAAGTGCATTGTAGGATTCCACAATGCACTTTCTTGTTAAACGATGTGTCTATCATAAGCGAAGCATCGTTTTCGTTATCGTAGCGAAGCGTATCGTAGTGAAACGTATCGTAGCGTCAGCGTATCGTTATCGTAATCATTTTTTCTTGCAAGCCTTCTTGCAGTCAGCGCAATTCTTCTTGCATTCAGTCTTTGCCTTGTCGCAAGCCTTCTTGCAGTCAGCACAATTCTTCTTGCATTCAGTCTTTGCCTTATCGCAAGCCTTCTTGCAGTCCATCTTAGCACATTCGCCTTTTGCCTTATCGCATGCTTTCTTGCAATCCTTCTTGCATTCAGTCATGTGATGTTTACACTCTTTCTTACATTGCACATTTCCCTGTGCCATTGCTGTAGATACTGCGAACATTACAGCAATAATTAACATAAATTTCTTCATAATGTAATAATTATTAAAGGGTTGAAAAATAAAATTAGTCTAAATCAGGAGCAATAAGTTTGTATCCCTTGCCATGGATGTTGATGATTTCAATGTTACTGTCTTCCTTCAAATGTTTACGTAGTTTTGTAATATATACATCCATGGAACGTGCATTGAAATAGTTGTCGTCAATCCATATCGTCTTGAGAGTAAAGTCACGTTGTAGTATTGAATTAGCATGACTGCACAACAATGACAGCAATTCATTTTCTTTTGTCGTAAGTTTGATGACATTATTATCTATTGTAAGGGTTTGTTTCTGCGTGTCAAACATGTAGCGTCCTAATTGATAAGACTTAGTCGCTTTGCTCACCTTGCCTTTGACACGGCGTAGGATAGCCTCAATACGCATAACCAGTTCTTCCATAGAGAATGGTTTTGTGATGTAGTCGTCAGCACCAACATGGAATCCCTCCAAGATATCCTCTTTTAGATTCTTTGCAGTAAGGAATATGACTGGTACATCAGAGTTTATCTGGCGAATCTCCATAGCAAGAGTATATCCGTCTTTTTTCGGCATCATGACATCAAGTATGCAGACGTCATATTTTGCTGCGATAAAAGTCTGTAAACCTACTTCACCATCAGGGCAAAGATCTACATCATATCCTTTTGCCTGCATGTATTCACGGAGTAACATTCCGAGATTTTCATCGTCTTCACATAAAAGGATTTTTACCTTTTCTTCTGTAACAGCTTTTTTCTTTCTCATAATATTTATGAATTAAAATGTAATTATTCTTTATCTATCAGCAAAGGAAACTTGATGATGAATTTTGTTCCCTTGCCCAAATCACTTTCTGCCGATATGGTACCGTCATGGGCTGTAATGATATTTTTCACATAGGCAAGCCCCAGTCCAAAACCTTTGACGTTATGTACGTTGCCAGTATGCACACGATAGAATTTTTCAAAAATTTTCTTTGTCTGGTCTTTCTTTATTCCCATTCCGTTGTCTTCTACTGAGACGATGAGGTGTTTGTCATTGTTTCTCGTACTCAGTTTCAGAAGAAGGTTTTCTTTTTCCTTCTTGTATTTTACGGCATTGTCCATGAGGTTGAAGATTACATTCGTCAAATGCATCTCGTCACCATATATCTCTGGCTTTGTAGCATTGAGATTCAGTTCTATGCGACCTCCTCCGTATTCTACTTTCAGTCGGAATGTTTCGACAACGTTTGTTATTAGTTGGTTGATGTCCAATTCTTTCTTTTTCAAGACAGCATCCTTTGAACGTTCAAACATACTCATCTGCAACACTTTGTCAATAAGCATACGCAGTCGGCTACTTTCATCCTTTATCACCTTGCTGACATTGGCAATAACAGTTTTATTTTTCGCCACATCCTTGTCACCAAGCATCTGTGCAGCAAGAGAAATACTACTTACTGGTGTCTTCAGTTCGTGTGTCATATTACTTATAAAGTCGTTGCGCATCTCGTTTACGCGTTTCTGACGGAATATGACGATGATTGTAAAGATGAATGTTATCAGCAAAAGTATTGTGAACAACAGCGAAGGTATCATGAAATCTATTCCGCTGAAGATGTATTTGTCAATATCAGGAAAATGAATTTTTACGACACCCATCTTGTTGACAGGAGCATTTCTAAATATCATCTGTGAAAAAGCATATTTGCTTCCCCGTTCGTTCCAGTCGTCACAACGATACACCTCACGTCCGTCACTGGTGAATACCATGAAATGATATTTCAAGTCAACACCGTTATATGCCAAAGAGGTTTTTATGTTATTGTCAAATTTTTTGAAATCAATACGTTCTTCCAACGGTTTGTTGTCTGCTGTATGTAGTATGGTGTGTACAACCTCGTTAAGCAATGTTTTCTGATAGACATAACGATACCGTACCTGTTCTTGAAAATCCTCTGTCGTGATAGGGTCGCCAGATTTCTTATCAAAGATTTTGAATTTAGGACCACTTACTGGTCGCATCTCTACCTTCTTGTTTGTCCAGATGTTGTTGATGGAGATGCTGTTATCCTTCGGGTTGTTGTTTTTATCGTTTTTGTTTTTGATTTCTTCCGATTCTTGTAAATCTTTTTCAAGGTAATTGAGCGTTTCGTCCAACTCAAGTTTGCGAGATGCATAGAACAGAGCGCGACTGACATTTTCCTCAAACTGTTCCCTTTTCATCTGTACCATGTCATTGAAATAGTCCAGTTGAAGAAACAGCAGGGCTAAAAATGACAGCCCCATCATGATACTGACTATCCAAATAGTTGATTTCTTCATATTTGCATAAAATCTATCTGCAAATGTAATTATAAAACAAAGAAAGTGTGAAATTTTATCCACACTTTCTTTAGTGATTTAAATAAAATTAACAATAAGCAAATGTTTTAATTGCAAAATTGCAATCTATCGTCAATCTTAAAATTTGAAATAGTTTTTAGCATTATTGTAAGAGATGTCTTCTACCATCTGTCCGAGTCTATCCATCTCCGTGTCAGGAATGAGTCCGTTTTCTACATCGTTGCCAAGCAGGTTACAGAGCAGACGGCGGAAATACTCATGACGTGGATAGGAGAGGAAACTGCGTGAATCGGTAAGCATACCAACAAAGCGACTCAGTAAGCCAAGTACAGACAAGGCATTCATCTGACGTGTCATGCCGTCCAATTGGTCGTTGAACCACCATCCAGAGCCGAACTGTATCTTGCCAGCACAACTGCCATCTTGGAAGTTGCCAAGCATCGTTGCTATCACCTCATTTGCACATGGGTTGAGGGTGTAGAGAATGGTGCGTGTCAGTTTGCCTTCCATGTTCAGTCTGTTGAGGAACAGGCTCATGGCGCGTGCAGTATTGAATTCTCCGATAGAGTCGAAACCAGTGTCCGGTCCTAACTGGTTCAGCATGAGTGTATTGTTGTCGCGAATAGCACCATAATGGAACTGCTGTGTCCAGTTGGCTTCTGCATCCATGACAGCCATAGCATACAGGAAGGCATGTTTGTACTGACGCTGCTCGTAAACGGTAAGAGGTTTCTTCTGCAGAGCTTTTGCCAATATGTCATCAATCTCCTTGTCTGTGTATGGTTCATCATAGAATTCCTCTATGCCATGGTCAGAAAGACGACAACCATTATCGTGGAAGAAATCATGACGTTTCTGCAGAGCATCAATCATGTCTTGGAATGTAGATATGGTAACACCAGATACCTCAGTTAGTTTTTCGATGTAGTCGGCAAAGTCAGGCTTCTCTATATTCATTGCCTTGTCAGGACGCCATGCAGGAATCATGCGTATCTCAAAACCACTTTCACGAGTCTGTTTGTGATAACGGAGGTCATCGACAGGGTCGTCAGTAGTACATACACATTCCACATTATAACGGCGCATGAATCCACGTGCCGTATAAGCAGGGTCATTCTGTAGTTTATCGTTACATTCGTCAAAGATTTCTCTTGCTGTTTCCGGTTTCAGAATCTTATCAATGCCGAAAGCTGTTTTCAGTTCCAGATGTGTCCAGTGGTAGAGAGGATTGCGGAAAGTATAAGGAACCGTTTCTGCCCATTTCTCAAATTTCTCCCAGTCGGTGGTGTCTGTACCAGTACAGAATCTTTCAGGAACCCCATTGGTACGCATAGCACGCCATTTGTAATGGTCGCCACCGAGCCATATCTCTGTGATAGATTTGAACTTATGGTCATCAGCCACCATCTTAGGGATGAGATGACAATGATAATCAATGATAGGCATCTTTGCCGCATGTTTGTGATAAAGTTCTTCTGCAGTCTTTGTCTCCAGCAAGAAGTTTTCATCCATGAATTTTTTAGCCATAGTGATAGTTGTATTAAGTTAATGTTAATATGATTGCAAAATTATGAAAAAAATCCGTCATTATAATAAAAGGTGTCAAGATATTTTTTTGGCACATGTTTTGTACTGTGTTTTTTCAGAATGATTATCAAAAAATAAAATAAAAATGGCAAACAAAGGTAATATCGGGGTTACGACAGAGAATATTTTCCCCGTAATAAAAAAATTTCTTTATTCTGATCACGAGATATTTCTTCGTGAGATGGTCTCCAATGCTGTAGATGCTACGCAGAAACTCAAGACGCTTTCCAGTAACGGAGAGGTGAAAGGAGAACTCGGCGACCTCACCATCCATATCAACGTGGATGAGAAAAAGGGTACTCTTACAATCTCCGATAGGGGAATCGGTATGACTGAAGAGGAGATAGACAAGTACATCAATCAGATAGCCTTCTCCGGTGCTAATGACTTCCTTGACAAATACAAGGACACTGCTAATGGCATCATCGGTCACTTCGGACTGGGTTTCTATTCTGCTTTCATGGTAAGCAAAAAGGTAGATATCATAACAAAGTCTTACAAGGAAGATGCAAAAGCTGTGAAGTGGACCTGTGACGGCAGTCCTGAATTTGAGATTAGTGACGTGAAAAAGGAAGACCGTGGTACTGACATTGTTTTGTATATTGATGATGACTGCAAAGAATTTTTGGAAAAGTCACGCATCCTACAACTGTTAGGCAAATACTGCAAGTTCCTGCCAGTACCTGTTGCCTGCGGAAAAAAGACAGAATGGAAAGACGGAAAGAGTGTTGAGACAAAAGAAGACAATGTCATCAATGCCAAAGAGGCGTTATGGGCAAAGACTCCTTCTACATTAAAAGATGAAGACTACAAGGATTTCTATCGTTATCTTTATCCTATGAGTGATGAACCGTTGTTCTGGATTCATCTTAATGTTGATTATCCTTTCAATCTGACTGGTATCCTGTATTTCCCACGTATCAACAGCAACATAGACTTGCAGAAAAATAAGATACAACTCTATTGCAACAACGTGTTCGTGACGGATCAGGTTGAAGGTATCGTACCTGAATTTCTCACTCTGTTGCATGGTGTGATAGATTCTCCGGACATTCCTCTGAACGTAAGCAGAAGTTATCTGCAGAGTGATGCAAATGTAAAAAAGATTTCAACATACATCACAAAGAAAGTCGCTGACAGGTTGTCTGGCATATTTAAGGAGAACCGTAAGGAATATGAAGAAAAATGGGACAACCTGAAACTCTTTATACACTATGGTATGCTGTCAACACCCGACTTCTATGACAAGGCAAAGGATTTCAGCCTGTTTAAGGACACCGAGGGGAAGTTCTTCACGTTTGAAGAATATAAGACACTCATCACTACCGAGCAGACGGACAATGAAGGTAATCTGATATATCTATATGCTACGGACAAAGAAGAACAGTATAGTTATATAGAGGCTGCAAAACAGAAAGGATATTCTGTCCTGCTTATGGACGGCGACCTTGATGTAGCACTTGTCGGCATGCTTGAACAGAAGTTTGAGAAGAGCCGTTTCTCTCGTGTTGATTCCGATATACTGTCACGCCTTATAAATAAGGAAGCAAAGAAAGAAGACAAAAAGGAGCAGAAAGACGACGAGAAGAAGGAAGATGCACCTATCGTCAAAGCATTCAAGGAAGCATTGCCGAAACTGAACAATACAGAATTCCAGATAGAGGAACAGGCAATGGGAAAAGATACCCAGCCTATTCTAATTACACAGAGTGAGTATATGAGACGTATGAAGGATATGAGCCGTTTCCAGAGTGGTATGGGATTCTACGGACAGATGCCGGATATGTACACCATCGTACTGAATAATGACAGCGATATAGTGAAGAAGATAAGCGAAAACGTAGAGAATAGCAAAGATATCATCAGCCAACTGATAGACCTTGCATTGCTACAAAACGGAATGTTGAAAGGTGAAGCCCTGAGTACATTCCTCAAACGTTCTTACGGATTCATAGGAAAGTAGTATAAATTGGTCTGAGAGGTCTGTGAGTTTTCGACTCTTAGACTTTTCGACTTTCAGACTCTTCGACTCTTAGACTTTTAGACTTTCAGACTTTTAGACTTTCAGACTTTTAGACTTTCAGACTCTTCGACTCTTAGACTTTCAGACTTTTCTGGAGAGAAGTTTTTTTATGATAATACCCCGATAGCCTTGTTAAACTATCGGGGTATCATTTTTTTTTGTTTTTTTGTGACTCATGCAGGATTCAAACCTGCAACCTCTTGATCCGTAGTCAAGTGCTCTATTCAGTTGAGCT
>JAGHTI010000073.1 GCA_018065415.1 Candidatus Equicola stercoris
TCTGTCTTCGGTTTGTTGTAACTTTACCTATGGTGAAATTACACTGCACCTCAGTACTACCTACAAAACTGCGTTTTTACTTTTATTCTCATAACTACTCACTAAAATAAATTTTGCTCGTGTTATGTTCATAAAAGAAAATAAATCAAATTTATTTTGGTAGTACATTCGGTTTGTTGTAACTTTGTGACGTTTTTTGAAAAAGACGAATACAAATTACAAATAATTAACAAACTAATTAAATTTTTATTTATCAAAAATGGCAACAAAAAGAGTTTACCTTTTCGGTAATGGAAAAGCCGAAGGAAACGCAAACATGAGAGAACAGCTAGGTGGTAAGGGTGCCAATCTGGCAGAAATGAACCTTATCGGTGTGCCTGTTCCTCCAGGTTTCACTATTACTACTGACACATGTAATGAATACTATGAGGTAGGTCAGACAAAGATCATGAAACTCCTCAATGATGATGTTATGAATGCTGTAAAGCATATTGAAACACTCATGAACTGCAAGTTTGGTGACGCAGAGAATCCTCTGTTGGTCAGCGTTCGTTCTGGTGCACGTGCTTCAATGCCGGGTATGATGGATACAATCCTTAATCTCGGTCTTAACGACATCGTAGCTGAGGGAATGTGCAAGAAGACTGGTAATCCTCATTTCGTATATGACTCTTACCGTCGTTTCGTACAGATGTACGGTGATGTGGTTCTCGGTATGAAACCAGTTAACAAGACTGACATCGACCCATTTGAAAAGATTATAGAAGAGGTAAAGAAAGAACAGGGTGTAGTGCTCGACAAAGACCTTTCTGTAGAAAGCCTGAAGAAACTTGTTGTTCTGTTCAAGACAGCCATCAAGGAGCAGACTGGTGAAGAGTTCCCAGAAGAACCTATCACTCAGCTTTGGGGTGCTATATGCGCTGTGTTCCGCAGTTGGATGAACGAGCGTGCTATCCTCTATCGTAAGATGGAAGGTATTCCTGACGAGTGGGGTACTGCTGTTTCTGTTATGGCAATGGTATTCGGTAACATGGGCGACACATCTGCAACAGGTGTTTGCTTCTCTCGTGATGCTGCTACTGGTGAAGACATCTTCAATGGTGAATATCTGGTAAATGCTCAGGGTGAGGACGTTGTTGCTGGTATCCGTACTCCTCAGCAGATTACAATAGAAGGCTCTCGCCGTTGGGCAGAGCGTGCTGGTATCTCTGAAGAAGACAGAAAGGCTAATTATCCTTCAATGGAAGAGGCAATGCCTGCTATCTATAAGGAACTCGATGCTATCCAGACAAAATTGGAAAACCACTACCACGACATGCAGGATATGGAATTTACTGTACAGGAAGGTAAACTGTGGTTCCTCCAGACACGTAACGGTAAGCGTACAGGTACAGCAATGGTTAAGATTGCTATGGACCTGCTCAAGCAAGGACTCATTGATGAGAAGACAGCTATCATGCGTTGTGAACCTCAGAAACTGGATGAACTCCTTCACCCTGTATTCGACAAGGCTGCTTTGCAGAAGGCAAAGGTCATCACTCAGGGTCTTCCTGCATCTCCAGGTGCTGCTTGTGGTCAGATAGTATTCTTCGCTGATGACGCTGAACAGTGGCACAACGATGGTCATAAGGTTATCATGGTACGTATCGAGACATCTCCTGAAGACCTTGCTGGTATGGCAAGTGCTGAAGGTATCCTCACAGCACGTGGCGGTATGACTTCTCATGCAGCCGTTGTTGCTCGTGGCATGGGTAAGTGCTGTGTCAGCGGTGCCGGTGGTATCAATGTTGATTACAAGGCTCGTACAGTTGAGATTGACGGTACTGTATATAAAGAAGGTGACTATATCTCACTTAACGGTTCTACTGGTCAGGTTTATGCTGGCGAAGTTCCTACGAAGGCTGCCGAACTCAGTGGCGACTTCAAACAACTGATGGAACTCTGCGACAAATACACTAAACTGCAGGTTAGAACAAATGCTGATACTCCTCGTGATGCTAAGTTGGCACGCGACTTCGGTGCTAAGGGTATCGGTCTTACTCGTACAGAGCACATGTTCTTCGAGGATAAGAAGATCATCGCAATGCGTGAGATGATCCTTGCAGAAGATGCAGCAGGTAGAGAAAAAGCTCTTGCAAAACTTCTTCCTTATCAGAAGGCAGACTTCAAGGGAATCCTTGAGGCTATGGATGGTTGTCCAGTCAACATTCGTCTGCTTGACCCACCATTGCATGAGTTCGTTCCTCATGATCTTGCTGGTCAGGAGGTTATGGCTAAGGAAATGGGTGTTGATGTTAAGGAGATACAGAAACGTGTTGATTCTCTGGCAGAAAACAACCCAATGCTTGGTCATCGTGGTTGCCGTCTGGGTATCACATTCCCTGAAATCACAGCAATGCAGACACGCGCTATCCTCAGTGCAGCATGCGAACTGAAGAAGGAAGGCAAGAACCCTATGCCAGAAATTATGGTACCACTCATCGGTATCCTTTACGAGTTGAAACAGCAGAAGGGTATCATCGAGAAGGTTGCAAAGGAAGTGTTTGATGAGTATGGAATTGAAGTGGAATTCGAAATCGGTACCATGATAGAGATTCCACGTGCAGCCCTGACAGCAGATCGTATTGCAACAGAGGCTCAGTACTTCTCATTCGGAACTAACGACCTCACACAGATGACATTCGGTTACAGCCGTGACGACATCGCTTCATTCCTTCCTGCATATCTCAACAAGAAGATTTTGAAGGTTGACCCATTCCAGGTTCTCGACCAGAAGGGTGTTGGCCAACTCATCAAGATGGCAGTAGAGAAGGGTAGAGGTATCCGTCCAAATCTCCGTACAGGTATCTGTGGTGAGCATGGTGGTGAACCATCTTCTGTTAAGTTCTGTGCAAAGATAGGTTTGAACTACGCAAGTTGTTCTCCATTCCGCGTGCCTATCGCACGTTTGGCAGCCGCGCAGGCAGCAGTTGAGGAATAACGACTGAGTGCTCAAGATAATGAAATATGGGGCTCGTACTTAAAATTTTAGGTACCTGTCCCATATTTTTGTCTGCAAAAGAAAAATAATAACGCAAAACCGTACAAAAGGTCAACGGTCAACGGCTAACCGTAAAACCATATAATCGTATAACCGCAACACATATGAATAAGTTCAAAGACAAAGTTGTCATTGTCACAGGTGGCGCACAAGGTATTGGCAAGTGTATTGCCGACGAGTTCCGAAAGGAAGGTGCCAATGTCTGTGTCATCGACATTCAGGAAGGTAACCATTATGTAGGCGACATCAGCAAGAAAGAAGTGCTGGAGGCATTTGCTGAAGATGTGATAGAGCGTTATGGCAATGTTGACATAATCATCAACAATGCCATTCCTATAATGAAAGGCATAGACGAATGCTCTTTCGAAGACTTCCAGTATGCACTGAGTGTTGGCGTAACAGCACCATTTTATATGGTGAAGTTGCTGTCAAATCATTTAGGTGAAGGGACTTCCATCATCAATATCTCGTCCTCACGCGACCGTATGAGTATGCCACAGACAGAAAGTTATACGGCAGCGAAGGGAGGAATTGCAGCTCTTACACATGCCCTTGCCGTCAGTCTGGCAGGAAAAGCACGTGTCAACTCCATTTCTCCTGGTTGGATTGATACGGCTTATACCATCTATGAAGGACCAGATGCCACACAGCAACCAGCAGGACGAGTAGGCAATCCACTCGACATAGCCAACATGGTACTCTTCCTCTGTTCCGACAAAGCAGGTTTCATCACAGGCGAGAACATCTGCATAGATGGTGGCATGACCAAACAGATGGTATATCACGGAGAATATGGCTGGACTTTGGATGAAGCATCAAAGTAAAAACTGAGCCTACGCTCCGCATCGCTCGACAGTTGTGTAAGATTCTCAATATCTCTGTAGCAGAAACGCTTGGGTGTATTGTATAAAAGTGTAGAAATCTTATTCTTTCGAATTTGTTTTCTTCTTACTCTTTTTCTTCTTGTTCTTTTTCTTGAATAGGTCTTTGAACTTGCGGAAGTCCTTTTTCATCACGAAACTTATTCCTTGTGTTTGATAAGATGATTTCGTGAAATATCTGTCATTGCTTTGATTGTATGCCTTTACGCTGAGGTTGCCATTTGGCGTGAGCAGATACTGAATGTCGAAATCTCCCACGAATGTAGTGTTTGCAGCATTGATGTTGTCTCGGTAGCCGAACTGCCCATTCATCAACAATCGGTTGTTGAACATTCTTCCGGATATCGTTCCCTCATAGATAGCATTCATCCAACCCTCATCACCGGTAGAGATATTTGCACCGACATTCCAGTCGTTGTTGTGAATCATCTTTGTCAGCATGTTGTTCAGTTGTGCCGATATTGTCCCTGACAGGATACTCTGCATAGCCAGTTCCGTCTGTGAACGTGAGGTCTGGCTTTGTTCCGCATTGTTTTCTCCTTTAGTGTAGAAACGTCCTATTCCGAGCAGATAAATCACCTGTTGGTTCATGTCTTCTTCGGAATTGATGAGACTGCGTATCATCTGCTTTTCGTCGCTGTTCACGTTTGGCAGGTCAAGATCGAAGCTTACCTTTGGGTTACCGCTGATGCCTGTAATGTTCATTATGCAGTTCACCTTTACAGTATTGCTGCCAAAGGAGTTTCCTATGTTAAGGTCTGACAGAGCCACGTTGTTAATAGTGTATAAGGCTGTTAGGTTTACAGCCGCATCAAAAGGATTTCCTACAAACATCACAGTACCGCCTTTTTCAAACTGGAATTTCTTTTTCATCAGGTTTTGTATTGTCATGCGGTAGTCACCATGATCTACTGTATAAGCCCCGAAGATGTCTAGAGTGCCTTTATTGTAATATGTTGCCTTCAATGTACCATCGCCAAAGAGGTTTATGTAGTCGTCTGACTTACTATCTGTAAGCAAACTCAACCTCAGGTTAGGATTAGCATCTATTGTGAAGTTTACATATAGGTCTGAGGTCTGTTGTTTGAGGTTTGTTGTTTGAGGTTTGAGGTCTAATGTCGATGAAGAGTTTTGTTCTTCGTCCTTTGTCCTTTGTCCTTTAACCTTTGTCACATCTCTGAACGTTATGAACTTCTGCGTGTTGATGTAGTTCTCCCTTGAAGCATTATATACGAATGATGAACCCGACAGAGGTGTCATGTTTCCCTCAATGTTCGTTTCACCTCTTATATTATGTATCTTTGTATTTCCGCTAGCGTAGATAGTGCCGAAGAACGATTCATCACCGAAGTCTTTCTTGTCAAAGCAGAGTAGTTTCTCCGTATTGATATCTAAATCAAAGGTGAAACGACCGAGTGTTTTGTGATGTACGCCACCGTTTACTACTGCCATGTTGTTTTCTATGTCATAAATCTTCGTGTTCTTGAACTGTATGTCGTCAGGCACGAAATAGACACTGTCCTCATCGCTGAGTCTGTATTGTGTGTTCAGTATCGGTACGGAGAAGGTAGCTTTCGCCTTCACAGCTCCAACCAGTTGTATGGCATTCAGCGGACCGATGACGTTTAGATGTCCGTTTGCACGACCTTTTATGTCTTTCAGTACGTTTGAGGTAAACGTGTTTAGATACCCCATTGCCGTCTTGTGCAGTTGTAGTTTTAGGTCTATGTTGTATTTCGATGGTGATACGAAACCATCTATCTTCAACTTTCCCGTACCATCATCACACATTCCATCTATGTCAATCTGTTCTTCATCCTTGTTCCACAGTGCCGTCACGTTGAGTGTGCCGAGGTCGCCATGTTCGAACTGGAACTTCTTTACCTTCAGTTGTGCAAATGCTGACGGATTGTTGAACATTGATTTTATGTTTGCTCTGCCCGACGCTCTGCCACGGAAATCTACGTCATCAAAGCCCACAACCTCCATCACGTACTCTACGTTCACATCTTGCAAATCTACTGTCAGAGAATCCTCTTCATAGTCGGATGCCACACCGTCAAGCCTTATATGCTGATGGGAATTGCTGATACCTACGTTTTTCACTTTCATCCGCCTGTCAGCATATTCTATTATGCCTGATGATATGTGGAACACCGAGTCGTTGAAGATTATATCAGACGGTCTTATCTCCGTTTGCAGTCCTGTCTTCCCATTGTTTCCGTGGAAGAACTTCGTCTTTGTGTCAATGTTTCCGTTGAAGTCATTGTCAGTAGGGTTGTACCATGTCAGTTTTGTCAGCAGGATATCATCTGTTGCTTGTGTACTTATGTTTATGTCATAGACACCACCATCGTCTTCCATCTTCTTTGCGTTCACCAACACTTGGATACTGTTGTACGGTTTTGCGGTTATATCGTTATCGTAGTGAAACGTATCGTAGTGAAACGTATCGTAGCGAAGCGTATCGTTATCGTTATCGTTATCGTTGATTCGTTGACTTGTTGTGATGAAGAATGTGCAGTCGTCGAATTTTTTGTTGCCATAGACAAAGTGCGGAATCTCCCCATTCACGTTCAACAAGTGAACACTGTTATCCACCATTCCTTGTAGGTTCAGTCCACCGTCTATCCGTATTGGTAGTTTCAGCAGGTTTTCCAGAGTCTTCGTGTCTGTGATGTTTACAGAGAAGTCATACTTATGCCCCTCCACATTCTGTGGCATTGACAGAGCCGTCACAGACGGAATCCTCGATTTCACAGCGTATTGTATGTCATCATACAATGCGGTATAACCGAAACGTCCGTTGATATTTATGTTTGCATATTCGTTGCTCACGTTAATGCTTCCTTCGAGGTCGTTTTTGCCACTACTCATCACGTCAGCGTCAATATGTCCGTCCAAAGCAACACCATTATATATAAACTTGTTCACGTCACCGTTCAGTACCAATGCCTTCTTTCTTATGTCAGCCGTTCCTTTCATGGCGAGGCTACATTGTGGATCTGCAATGTTTAGGCTTCCTTGTACAATGTCATTACGATAACTGCCGTCGATGTTGATGTTTCTATATGAATAGTTATTGTAGTCCAGTCTGTTTATCTCAGCCACACCACCGACGTTCTTCGTCTTCATGTTGCCCCTTGCTGCTATCTTTCCAGAGACGAACCCCAGTCCACTCATTCCACTAAGATACGTTAGGTTAAGTCCGGTGGTATTCATTTTCGCCTCGAAGTCCTTACCGTTCATCTTACCATTTATGATTGCGTTACCGATATCTGTCTTCACCAGTCCCATGACGTTCATCCAGTCGTTAACCTTTTCTGCCTTTCCGTTGAAAGAGACGTATTGTAGTTTGTCCAATACAGGCACGTTGAGCATCTTCAGGACATCGTTTGACAGCCTGATATCATCTATTGTTCCTTTGGCAGTATTTCCGTTGAATGAAGCCATGATGTCCGTACCATGCAGACGGTTGTTGCCATTATCGCTGTAAATGTCTATGTATGGTACTCTTATCATGTTGCTGTTTCCTATGGCCTTTCCAGAGATGTTCATCGTCTGTTCCCATTCCGTCTTTTTCCCCAAGATGTTACCAATGTCAATGGTACTTATCTTCGATGGTTCGATAATGGCATTGTATGTCTTCCTGTCAGTATTGTATTCCGCCTTCTTAATTTTCAATTCAGAGTTAGCCAAAGTCAACACCATGTCATCAAGAGTCATCTGCGAGCCCTGTTTCCTAAACCGTGTACTAAGATTTTTCAAGTCAATCAAAGAGCTTCCTCTTGCTCCTTGCCTCTTGACATGTCTTCCCACAAATGCCAATTCATAAATCTCTGCATCTATGTTTTCATCATTCAGTTCGTGTAGGGTGAAATATCCATTTATGCCTTCCGCCTCCAGTAGTTCGTGAGGTCTTGTCATGCTCACAGCACCATCGCGTAGCACAAAATCGTTAATCTTCAGATAGAGTGGGGCACCAGTAGTGTCCTTCGATGCCAGGGAGTCCAACACAAACTGGTAGTTGTTTTTTCCGTTTCTGTATTCTTTCAGTCTTAT
Organism: Candidatus Equicola stercoris; assembly: GCA_018065415.1. GTDB lineage: Bacteria > Bacteroidota > Bacteroidia > Bacteroidales > Bacteroidaceae > Prevotella. The sequence continues at coordinate 7,984 of JAGHTI010000073.1, forward strand.
GTTTGGTGTGAACAGTTGTGCAGAGTGAATAATTATCTTTCCATCTTTTATCAGTGGCATCAGTTCCACCTTTGCGCTCATGCGGCCTGTCGTCAGCAACGTGTCGCCCTTTTGGTCGAGCATCACTATATTATCTACCACGGCACGGTTAGGCAGTTCTAGGGCAATCTTCTCCACTGTAACCTCTGTGCCTAGTTTTTCGGATAATATCGCAGCAACTCTATTTCCGCAAGCATTTTGAACCCACGGAATCTCTGGCAGAACCATCATCAGTATGCACAGCCCTATCAGCGTCCATACCACTATCGATATTATCTTTCTACTTATGTCCACTTATCAATTTTCAAGTCTTACTTGTTCACAACATTTATTGGTGTTCCTTGCAGGAAAGCCCTAAAGTTTTCTACAAGTATGTCCATCAATCTCACTCTTGCCTCGTACGTAGCCCATGCCACGTGTGGCGTAATGAAGCAGTTTGGAGCCTTCAGTAGTGGACAGTCAGCTGACGGTGGTTCATGTTCCATCACGTCAGTGGCATAAGCCGCCACCTTTCCTTCTTCCAATGCCTTTGCCATAGCCTTTTCGTTTACCAATGGTCCGCGACTCGTATTTATCACTATCGTTGATGGACGCATCATCCGTATCGATGCTTCATCGATCATGTTACGTGTGTCAGGAGTCAATGGACAATGTAAGGATATGATGTCTGCTTCTCTGAAAATGTCTTCTAATGATGCCTTCTCCACATATTCTGGTAGCAAATCTTTGTCCTTGCTTGTCTTTGCAAGCACCTTCATGCCGAAAGCATTTGCGATTTGTGCCACCCTCTGACCAATATGCCCCATACCTATTATGCCGATGCTCTTTCCCGTCAGTTCATGCAGTGTAGAATCCCAATAACAGAAATCCTCACACCTGCTCCATCTGCCGTTCCTGTTCTCGTCAGTAAAGTGTTGCACCCCGTTCATTATGTTCAGGATGAATGCAAACACCGTCTGTGCCACGCTGTCGGTAGAGTAGGCGGGAATGTTAGTTACTGTCACACCCGCCTCGCGTGCAGCCTTGCAGTCGATGATGTCGTAGCCCGTAGCCGTTACAGCAATGAATTTCAGTTTAGGAAGGCTCTCTATTAGATTTTTATCGAAAGGAAATTTATTTGTTATGGCAGCATCTGCATCAGCAAGACGTTCGATTGCATCCTCCTTCTTTGTCCTGTCATAAACCACCACCTCTCCAAATTCTCTCAATACATTCCAATCAAGGTCACCAGGATTGAGAGCATATCCATCAAGAATAACTATCTTCATACTGCAAAAATACACATTATTATATAATAAACAGCAAGATTTTTATAAACTTTTACCAATTTTTTAACAATAATGAGATTAAATCTTTGTCCAATTTTCGTGGTTCGTATCATCAACACCATACCATAAACGTTATTGTGTGACCAATCTATAGTAGGATGCAAACAAAGAAACACAACGAACTTCACGTCAAACACTAGCGAACTTCATAAATATTCAGTCGGACCATTGCAAATAATCGATCGCATCTTGCGTTTAAGTTAATCTCGTCTTTATAAATAATCTATTACTATTTAGTT
>JAGHTI010000108.1 GCA_018065415.1 Candidatus Equicola stercoris
GATATCGTTTCCATAGTTCACGAGTGCTGTTTTGCTTCAACTTTCGAACTATTGAAGTGACCGAGATGTTCGGTGGATAGGATACAAGCATATGAATGTGAAGCCAATGCTAGACCTTTTATGATTCTCGTCCACCCGTAATCTCCCAACGACCATTACGCTTACCATTTACTCTGTGTAGAATACCTTTCTCTTGTAGGTTTACAGTAATTGTCTTAACAGTTCTTTCTGATTTACCAATCTCAGCAGCAATTTCCTTCTGGGTAGCAGTAGGTTTCTTTTGCACTATACGAAGTAGCGCAGCCTCTTCCAAAGTGCAATTTTTGCACTTTAGAGACAGTTCATCACTTGTATTTGCACTTTGGAGTTCAGGCATTGCACTTTGAACGGCATTTTCCTCTACCTTATCCCAATCCACATGCATTATTCTGTTTCTCAGGTCATGTTGTTCCCCCAACAGCATACTGCGGAAGAATCGTTCCAGATAGATTGTCGTTTCTGTTATTCCATTTGGTAGGTCTCGGAAGTTGGCACGAACCAAGGCATTGCGGAAGTACCATGAGTTATTTGCAAAAACATCGTTCACTACATTGAATCTCAACGTGCGCAGGTACTTAATCATAAATACAGCAGTGGTGCGAGTATTTCCTTCGCAAAAAGGATGAATCTGCCACAGATTAGCGCAGAAACGAGTTAGGTGCCTGATAGCATCATCCACATTCATTCCATTGTACTTGAATTCGCGTTCCAACCCCATATCATAATCAAGAGTATCGCTGATGTTTGGAACCATACCTTGTCAATAAGGTTGTTCTGCGAATTACAGATCCAGGCAGGGGTAAAGACCTCTGCCTTCTCGTCTATTCGCTTTTTCTGCTCCTCAAGCGGTTTGCGTATTCGCGGCTGGATGATGTGATTATTTTCACCTGTTATCGATGCTACCTCAATGGCGTCTAACGACAGATAACCTTCGCCACGAGCCGAGTAGTCATCAGTTGCCCAGATGATGTTTTCGCCCGTTGTGCGATCGGCAAGAAGGTTCTCAAGGATTCCGTGTTCCCAAGATAGTATCTCATCTTCCTGTATGTCTATTCCGAATGGCATTTTTACTCTTTCTTAATCTATTTAACGATTACCTCCCAATGACCTGTTTTATCACTTCCGACACGTTTTATGACACCCACGGATTGCATAGCAGCAAGATCTCGTTTTATGGTTATAATACTGGTGCCTAATGATTCTGGTAATGTTTTGGTAGTTACAGTATCATTTACAGTATCATTTACAGTATCATTTACAGTATCATTTATCGTGCCATTTTTTTATGATATGATAAATCTTTTTCTGTCTTTCAGTAAGTTGCGATAATTTTACCGTATCATCTTTTTGTTCAGTTGCATTAACAGTTGTATTCTTGAAGATTTCATAATACCTATCAGTCAGCTTGTAGCCATCTTGTGCTGAGATGAGTAATCCTTCGTCGATAAGTTTGCGTAGTGTTACCTCATCTGTATGGCGCTGGCTTTCGCCTTGCGAAGCACGAAAGAGGGCAAGAAGGTCGAATACGTTGAGTTTGTTGTTCGCAGGTCGGGCGTTCTGCAACTCACGCGCATAGAGCATGAAAGCTGGGTACTTGATTTCGCCAGGGAGTCGTAGACAGACCTGCCATTCGTCTGTAAGAGAGTAATCTGGCAAACTCTTGCCATCCATCAGGCAATGGTAGAACATTTTATCAACGCCTTGTCCGCTCTTCTCGATGAAGCCATCCTTCTGTAATACCTCGGTGATGAGTTTGCAACGTGGCATACTGTTTACCGTTAGGATCCTGAAATCCCTTAAGAAAATTATAACAACATTTGGGCAGGTAGCATAGCCATATAGTTAGTGCTATAGAGCCATAGACAGGGAGTACTCTATGAAATTGCCACCCCATTCTTGTCAGGGTAATCAATTTCGAAGACATCAAAGATTTCCCGTTGTTCTTT
>JAGHTI010000012.1 GCA_018065415.1 Candidatus Equicola stercoris
GAATACGGAATGCTCACCAACGAGGAATTCTGCGAAAAGGCCTTGAAATTCGCGCTGCTCAAGAGCACGACGTCTGACAAGTATTATTCGCTGGATGAGTATAAAACCCTGATAGAAGCTGCGCAGAAGGACAAGGACAATAAACTTGTGTACCTCTATGCCACTGATCCGGTTGCACAGTACAGCTACATCGAGGCTGCAAAGGCCAAAGGCTATGACGTTCTGTTGCTTGATTGCGAGCTGGATTCACATTTCGTGAACTTGTTGGAGACTAAACTCAAGGACAGCAGTTTCGCCCGTGTTGACTCCGACAGTATCGAAAACCTGATAAAGAAGGCAGATGAAATAAAGCCGGAACTGTCTGATGATGACAAAAAATCACTGGATGAGATGGTGAAGGCCTCATTACCTTCGGGTTATGAATATTCTGTAGAGGCACGCAATCTCGGTGAAAATGAGGCCCCTGTTCTGCTCACACAGACGGAATTCATGCGCCGTTACCGGGAAATGAGCAAGATGGGAGGGGGTATGAATTTTTATGGTCAAATACCTGAATCATATAATGTTATAGTTAATATGGAGCATCCTCTCGTGAAGAAATTCTGGGAGAATAAGGACAAAGAACTGCTCAAGAATATGACGGATCTGGCTCTTCTCGGAGCCGGACTCTTGAAAGGCAAGGATCTGACAGATTTCGTGAAAAGAAGTTATGAGATGCTGTAATATTTGGTAGTTAAATGAATAATTAGTACATTTGCAAGTTAATTGTGGTGAAATCAAATATTAATACACACTAAATATTCCAACTAACATGAAAAAGTTGATTCTTACGATTACCGCCTTTGCCCTCGCAGCAGGCGTCGTAATGGCTCAAGAAAAGAACACTACCATCACTGTTTCAAAGACAGAGCAGGAAGTGAAAGAAGAAGCAGGCAAGACTGTGGAAACATCCACGACTGCGACTGAAATCGAGCACGAGAATACGGTGCTTGTCAACGATTTCGGCAAGAACTGGGAAATCAGTCTCGGACTCGGCACCCAGACATATTTGGGCGAGTATTCAGGCTCACATCAGAAGTTCCTCGATTTGTGGACAGGCCCTGCAATTGACTTCAACATCCAGAAATGGACATCTCCTTACTTTGCAATCGGTATCGGTATGAACTTCTCTCCTTACAGGGGTTTATACGGCGTCGGTGATGAAAAGGCAACCTTCCGTCAGGATGACGATCCTCTTTACAAGGACAAAAAGGGCGGTGAGTCACTTTACCTTGCAGGCTCGAAACTGAACCGCTGGTATGGCAACTTCTTCGCAACATTCTCTTTCGATATTCTCAACATCTGCCAGGGATATCGTCCTGACAGGATGTATCACCTTATCGGTTATCTCGGCGGTGGTGTCGCTGTGGCATTGAACTCTTCAGTTTACACCAGCTGCACAGGTTCCTTCAACGCAGGTCTCATCAACCAGTTCAACATCAACGACAGATGGTCACTCAACATCAACGTCCGCGGTGCTCTTTATGGCGATGCTTTGAACGGCATTTCATTTTCTTCATCAGGAGATCATAAGAATATTCCTCTTGACGGTATGATAGGCCTTACAGGAGGTGTCTCCTACAAGTTCGGTTTTGTGAACAAGAAGAGCATCCTTACAGGCGCAGAGACAGTGGCAGCTTGGATTCCTCTTACGACAGCTGTTCTTGCTTCTCAGGAATATGCTGATGCCGTCAAGGACGGTGACGTTGCAAAGGAGGTTGCCAAGGAATATGCTGAACAGGCAAACAAGACTGCTGACGAACTTGCACAGGCCAAGCAGACAATCGCAGATCAGGAAGAGGCTCTTGCTGCTGCAAAGGTTGACAACTATCGCCAGATTGTCAATTTCCCTATCGACAAGTGGAAACTCAGCAATCGTGAGAAAGTGGCTATTATGCTTGCAGCCGAGGCTATCAAGGCAGCTCCTGAGACCAAGTTCTCCGTTACAGGTTATGCAGATATGCAGACTGCTTATCCCAAGTACAACGATAAGCTTTCAGAGAATCGTGCTGAAGTTGTCAAGAAGGTGCTTGTTGAAGAATTCGGTGT
>JAGHTI010000092.1 GCA_018065415.1 Candidatus Equicola stercoris
GCACACAGTCCTGACGGATAGGCGGCATTCTCCTGATTGGCACCTAAATAGACACGTCCGTTGTCCATGAGCACTGCTGCTCCTACGCTGAAACCAGAATAAGGTGCATAGGAATTGTCTGTGGCCTTCATCGCCTTGCGGATGAGGTCTTGATCTGTCTTGTCAAGTTCTTCAAAAGAATACTTGTGGATTGTGCATTGTAAGTTTATGTCTGTCATATTAGGTTGTGCGGTTATGCGGTTTTACGGTTATACGGTTTTACGGTTTTACGGTTTTACGGTTTTACGGTTTTACGGTTGTGCGGTTTTACGGTTATGCGGTTTTACGGTTATACGGTTTTACGGTTGTGCGGTTACACGGTTGTGCGGTTTATCGTTATCGTTATCGTTATCGAAGCGTATCGTTATCGAAGCGTATCGTTATCGAATACTGAACATATGTGTCGCTACGAGGGCGGCTGTCTCTGTACGCAGACGGCTATTGCCGAGTGTCACTGGAATGAACTCATTTTGCATTGCTGTCTTCACTTCATCTATACTGAAGTCTCCTTCTGGTCCTATGAGCACCACTACATCCTTGTCCTTTTCTGCATCTGGCAATGATGCCAACTGATGAAAGAGGTCATGACGTTCACCATCGTAACAATGGGCTATGTAACGGTGGGCATGATGTGCATCTTTGACGAAGGTATCAAAGTCTTGCATGTCCGTTATGCGTGGCATCCATGCCTTGCGACTTTGCTTCATGGCTGCGATGCATATCTTCTCTATGCGTGGTATCTTTATCTGTCGGCGTTCTGAAAATCGGCAATCAAGAAAGACTATCTCATCCACGCCTATCTCTGTTGCCTTTTCCACAAACCACTCAGTACGCTCCATCATCTTCGTCGGAGCCATGGCAATGGTTATGCTACCACGCCATGGTCGTTGTTGCGGAAGAGTTTCGATGATATGGTACTGGCATACGTGGTTTGTTGCCAGTGTCACCTCTGCTCGGAAGAACGTGCCGTCACCATCCATGAGAAAGATTTCGGCACCTTCCTTCAGGCGCAACACTTTCAGTGCATGCTGTGCCTCATCATCTGGCAATATGTCACGCTGACCTGCCTGTGGAACATAAAAATACCGTTCTTCTTTCAATTCTTCTTCTCTTTGAAAAGGATTGCGAACATCACGGCAACGACAAATGAATATGTGGCAAAGATGTACCATGCCGTACTCCAGTCGTTTGCATTAGACTGATATACATAATGATTTATCACCATTCCTGCTACCCATGTGCCGATACTCGACCCCAAACCATTTGTCATGAGGATAAGGAGTCCCTGTGCACTTGAGCGTATGTCCTTATTAGTGTTTTCGTTGACATACAGTGAGCCAGAAACATTGAAGAAGTCAAAGGCAACGCCATATACTATGCAACTGAGGACAAAGAGCCATACGCCGTCTCCCGGATTACCAAGTCCGAAGAAACCGAAACGAAATACCCATGCAAACATGGATATGAGCATGACGATTTTTATGCCAAAGCGTTTCATGAAGAACGGAATCAGCAGGATACACAATGTCTCACTTATCTGACTTATAGAGATAAGCGCATTAGCATTGTGTGCTCCCCATGTATCAGCATACTGCTCTATGTCGGCAAAATGCGTGATGAAGGTATTGGCATAGCCATTAGTCACCTGCAGTGATGCACCGAGCAACATTGAGAAGATGAAGAATATCGCCATTTTACGCTGTTTGAACAGTTTGAACGCACTGAGCCCGCTTGCCTCGAAGAAACTCTGTATTTCTTCTTTTGGCTTGCAAGGACATTGTGGCATGGTGAGGACGTACAGACAGAGGATGATGCTTAAGACTCCTGATACGAGGAACTGTTCGTAACTGTGCTGAAACTGTATGCCATCCGAGTTCTTGACGAAGTTTACAAACAGCATGCTGCATATAAATCCGACAGTGCCGAATGCACGTACAGGAGGGAAGTCTTTTACAGGATCTTTGCCTTCTCTCTCAAGGGCATTATATGCCACTGAATACGACAGAGGTATCGTCGGCATGAAGAATGCTACAGATATGAGATAAAATGCATAGAACACACCAAACTGTATGGTTGCACCAGACTGCATGGCGTAGATGCCACATGCGAGCATGGCAGCACCTGCAATGAAATGACAGATAGAGAGTACTCTCTGTGCCTGAATCCACTTATCGGCAATGATGCCCATGAGTGCAGGCATGAGTATAGACACAAAGCCTTGTGAAGCATAGAACAGCCAAATCTGTTCACCCATGCCAGACTTTGCCAAAAAACTTCCCATTGATGTGAGGTAAGCACCCCAAACAGCAAATTCGAGGAAGTTGAGCAATGCTAATTTTATCTTCAATTGCATAATGATATAAACTTTTAACTATTTAGTGTATAATGCTACTATTGTCTCATACAGTTCCTGACGACCGGAAGTCTGTTTCGGTTCGCCTACCTGCTTGCCGTACTCATAGAGTTCTTCAAATGTCATCTTGCCTTCTTCGAATTTCTTGCCGAGACCTGAATCGAAAGAGGAATAACGTTCTTTTACCATAGCCGGTATCGGTGAGTTCTGCAGTATGTCAGCAGCACTCTCAAGGGCGCGTGCCATGGCATCCATACCACTGATATGTGCGATGATGATGTCTTCGAGGTCGGTAGAGTTACGACGTGTCTTTGCATCAAAGTTTGTTCCACCAGGAGCGAGACCTCCGTTGCGGATTATCTGCATCATTGCCTGTACCAGTTCATACTGGTCGATAGGGAACTGGTCGGTATCCCATCCGTTCTGATAGTCGCCACGGTTGGCATCAATAGAGCCGAGCATACCTGCATCGACAGCACAAGCCAACTCATGTTCAAATGTATGTCCGGCGAGTGTTGCGTGGTTTACCTCTATGTTCACCTTAAAATCTTTGTCAAGACCATGTGCCTTGAGGAATCCTATTACCGTTTCGGTATCTACGTCATACTGATGCTTTGTTGGTTCCATTGGTTTCGGTTCAATGAGGAAGTTGCCCTTGAAACCTTTGGAACGTGCATAATCGCGTGCCATTGTCAACATTGTTGCCATGTGCTCTTTCTCACGCTTCTGGTCGGTATTGAGTATTGACATATAACCTTCACGACCGCCCCAAAATACATAGTTTTCAGCACCGAGGGCTATACCAGCGTCGATGGCATTCTTTATCTGCACTATGGCACGAGCCACAACATCGAAATCCGGATTTGTGCTTGCACCATTCATGTAGCGTTTGTTACCGAACACGTTGGCTGTTGACCACAGGAGTTTCTTACCTGTCTTCGCCATCTTCTCTTTGAGATAGGCAACTATGGCTTGCATATTTGCCTCGTATTCTTCTATCGTCTCACCTTCGTCGATGAGGTCAACATCATGGAAGCAGAAATAGTCTATTCCCAGTTTTTCCATTACCTCGAAACCTGCATCTGCCTTGTTCTTTGCCTTTTCAAGAGCATTTGCACCAGTATTCCAAGGGAATGACTTTGTGCCGGGACCGAATTGGTCGCTACCTTCTGCACAGAGTGTATGCCACCATGCCATAGCAAAACGCAACCAGTCTTTCATCTTCTTACCCATGATGACCTTTTCAGCATCATAATAATGGAAAGCCATAGGATTCTTTGAGTCCTTGCCTTCAAACTTAATCTTTTCTACATTTGGAAAATAAACCATAATTTTATCTAATTTTACGTTGTTAAAAATTTTGTCTACAGTCAACAGTTTTTTTTGTTTCTCGCTGTTTTGTTTCTCTGTTTGGTCTCTCGCAGAGGAAATCCCGCTTGCCTTGCAAGTTTTGTCTATAATAATAAATCATCCATATAAATGAATTTCTATTTCTGATTTCTTATTCTATCCAAGTCCTATTTCATAGTCCTTCGGGATTTCTACGCAGAGGGCAGAGACGCAATCTGCGATTGCTGCGCAGAGATTTTTTCTTACCACAGAAGCAGAGAGTGGGGAGTTTAAATCCCTAAGTCCATAGTTCCCTAAATCCATAATTCCTCCCTCATAGAGGAGAGTCCTCTGCGTAGCACCTGAAAGGTGCACCTCTGCCCTCTGCGTAAAAATCTTGAGCCATCGCAAAGATGGCTTGGATAGAAGTATATGACTGTTGGAAGTTTACTTACAAAAAGGCAGATACTTATATACATAACCTCGTAAGAGGCAAGATTTTCTCTGCGAGAGGCTTAATTTCATTTTCGTTATCGTAGTGAAACGTATCGTAGTGAAACGTATCGTAGTGAAACGTATCGTAGTGAAACGTATCGTTATCGTAGGCCAAGCCTCCCCTCTAAGTCAAATCGTCAGATGTGAACTGTAAAGGAAGGATGTCACGAACGGTATCGATGACATAGGTGGCTTCGGTGCCGTAGAGCAGTATCTTTATCGGTTGGCTGTAACGCATTTCTGATTCGAGTATCACCTGCCGACAGGCTCCGCATGGTGCGGCTGGTTTGGGGATGAAGCCGTCACGGTTGCGGGCAGCAATGGCCAATGAGACAATCTTGTCGTTGGGATGTTGTGCATGAGCAGCGAAGATGGCTGTACGCTCGGCACACAGTCCTGACGGATAGGCGGCATTCTCCTGATTGGCACCTAAATAGACACGTCCGTTGTCCATGAGCACTGCTGCTCCTACGCTGAAACCAGAATA
>JAGHTI010000020.1 GCA_018065415.1 Candidatus Equicola stercoris
AAGCGGGTATAAGATGGAAAGAATGCGTCCATAACTGGGGAGGTCTCAAGGGCGAGTCCGCAAGGGCAAGCAGTAACAACGAACCTTGAGAAGTCAGCAGAGGTCATAGTACCCAAGTCACGTGTGGCTATAGTGAAGGACCGAATCGCGCAGTGCAAAAGTAAATGACTGCTACCTTTGAGACTCTTTTGTGGTCAAATGTCCGAGAGGAACTTCCCCGTTCACTACGATAGGACGGAATCCGACAATAGAATGGGAGTGATGTTGGTCCAAGGGATGGCTGAAAACAACTTGCCACACATCGTGGGATGAGAAAGCGCGAAACCGCCGTATGCCGAACGGCACGTACGGTGGTGTGAGAGGTCGGTAAATGCAAAAGTAGGAGGCAAATACCTTTTATGATTAGCATTTACCTCCTACCCAATTATCTGTAAATACTTGCCTATATATGAGTGCGAAAATGACTTTTCTCAAATTCCCATGTAGAAAACGCCAGTTCAAATAATAGATTTGCAATTTAGAAATGCATATCAATCTCGCACCCCCAAGTAAATCATTAAAATATCAATCAACCAACTCCTTCTTTATTCGTTGCACAGTACTGATGCCCTTACCTGTCAGTCTGGCTACATCGCGAATGACATACCCTTTGTGCAGGAGGCTGATAACTTCTTTGTATTCTTCCTTCTTTTTGTCCTTGGTCTTGGTGGAACCCAGTGGTCTGCCAAGTTTACCGCCCTTTTCAACATACTGTTTTCTGCCTGAGTTCAGCCGGAATGATATATTATCACGTTCCAACTGGGCACAGGTTGAAAGAGTCGCTATCATGACTGGAGCAAACAACGAAGGCTTGCCGTCCTCGTCAAGAAGCGTGAATTGTTCCTTCTGGATATAGAGGTTGATGCCACAGTCAAACAATTCTTTGACAGAGGCAAGAACCTCAAACGCATTCCTGCCCAATCTTGACAACTCACTGACAAGAAAGAAATCAATGCTATTATCCTTGCAATACCTAATCGCCTCACACAACACTGGTCGCTCATCATTCTTCTTCGCCCCAGAGATGTGTTCCTCGAATACCTTGCGGACTTCCATCTTTTGATAAACAGCATAGTCCGTCAAGTCCTTGACCTGACGATCTGTGCTCTGTCTGTCACCGATACTGCTGACACGAGCGTATATGACTACCGTTTTATGATTCTCCATGTGTTCAAAATATGCTTGTGTTCAAAAAAGTCTGGAAAGACCTTTCTGAACACGGCATTTTCTGGTTCAACTTATTCTTTGACTTAATCGAATACACCATCAGTCAGGTTCACGGCTTCAATTTTCTTTTCAAGGCTCACTTTTGCATAGACCTCTGTACAGACGGTGCTTTTATGACCGAGAATCTTACTGACGGTCGAAAGGTCTGCTCCAGAACTGATGGCAAGGGTTGCCACGGTGTGACGGCTGCAATGATAGGTGATGTCCTTGCCTTCGATTCCTGCCTTTTCTGTTATTCTACGGACATACTTTGCTATGCCGTCAGACTTCTTCACCAACTTGAAAATGAAGTCATCACTTCCATTTTCTGGACGTGGAGGGAGAAGAGAAAGTGCCATCTCGTTGAGTGGAACGGTCACCCATCGCTTGGTCTTCTTCTGAAGGAGGTGTACGCATAGACCATTTCCCATAGGCTTGATGTTGCTCCATTTGAGAAGGTGCATGTCGGAACTGCGAAGTCCTGTCATGCACGAGAATCCGAATGCCTTTTGTACGATGCTTTCCTGCTCTGTTGCCGTCTCAACTGCCAGGAAGCGTTTCAGTTCGTCGGGTGTCAGGAACTCCCTATGTGTGTCAGGCACAGGAAATCCTTCAAGATTGTCAAGACCAGCCACAGGATTATAGCGGACAAGTTCGTCACGGACTGCCCTGTTGAACATGGCATTTATCGTCTGCCCGAACAGCATCAGGGAGAATGGTGACAACTTGCCACCATCCTTCTTGATTTGTTGCTCGTTGCGGTAGTGGTTGCGCATATAGTCATAGAGACCGCTTATATGCTTGTTTGTCACATCTTTGAGAAGGATGTCCTCATTCTTGATTAGAGTGAGGTATTCACTGATTCGCTTGCAGACAGTCTTCTTGTGGCCAATCTGCTTCTCTACGTTGCCTTCTTGTATTCCATACTCAACGCAGTCGTTTGCCCATTGGAGCCAGGTCAAGGTCTTGGTACGGTCTTCCTCTGGCTTTTCCTTCGGTTCGTCCCTGTTCACGACGAATGAAGGTGGGTTGAGGATTCGGTCTGAACGTATGGCTTGTGCCTTGGCATATGTTTCCTTGTTGAGCTTTCTGGCACCGCGCATCGTGTCAGGATAGATGGTGAGGTGGAGATTCTCTCTTTTTCTGAAGCCCTTCTCATAATATTCGAGATATAGGGTCTTGTTGCCTGATGTCTGTTGTCTTTCCTTTATTTCTACTTTCATAGCCCTTAGTATTTCATCATAGTTTTGAACATCCAGTTTCAGACGAAGATATTATTGACAAGGTTCATCGCCTCTATCTTCTTCTCATCAATAATCTTTGCATAGATTTCCGTCACCTTGATACTTCTGTGACCGAGCAGTTTGCTCACCACATAAAGGCTTGCCCCAAGTGTAAGCCATGTGGTTGCAGCGGTATGTCTGCTGCAGTGGTAGGTGATGTGCTTAGTAATACCTGCCTCCTTCATCCATTCGTCAACAATGATTTCAACGGTTGTCGATGTGATGTTGTACTCATGGAAGACAAGTTCATTGCCTTCTGTCCTTTCCGGCATCCATTTCAGTGCTTCATTGGACAGGGGCACTGTGACAGGATTGCCAGTCTTGACTTGGTTCTTCTCGATGTAGAGTGACTTGCCGTCAGGACTCTGATGGATATGTTTCCATTCGAGCGTAATCACGTCACTGTAGCGAAGACCTGTGAAGCAGGAGAATAGGAACATCTTCTTGACTATCGGGTAACGGCAGTCAACTTGCATGACCTTTCTAAGTTCCTCTATCGTCAGGAACTCCCTCTCTGCGCTGTTTTTCTGTGGTTTGTCCTTCTTTTCCAGCAGTTTGAACGGATTCTGGCTTACCAGACCTTCTCGCAAGGCATTTTCCATGATGGAACCGAAGCGATTGACAAACATCCTCTGTGTAGTAGCACTCAGCTTCTTCTTGCCATCGTTGTAGGTACAGGTTTTGAGGAATACGATGAAATCCTTGCAATAGTCTTTGTCAACTTTGCACAACGGAAGTCCCACCTTATTAATAATATTAAGATGTTCCTCGATACGTGCTTTGAGATTGCGCTTGCTCCTGGCACTTGATTCTGACAGTCCTGCCGTGTCGGAAATGTACTGTTCCACATAGTCGAGAAGTGTTGTGTTGATTTTCTTGACCTTCTCCCAATCGACCATGCCGACCTTCTGGATGTCAAGGATGCGCTGCGCCTTTATCTGCTCAGCAAGCTGCCATGTGTTCTTGTTCTGGAGTTTTGCTGCTGCGCTCACTTCAGGAACAAGGTAAAGTTTCAAGCCCTCCTTCTTTCGGGCTCCTCTCAGGTAAATGTCAAGGTACAGGCTTTTGTTGCCATCCTTGAGGTTCTTCTCACGAATCTTAACAGGTTCTTTGAGATTGATTTCATTCTTTTTTCGTCCCATTTTCTTTCTTTTGTTTGTATATGTTTATATCTACTAAAATACTGTGTATCAATGCTTTGAGTAACACTGCAAAGTTAATATAAAACGGGACAAAAACGGGACAAAATCGTCGAATTTATATGCAATTATAAGTTAGTTTAACATCTTAGAGAAAAAGCAAATATCATTGTTAAAATACTTAAAATCAACATCTTTCTCTAATCTTCCTAACATATAATTTCTTTTGTTTCCGCAGTCTGAAGTAATTGGTGGTTACTGGTGGATGTCCCTTCCGGAGAGGAGTACCTGGAAACCATACTTGAGGCCATAAAATACAACAAGCAGCTGATGGTCACATACCACAACTTCCGTAGTGCTGAGGCTAATCCTCCTGCATTGGTGAATCCCCTGTGTGTGAAACTGTCGGACAGGCGATGGTATGTGGTTGTTGACTTTGCGGAGAAGGATGGCTATCGAAGAGTAATGGCGTTGGACAGGATAGAGCGCATGACGATGTCAGGCACGAAATTCACTCAACCTATAGATTTTGATGCAGAAGGATTCTTTGCCGACAGTTATGGCGTAACGGTCATGCCGGAGAAGCCAACGGAACGTGTCGTGCTGAAGGTGCCGTCATCATCAGTACCGTATCTGCGAGCCTTGCCTTTCCACAGGTCACAGCGTGAGATCAGGCATGAGGGGGATTCCGTATATATGGAGTACCGCCTTAAGATAACGGACGAGCTTGCCTTTGCCCTCTTGCGACATGCCGTTCGCTGTGAGATCGTACAGCCTGCGGAACTGAGGGAAAAGGTAACAGGACTTGCGAAGCAGATTTTAGATACACATAATGTTTAACTTTACAAATTTACAATTATGACAACAGAATTCAAGCTGGATTTTAACGGCAAGCGTATTTGGATGTACTGGCCTGGCACAAAGGCCTGTCAGTTTAAGGAGAATGTAGAGAAAGGCTTTATGGCCTGCGGACTTCCTGATGGCAGGGAGGTGGGTGACCTCAATGAAATCATGAGCGTCAGGGGTGGTCTGACGGCTGCTCTGAATGAGGCATACGACTATGGAAGAATAGCCGGCGGAGAGAAACTGCTGCGTGAGTTTGCCAACGTGATGAAGGAGGGCGACTATGTCATTGCCCGCAGTGACTTCGACTACATCGTTGGCATCGGCGTAGTTACCGGTGATTACTACTATGATGAGTCAAGACCTAATTTCAAGCACTGTCGTGAGGTGGAATGGATCAGTACGGAAAGATTGCCTTTCCCTGACAAATTGAAGAAAAGTGGGAAATGGCACAGGGTTACGAACATCGACACGCCTTTACGCAAGATTGCAGAACAACTCATCATCGCTATCTGTGCAGGGAAGGATGAGGGCATGTGAAGAGATACTGAAACGGATATGAAATCGTACACTGACGGCTCACATGCGGCTTTCATGAATGCTGCCCGACAGCATCAGGAGTCTATCGTACAGCAATGGAGCAAGCTCTTCGACGGTGTCTGCATCTGGGATGAACGTCCCAACCACGGTGTATGGCTCAAGGACAAATATGCACTTGAAGGACTTGTCTTCTATGAAGGCTTCCGCAAGGAAATCATGGGACTCTATCGTGCCGGTCACACAAAGATCGGCATGAACCTGCTGAATAATGCCCTGCGTAGTGAGCATATCCCATACAATCTGTTCTTCCCGATGATGAAGATTCAGAACAAGACTGCGACAAAAGGTTTCTTCAACGAACTTCTCGGTAGAGATGGAGTGGCAGAGATACTTGACGTAAAGATAGAATATGCACCACAGCCAAAGTGTAACTATCTGAACGATGGAACTTCATTTGACGCATTCGTGCTTTATCGGCATAAGGACGGCAGTAAGGGAGCGATAGGAATTGAGGTGAAATATACAGAGAAGGAGTATTCCATAGGAGAGACGGAATATCG
>JAGHTI010000051.1 GCA_018065415.1 Candidatus Equicola stercoris
GTATCGTAGTGAAACGTATCGTAGCGAAGCGTATCGTAGCCAAAGGCGTATCGTAACGCAGTGTATCATTATTAGGGTTAGTGGTAATAGTGTACGACAATATACATGTTTTTTGTGGAATTGTGTATGATTTTTTGTTTCCAGAATAACTCGCTAAAATAAATTTTCTCGTGTTATGGCAATAAAAGAAAATAAATAAAATTTATTTTTGGCATTGTCCTTGATTTGTTGTAATTTCGCAGACTGTTATAATATGCAAATAGAATGGCAGAATTAAAAGATTTGACAAAACGGGCTGATAATTACAGTCAATGGTATAATGATTTGGTAGTGAAGGCTGACCTCGCAGAGCAGAGTGCTGTGCGTGGATGTATGGTGATAAAGCCTTACGGATACGCTATATGGGAGAAGATGCAACGGCAACTGGACGATATGTTTAAGGCTACGGGTGCTGTGAATGCGTATTTCCCTCTGTTGATACCAAAGTCGTTCCTGTCGCGTGAGGCGGAACATGTGGAAGGCTTTGCCAAAGAGTGTGCTGTGGTTACTCACTACCGTCTAAAGACTAACGAGACGCACGATGGCGTGGTGGTCGATCCTGAAGCAAAACTGGAGGAGGAACTTATCATTCGACCTACGTCAGAGACGATAATATGGAATACATACAAGAACTGGATTCATTCGTGGAGAGACCTTCCTCTTATGTGTAATCAGTGGTGTAACGTGATGCGTTGGGAGATGCGTACTCGTCCTTTCCTGCGTACAAGTGAGTTCCTGTGGCAGGAGGGGCATACTGCTCATGAGACTCGCGAGGAGGCTGAGAAGGAAGCACAGCAGATGCTGAAGGTGTATGCAGAGTTTGCTGAACAGTATATGGCTGTGCCTGTGGTACAGGGCGTGAAGAGTGAGACGGAGCGTTTTGCTGGTGCTCTGGATACCTATACCATTGAGGCTATGATGCAGGATGGTAAGGCTCTGCAGAGTGGCACGAGCCATTTCCTTGGACAGAACTTTGCCAAGGCTTTCGATGTGAAGTTCCTGAACAAAGACCAGAAAGAAGAATATGTATGGGCAACGAGCTGGGGTGTGAGCACACGTCTTATCGGTGCTCTCATCATGACTCACAGCGACGACAACGGTCTTGTGCTGCCTCCGCGTCTTGCTCCTATTCAGGTGGTGATAGTGCCTATTGCCGGAAAACCAGAACAGAAGGAGGCTGTAGATAAGGTGATGTTGCCTGTGATAGAAAACCTTAAAGGTATGGGCATCAGCGTGAAATATGATGATGCGGACAATAAACGCCCGGGATTCAAGTTTGCTGAATACGAACTGAAGGGTGTGCCTGTACGTCTTGTCATCGGTGGCAGAGACCTTGAAAACGGTACGATAGAGGTTATGCGCCGTGACACTCTGGAAAAGGAGACGGTGGCTCTCGCTGGCATAGAAGAGTATGTGAAGAATCTTTTGGATGATATTCAGAAGAACATGCTGGTAAAGGCAAAGGCATGGCGCGACTCTAAGATATATGAATGTGATGACTATGAGGAGTTCAAGGAGAAAGTCAAAGGTGGCGGTTTCTTCCTCTGTCATTGGGATGGTACTGCCGAGACTGAGGCGAAGATAAAAGAGGAGACGCAGGCAACAATACGCTGCGTGCCTTTCGGTTATGAGCAGACTCCTGGAACGGACATGGTGAGTGGCAAGCCAAGCAAGTGCCGAGTGATAATAGCGAGAAGCTATTAGGTTTCGCCTACGATAACGATACGCTACGCTACGATACGTTTCACTACGATACGCTGACGCTACGATAACGATAAAAAAGGTTAGAGGTTAGAGATGTAATTATCTAAATATAATATTGTTAAATTGTAAATTAAAATCATGATTTATTCAACAGAAGTACAAAACATGTGTTGTGTTGCCAAAGGTCCTAACCACGGACCAGCACCAATACCTGAAGAGGGTAAGTGGGTGAAGGCAAAAGAGATTAAGGATATCTCTGGCATGACTCACGGAATCGGTTGGTGTGCTCCTCAGCAGGGTGCATGCAAACTGTCATTAAATGTAAAGAACGGTATCATTGAAGAAGCATTGGTAGAGACTATCGGATGCCCAGGTATGACTCATTCTGCTGCTATGGCATCAGAAATCCTTCCGGGCAAGACTCTCCTTGAAGCTCTGAATACAGACCTCGTATGCGATGCCATCAATACAGCAATGCGCGAACTGTTCCTGCAGATTGTCTATGGTCGTACACAGAGTGCATTCTCTGAGGGTGGTCTTACCATCGGTGCAGGTCTTGAAGACCTCGGCAAGGGATTTGTTTCTCAGGTAGGTACTCTCTATGGTACAAAGGCAAAGGGTACACGCTATCTTCAACTGACAGAGGGCTACATCACAAAGATGTTCCTCGATAAGGATGACCAAGTGTGTGGCTATCAGTTCGTTCACATGGGCAAACTGATGGATGCTCTCAAGAAAGATATGAGTAATGCTGATGCTATCAAGGCTGCTACCGGCACTTACGGTCGCACGACAGAAGAGCAAGGCGCAGTAAAATCTATAGACCCAAGAAAGGAATAATACTATGGCACGCGAAGTAAAATTTGAATCACAGGACCGTCGTATGAAGCAGGTGTTGGCTGCTTTGAACGAAAATGGTATTGCTTCTGTAGAAGAGGCTGAAAAGATATGCGAACAGGCAGGTATAGACCCTTACAAGACTTGTGAGGAGACTCAGATGATATGTTTTGAAAATGCTAAGTGGGCTTATGTGTGTGGTTGTGCCATTGCTATAAAGAAAGGTTGCAAGAATGCTGCCGATGCTGCTGAGGCTATTGGTATTGGTCTGCAGGCATTCTGCATCCCTGGTTCTGTGGCTGACGACCGTAAGGTGGGACTTGGTCATGGAAACCTTGCAGCACGTCTGCTCCGCGAAGAAACTCAATGCTTTGCATTCCTTGCAGGTCATGAGAGTTTCGCTGCTGCAGAAGGTGCTATCAAGATTGCTGAGATGGCAAACAAGGTTCGCAAGAATCCTCTCCGCGTCATCCTCAACGGACTTGGCAAGGACGCTGCAATGATTATCAGCCGTATAAACGGATTTACTTATTGCCAGACACAGTTTGATTACTATACTGGTAAGGTGGAAGTGGTAAATCGTACTGCATATAGTGACGGACCACGTGCAAAGGTGAACTGCTATGGTGCTGACGATGTACGTGAAGGTGTTGCTATCCTTTGGCTGGAAGATGTTGACGTGTCAATAACGGGTAACTCTACAAACCCTACACGTTTCCAACACCCAGTTGCAGGTACTTATAAGAAAGAACGTATCCTTGCAGGCAAACCTTACTTCTCTGTTGCTTCCGGTGGTGGTACTGGTCGTACTCTGCATCCAGACAATATGGCTGCAGGTCCTGCCAGCTATGGTATGACCGACACTCTCGGACGTATGCACTCTGATGCACAGTTTGCAGGTAGTTCTTCTGTTCCTGCTCACGTGGAAATGATGGGATTCCTCGGAATGGGTAACAACCCTATGGTTGGATGTACCGTTGCCTGTGCTGTTAATGTAGCGTTGGCTTTGGCAAAATAAATAATAATATAGGTATATGAAAAAAATGTTTTTAATGTCGTTGATGAGCATTATGTCATTGACGGCTATGGCTTTCAGTTTTTCAGCAGAAAACAGTGATGGTAAGACCATTTATTATAACATAAGTAAGGATGGTACTACTTGTGAGGTGACTTGCAAATCAAGAAATTCTTATGCTGGTGTTGTCTTCATTCCAGAGATGGTAACAAACAATGGCAAGACTTTGAAGGTTACCGCTATTGGTAAGGATGCTTTCCGCGATTCTAAAGAACTGTTGCTCGTGTTCATTCCGAATACAATTCGCAGTATCGGTGCTTATGCTTTCAGCGGATGCGTGAAGTTGAAGAATCTGGAATTGCCTAACTCTGTGACGACGATAGGTAAGTGTGCTTTTGAAAACTGTAAGATGATGACACGCGCCAAATTCGGTAAGTATCTTATGACTATCGGTGTAAAGGCATTCTGTGGTTGCAGTTATCTGGCTTATGTCACTTTCCGTTCACCGGCAAAGATTCAGACACAGGCTTTTGACAATTGTGAGAAACTGATTTATATCTATTGTAATACTGCTGTTGCTCCTACGATAGAAAAGCCAGAAGATACATTCAACTACAATGTATATCGTACAAGTATTCTTTTCGTACCGGAAGAAAATACAGATAACTACAAGGACGAAAAGGGTTGGAAGTTCTTCCGCTATATACGTGAACTCGACTGATAATAAGTTTCGTGGATATGAAAAATGCCCTCAATGATGAGGGCATTTTTTTTGTTATAATCTGTTGATGAGGTAGGGGAGTACCTGTTCAAATTTTACTCCATACCAATGGTTGCCATCCTTCAATGTCGTCTTTATTGCCTCTACCACAAAGTCGGCGGCAATAGATGCGGCTTCGAGCAATGTCTTTCCCCTCAACAATGCACCAGTAAAGGCTGAGGCATAGGCATCGCCAGTACCGTGGAATGATACGTCGAGACGTTTGTTGAAATAGTATGATATTGTCTGCCCATCATAACATGCCACTCCCAATTCGTCAGGATTGAAACTGACACCAGTCAAGACCACATTTTTTGCACCCTTCTGATGCAGTCTTGTGACCATCTCTTCGATATACTCCTTTGTATGGTTCTTTTCAATATACGGCATGTCAAGCATCAATGCTGCCTCTGTAATGTTTGGTAATACTACGTCTGCGTTGTTGCATAAATTTAGCATGTGTTGTGGGAAGTCTTCATCGAAACCCTTATAAAGCAACCCATTGTCAGCCATCACTGGATCCACGATGACAAGAGCATCATCATTTCGCGTAGCCCTGATGATGTCGAGGATAATAGCAATCTGTGGCTTTGAAACATATCCTGTATAGAAAGCATCAAAGGTGATATTGTCTTTTTTCCATTGTTCAAGTATCTTGGGCATCTCGTCCGTTAGATCGCAAAAAGTCCATGCAGAAAATCCCTTTGCTGTGTGGTTTGACAGTACCGAACTTGGCAGTATGGCAGTTTCTATTCCACATGCTGATATGACAGGCAGTGCCACCGTAAGAGAACATTGTCCTACACAACTGATGTCTTGTATTGTTAAGATTCTTTTATCCATAGTGTTTTTTTTCTTTTTCAACGTACACGTAGCTGGTCACCTGGTTGTATGATATAGTCAGGCGATAGCTTGTTTAATTTATATAATGATTTCAGTCGTATTCCGTATCGTTGTGCTATAGAGTACATTGATTCTCCAGCTTGAACGATATGAGGAATCTTCTTGTATTTCTTTTCGGCTTTCTTCTGTTTCTTTTTTAAGTACAATATCTCCCCCGGTACCAGAACGTCATGTTTGTTGCGTTCATTGTATTTTGCCAATTTGCGTGCGCTGATATCAAACTCTTTTGATAATGATTTGAAAGTGTCGTTGGCTCGTACCTTGATATAATAGTTTTTGTTATTGAAAAATATCTGTCGGTTACTCCCAGATGAAAAGAATTTTTTTAGAGCTGGGTCGTCATAGTCCCCATTGTCAAGTTTCCACAATTCATAATCCTCAATAAGTTTTATGAGACTGTGTGCATACGATGGATTTGTGGCATATCCTGCCTTTTTCAATCCATGCGCCCATCCGCGATAGTCTGTTATCTTAAGATTGAAAAGAGATGCATATCGTCTTTTTCCAGTAAGGAATAGTGAGTGGTCTTCATAACTTTCAAGAGGGTCATCATAATAACGGAAACATTCGTTTGGTAAGTCATCATCATGATAGCTCTGTCGTCCTTGCCAGTCTCCGCCACACTTGATACCGAAATGGTTGTTTGCCACCCTTGCTAACCTACTTCTTCCTGCTCCACTTTCCAATACAGCTTGTGCCATGGTGATAGAAGCTGGGATGTGGTATTTTTTCATCTGTTGAATGGCAACTTTGCTGTATTTGGCAATATAGTCTTGATATGGTTTGTATTGTGCTGATATGCTGTTTGTCAAGCACACCATACAAACAAATGAAAAAAGAAAGATAATTCGGTGTTTCATACAAGTCCCCTCCTTAAAAACTTGAAGCCCCGTTTTTGCGAGGCTTCAATAAATGTTTTATTTAGAAGAATAAATATCTGTTGTCAGTAACATTAGCCTTGAGATAAAGTTCGTTCATGTACTGTCCAGCAGCCTGCATGCTCTTGCTCTTCAATTCCTGTTGTTCAGTCTTTGCATCGAACTTAGCAGCGTTTTGCTTCTTGTCGATAACTTGGAAGAGGTAAACACCAGCATTGCCCTTTACAGGATGTGATACGAATTTGCCTTTTGCTGTTCCAGCCACAGCACCAGAGATGGCAGGTTCAATGTTTCCTGTTTCTGCTACGAATGCAGGAGCGTTGAATGTTACTTGTGTAAGGTCACTTATCTGAGCACCTTTCTTCTGTGCAGATGCAATGTCCTTGACACCTTCAGCCTTCTTCATAAGCATTTCTGCTTTTTTGTCGTTGATGACAAAAATGCGTAGCTCCTCTTTTACATCTTTCATTGGACGGTATCCCTTTTCGTGTACCTTGTCAAGAGCAACAACGAGAAGATTGTCATTGTTACCACATTCGTAGAGAGGAGATATGTCGCCAGCTTTAGCATCGAAGATCCATTTCAGAGCCTCACGTGTAGCTTTCAGATTAGCCACCATGTGCTTTGATGTAGCGATGCCATCTTCATTCTGCATCTGGTAACCGAACTTCTGTGCATTCTTCTTCAGAGACTCAATGTCCTTGCTTGAACTTACCATCTGTGAGAACTTATTGTATGCTGCAGAATATGTGTCTTTTGAGAAATCATAAGCACGTTTTACAACAGCAGCATTGTACTTTGTGATGAAGTTCTTGCGGTCGATGACCTTGATGATAACGTTGCCATTTGTCATCTCGATGTTTTTGATTTCATTCATACCTGCATTGTTGATAGCAGTAAGATATGTCTTCGTGTCCTTGTCGATAGAAGGAGCATTCTCATACATTGCTGTTGTAAGCCACTGCTCTTGACCAGTCTGATTGTATTTCTTTGCCAGTTCTTCGAAGTCAGCACCAGCATTGAGTGCATTTGTTATAGAGTCAGCCTTTGTACGGGCTTCGTCTATTGTAGCAGCACCAACCTGAATAGCACGGAACTGGATAGAGTCTGGGAGTTGCTGTGCGGAGAGAACCTTGATGATGTTGATAGTGTTGTCAGAAGCATTCTCAAAAGGTTCTGTCTGTCCTTCTCCTAATGTTTTTATCTTTTCAGCGATGTCTGCAGGGAATGCTTTTTCGCTTACAGGTACTCCGAGGAATGGAATGAGTGAGTTTGCTCTGCGAACAGTCTCAGTAGGATCTGCTACAACAGCAAGTTTCTTTGCAGTAGAATCAATGTCAGCCTTGATAGCTATGCGATCTTGTGCAGAAGCCTTTATCTGGAATGCGACATATTTGATGTCACGAGTCTCAATAGGCTGTTTGAACATCTCTTTCATCTCGTTGTATTTCTTTTCATAATCAGCGTCAGTAATCTTGACGTCCTTATCCTGAACAGATGTGAATGGGAAAGAAGCAAGTTTTATAGTGCTTTCCTCATTTTTGTTTTTGAAGTTTGCTTTCTCAGAGATAGGATTTGTCAGGAAGCAATGAGCCAACAATGTTTGGTATTTCTCATTGAGAATCTGTGTACGCATTGTCTTTTCAATGAATTTCCAGTAATTGTAGATTTTGTCGTACTGTTCTGTCATCTGTGGGTTGGCAGTACGGTTCATCTTCTTGTATTCAGCAATGAACTTCTGCAACTGTGCATAGTCGAAACGACCCGTTTGCTGATTTATGAACGGAGTCTGCATAAGCATTTGATTGTTGCCTTCGCTGATGACGTTCTGGAGCTCTTGGTCTGTAACAGTAAGGCCGAGTTTCTCAGCTTCTTTACCAAGGATGTTGTCTTGTACGAATGTTTGCCATACCTGATCTTTAATCTGTGTCAGTTCTTCGTCGTTGAAGTTTTCACGTCCTTGAGTCATCTTCAATACTTCAGTAAACTCATCAATCATTGACTGATATTCCTGAACGGATAGTTTCTTTCCATTCACTTCTGCAACTTGTTGACGAGTTTGGTTTTTCGTTGACTCGCAGGAGCGGAATGCTTCTTCTGCAACGAATGCAAACAATGCGAGACCGATGACGATTACTAATAATGCGCCGTGTTTTCTGATTTTTCCTAATGCTGCCATAATTATTTTTTGTTTTTTATTATTATCGTTTTTGTTATCTGTTTTGCTTTTCGCAAACTGGCTGCGAATTTACAACATTTTCCACACGTAGCCAAAAGAAATTAAAAAATATTTTTTAATATCACTATTTTGTGGATTGATTTTTATTATCTTTGCATTCCCAATTAAATGACTTTTATGCGAATAGATATTATCACTGTAATGACAGAGATGCTCACCCCTTTTATTTCTGAAAGCATTCTACAAAGGGCACAGACAAAAGGGATAGCAGATATCCATATTCATAACCTACGTGATTATACTGAAGACAAGTGGAAACGTGTTGATGATTATCCTTTCGGAGGTTTTGCTGGTATGGTACTTCAGTGTCAGCCTATTGACAATGCTATCACCTCTTTGCAGTCGGAACGCCATTATGATGAGGTGATTTATGTCACTCCGGATGGTGAGCAATTTGACCAGCCGATGGCGAACACCCTTTCAATGTGTGAAAATATCATCATCCTATGCGGTCATTATAAGGGCATCGATCAGCGTATTCGTGACCATTTTATTACGAAAGAAATAACCATAGGAGATTATGTCCTTACAGGTGGAGAACTGGCGGCAGCAGTTATCACTGATGCTATCGTGCGTCTTCTTCCAGGGGCGATAGGTGACGATGCAAGTGCTTTGAACGATTGTTTTCAGGACAATCTGCTTGCGGCTCCTATTTATACCCGTCCTGCTGAATATAAAGGATGGAAAGTGCCAGACATACTTCTGTCAGGAAATGAGGCGAAGATAAAGGAATGGGAGATAGAGCAATCGTTGGAACGCACACAGCGTCTGCGTCCTGATTTGCTGAAATAATTGATGATAATCCTGATTTGATAATTATTCTTCAATCATTTTCAGGAACGTATCTTCATCAATAATATCGATACCCAGTTTTTGTGCTTTTTCTAATTTTGCAGGTCCCATGTTGTCACCGGCAAGGATGAAGGATGTGCTTTTACTTATAGAGCCAGCATTCTTCCCGCTGTGCAATTCAATGAGATTCTTGTACTCATCACGTGAATGATGAGCAAAGACACCACTGATGACTATGGTCTTGCCAGCAAGCTTATTCGTGTGTGCAGACAGTGCTTCCTCGCTTATGCTCATTTGAAGTCCGTAGTCTCTGAGTCTTTCTATTATCTCTACGTTTTTAGGGTTGTTGAAATAATCAATTATGCTCTGTGCCATCACGTCACCTATACCATCAACTTCCAATAATTGTTCCTTTGTCGCTGTTTTCAAAGCATCCATCGTCTTAAAATGCCTTGCTAGCATCTTTGCAGAAGTCTCACCTACAAATCGTATTCCAATGGCAAAGACTACTCGTTCAAATGGCACATTTTTGCTCTCATTGATACTGTTTACAATCTTCATTGCCGATTTCGTCTTGCTTCCATCACCATTGATGTCCTGCACACCGATACGGTATAAGTCGGCAATGTTTTTTATAAGACCATGATTGTAATAGTCATCCACCGTTTCAGGTCCAAGACTATCAATGTTCATCGCCTTGCGTGATATAAATTGCTCTATGCGTCCTTTTATCTGTGAAGGACATCCGGAGTCATTGGTACAGTAGTGGACAGCCTCACCCTCATACCTCACGAGAGGTGTGCCACATTCCGGACAACGTGTGATGAATTCAACAGGCATTGCAATGATTGGACGTTCATCAATGTTTACCCCAACAATCTTCGGTATTATCTCGCCACCCTTTTCTACGTACACCATGTCGCCAATATGTAGGTCTAACTGACGAATGGCATCCTCATTATACAGAGAAGCACGTTTCACTATCGTGCCGGCAAGCTGTACAGGTTCCATGTTGGCAACAGGTGTTATGGCACCAGTCCTGCCCACTTGGAATGTCACAGAGTTCAGTCGTGTGCAGGCACGTTCTGCCTTAAACTTGTAGGCTATTGCCCAGCGAGGCGACTTTGCTGTGAAGCCGAGAGCCTTTTGCTGTCTTAATGAGTTTACTTTCAGCACAATGCCGTCTGTAGCAACAGGTAGTTTTTTTCGTTCTTCATCCCAATAGTCGATAAAAGTGTATATATCCTCAAGTGTTTGTGCTTTCTTCATTCCCTTTGAAATCTGGAATCCCCATTTTTCAGCCTCTTGGAGATTTTCCAGATGTCCATCCGTAGGCATCTCTTCGCCAAGCAGATAATATAGGTAAGCATCCAATCCCCGTTGTGCCACTATACGAGAATCTTGCTGTTTTAGAGTTCCAGAAGCAGCATTGCGCGGGTTGGCAAACAGAGGTTCGCCTCTTTTTTCCTTCTCCTCGTTCAATCTTTCAAATTCACTGAATGGTAACAAAACCTCGCCACGTATTTCAAAAGACCGTTTTTCGCTGACCACTTGTGGTATTGTCTTTATCATCTTCACGTTGGCTGTTACGTCATCGCCCTGTACTCCATCTCCACGTGTCACGGCTTTCATAAGTGTCCCGTCTTCATATATGAGAGAAATAGAAAGACCATCATATTTCATCTCACAACAAATCTCGAAGTTTTCGCCACCAAGCCCTGTCTTTACGCGGTTGTAGAAGTCAGCCACATCCTGTCTGTTGTACGTGTTAGCAAGAGATAGCATAGGATATTTGTGTACTACCTTGGCAAACTCTTTGTTCGTATCGGAACCAACGTGCTGTGTAGGAGAGTTGCTGTCGTACATCTCAGGATGTTTTTTCTCCAGATTCTCCAGTTCGTGCATCAGCATATCGAACTCTTGGTCACTGATTATAGGACTGTTATCCTTGTAATAACGGTCGTTATGTTCCTTCAGTTCCTGCCGTAATTGAATTATTCTTTTCTTCTCGTCCATACAAATTACAAAGTTAGTGCAAATCGAAAGTACTACCAAAATAAAATAGATTTATTTTCTTTTATTGAAACACAAGGCACGAAATTTATTTCTGTGAATTATTATTTGCAATAAAAGTAAAAACGCAGTTTTGTAGGTAGTACTGAGATGTAGCCTAAGTTCAACGCAGTTAAAGTTACAACAAACCGAAGACAGAAACAAAAAATGATGCAATTATTTTAGATTTTAATTGTGGAAATACTTATCTTTGCATTTGTTTTTTAGAATGTCGATAGTGGTTTTTCAATGGATTTAACTCGGGAACTGAATGAGAGTCAGAGATTGGCGGTTGAGTACTGCGATGGTCCTTCGCTCGTTATTGCCGGTGCAGGTTCAGGTAAGACTCGCGTGCTTACTTACAAGATTGCGTATTTGATAAGCAAAGGTCTGCATCCCAATGATATCCTTGCCTTGACATTTACCAATAAGGCTGCACGTGAGATGTGTCAGCGTGTAGGCAGGCTGGTAGGAACGGATGTGACTCTGCGATGGATGGGCACGTTTCATTCAGTATTTGCAAAGATTCTTCGCATAGAATCGAAAGCGATAGGTTATGAACAGAATTTTTCCATTTATGATGAAAACGATACCAAGTCGCTGATAAAACGCATATTGAAAGAACTTGGATATGACGAGACATGTTATAAGCCGAATAACGTGGCTTCTCGTATCTCTGAGGCAAAAAACAGACTTGTCACTCCGCAGGAATATGCCGACAGCCCGTACGTAAGGTCTAGGGATGAGGGAATGAAGATGCCCGAATTGTATAGAATATATAAGGTGTATTGTGAGCGTTGCCGTCAGGCGAATGCGATGGACTTTGATGACTTGCTGTTCAATACTTATTTCCTTTTCAAAAACAACGAAGACATACGCCGCCTGTGGGCAGAGAAGTTTCATTATGTGCTTGTGGATGAATATCAAGACACCAACTATGCACAACATAAGATAGTGATGCAGTTTACAGCAGAACGTCAGAAAGTTTGCGTGGTAGGCGATGATGCACAAAGCATATACTCTTTCCGTGGGGCAAACATTGATAATATCTTGTCGTTCTCAAAATCTTATCAAGGTGTGCGCACGTTCAAGTTGGAGCGCAACTACCGTAGTACGAAACGTATCGTGGCTGCAGCCAATTCGCTCATAAAACATAATGAACAACAGATAGAGAAGAATATCTATTCCGAAAATCAAGAAGGGGAATGTCTCATCCGCAAAGATACTCACAGCGACAGGGAAGAAGCATTGATGGTGTGTAAGGACATCCGCCGTATCATCCGAGAGGAAGGAATGGCATATTCCGACTTTGCTGTCCTATACCGTACAAATGCGCAGAGCCGTATCTTTGAAGAGTCAATGCGAAGAGAGGGCATACCATATAGAATTTATGGAGGTGTGAGTTTTTATTCACGAAAAGAGATAAAAGACATAATAGCCTATTTCCGTCTTGTCAGCAATCCCGATGATGATGAGGCTCTAAGACGAATCATCAACTATCCTGCGAGGGGTATTGGTGAGGCAACGAAGATAAAGATTCAGGAGTGTTCTACACGATATCAGACAAGTATGTGGAGTGTCATCGGCGACCCTCATTCTTATGGATTGGATGTGAACAATGGTACTCTTAATAAGCTCAACGAATTTCGTCTGCTCATATTGTCATTCATTGAAGCAGAAAAGGGAATGAATGCGTATGAGATAGGTGTAAAGATTATTGAAGATAGCAAGATAAAAAATGAGTTGTACTCCATTGATTCCGTAGAAGGGGATTCTGCACGCGAAAATCTTAATGAGTTCATAGGAAGTCTTAACGACTTTGTTGATACGAGACAGGAAGAAGATATGGAAGATTCCCTCTCTCTGAATGATTTCCTTCAAGAAGTATCGTTGATAACCGACATGGACAGTAAGGATAAGGCCGATATGCCACGTGTATGCCTTATGACAGTACACAGTGCCAAAGGATTGGAGTTCCCTACCGTTTTCATCGTGGGTATGGAAGAAAATATATTCCCTTCGCCGAAATGTGTCTTCTCACATAAAGCACTCGAGGAAGAACGTCGTCTTTTCTATGTGGCGATAACAAGGGCTGAAAAGCATTGTATCATCACTACCGCTCATTCACGTTGGCAGTATGGTAAGATGGAGATAAACTCACCGAGCCGTTTTCTACGCGACATAGACCCACGCTTCATCTCCGGAGGAAATGAAAGACTTCGACCAACAATTATTGACAGCATACGGTCTCGTGTGTCTGCTCAACATAGTACGCCATCGGTAAGTCGCAATGTTTTTACTCCTGTACGCAATGCTAACACTAACGCGAATGCTGACATTCCTGAACTGCATGAGGGCATGACCGTTGAACATAGTAGATTTGGTATAGGCAAGGTGCTACACGTTGATGGTACAGGCGAAAATACCAAGGCTACGGTAGAATTTGAAAATGTGGGCATAAAGCAACTACTGTTGCGTTTTGCACGTATAAAGGTTCGAGAGGTTTAAAAGGGTAAAAAAGTCCTCTAGCGGAAAATCTTTCTCAACAACCAGTTTAGTATGCCAGGGAAAAAATGAAACCAACGGTTTGTGCCGACACTCTTGCAACCGAAACTCAATAGAAATTCGTAATAACTATTCTTGAAGAAAGGTAGTCCTACGTCCATGAAACGGAAATGATTGATATTGTGACGGTAACACCAGTTCATCACATTCCATATCGTTATCACGTCAGGGTGCAGACGAGGGTGCGATTTTGTCTTGTATGCAGCAAACCACAGAAAGGCATCCCTACCTTCAAGACTACTCTCATTACCAGTGCATACTATTGCACAAGTGGCGATAGGCCGTCCATTATACCAACTAATGAATAGTTTGCTTTCTTCCGTGTTCATGAGGCTGGCAAAGAATTTTTTTGTCGGGCAGAACTTTCGGAGATTATAGTTGTAGTAACGTCTAGTGGTACGGTAGAATTCATCCAAGTCTTCTTCGCTTTCCACCAAAGATGTGACAACTCCCATCTTGCGTGCGTAAGCCACTTTTCTTAGATGAGTCTTTGTGATGCGGTCCTTAGGATTTTTGCTATGCAATGAGTTGTGTGCTTCTAGCCATTGAATAGGAAAATAATGCAGCCTGCGGAAATACCTGTATGCAAACATCTTCCTGCTCAGGTCGCTGACTTGAATGTAAAGGGTAGGGAAGTGCAACGTCTTCGTGAGTGCCGACAGCATAGCGTTGAAGACAGCCTCTCTGTCCGTCCCCTCTGCATACTCTCCCTCGCCGAAGATACGACACTTGCCGTTCCTCCTCACGGCCATCATGTGAGCAACGATTACATCCCCTTCAAAGGCGACAACCATATAAGGTCTGTGACGTTTCGTCTGTTCGTACGTCATCATCAACGTCTTTGAATGAAAGAAGTTGCGATACTGCATTTCCGGCAGTCGGGAACTGTCTGTGTAGATACGTACTTCCATGCAACGGAGGTTTTTGCAAAGATATGAAAAAATCCAAAAATCCAAAAATCCAAAAATCCAAAAGTCACAAAGTCACAAAGTCACAAAGTCACAAAAATACGGCTATCTTCACAGACTGCCGTATTGAAATATGAAAAAAATTAAAAACAACTAAAACCACTTATTTTTTGATTTTCACCCAATGTTTCTCCCCGTCATTTACGACCTTTTTAATAAGTCCTGCGTCCTTCCACCTTTGTATTATTTTTCTTACTGAGGTTTGTTTCAAGCCTTCTTTTAATATCAATGCTAAAAGAGTGCTTTTTTCAAACTCATCTGGCAGTGCATTGTAGAAGTTTTCATGTTTGATTTTCTTACCTTCTTCATTGTTCATCAAACTATTAAATGCTGGGGCAAAGAATTTTAGAGCATTTTCCATTTCTCTATCCATCCACCAGAGGATGAAGTCCTTGGCAATCTTCTGCTCTTTCGCTGTGAAGTTCTGCCACAACTGTGTGCATATCATCCCCAGACGGAAGCCCATGACAGCAGTACGCTTTCTCCATGTGTCGCGTGCAAAGTCAACACTCTGCAAGGCTTTGATACGTTCTACTTCAAGCCATTTGCCTATTGTGGATTTAAGCCAAGTCATATCAATGAATTGGTGCATCCTGTACTCAAACCGCCAAGGTACATCTGTTTTGAAAACTTCTGGCTCAAGATATGCAACCTCGTTCAAATCAATATCCAAAGGCATTTTGTACGTTCTTTCATCGCACTTCTTTACAAAGTTTTCAATGATGACATTTTGACGTTTTGATAACTTCTTCCACACTGGGAATGATGCAAAACTTTGATTTTCGATTTCGCAAATCGTCACACGTGTTGCCATGCCATTCTCTACATCTTTATAACAACGCAAAACTTGTGCTGGTGTACCAGTCATCAAGACGTTGTAATAAAGTGAGATAGTACCTTTGAATGTACCTTTGCCCTTGAAAGCCTGTCCATACTTACCGTTGTCCCAAGCAATACGCAAGAGGTCTGATTTGTCACCACCAGCCGCCTTTGTTCCTTTCACAAAAGAATCGACTTCCTCTGCAAAAGTAAACATATGGTAGCCTTTATTGTCTTTCATCTTTGTAAGAAATTCTGCCTGTGAATTTATCACTGGCATAATTCTTACTGCCACGTGTGGGTCGT
>JAGHTI010000103.1 GCA_018065415.1 Candidatus Equicola stercoris
TGTGCGGATTTTTAATATGTAAATAGTAGGATGATAGTCTGCATAGCGGAGAAACCGAGTGTTGCGAAAGATATTGCCAAAGTGCTTGGGGCTACGGCCTCGCACGATGGTTATATGGAGGGTAACGGATATCAGGTTACTTGGACTTTCGGCCATCTGTGTGCCCTGAAAGAGCCGAGTGACTATAGTGCTTCGTGGAAGCATTGGAGCCTGTCGGCTTTGCCTATGATACCTCCGCGTTTCGGTATCCGCCTCATTGATGATAAAGGAGTGAAGAAACAGTTTGCTGTAATCGAAAAACTGATGCAGGCAGCGGATATGATCATCAACTGCGGTGATGCTGGTCAAGAGGGCGAACTGATACAGCGATGGGTGATGCAGAAAGCAAAGGCAAAGTGCCCGGTGAAGAGATTGTGGATTTCATCACTTACGGAAGAGGCTATCCGAGAGGGTTTCCAAAATCTTAAAGACCAGACGGAGTATCAATCGCTGTACGAGGCAGGGCTGAGTCGTGCTATCGGTGACTGGCTGCTTGGAATAAACTCCACCCGACTATACACAATGAAATATGCACAGGATAGGCAGATACTGTCTGTCGGACGTGTGCAGACGCCTACGTTGGCTCTTATCGTCAACCGTCAGCGTGAGATAGACAACTTTGTTCCTACTCAATACTGGATACTGACTCTTCGTTACCGTGATATTGTCTTCTCTGCAACAAAGGGAAAGTATGAAAAGGAAGAAGAGGGAAGAGCTGCTTTGGAGCAGATAAGCGGAAAGCCTTTCGTTATCACCGACGTGCAGAAAAAGAAAGGAAAGGAGGCTCCGCAGAAACTCTTTGACCTGACATCGCTACAGGTGGAGTGCAATAAGAAATTCTCATATTCTGCAGACACCACCTTGAAGATAATACAAGGACTGTACGAAAAGAAGTTTACTACATATCCACGTGTTGATACTCAGTATCTTAGTGATGATATATATCCGAAATGTCCGGGAATTTTGAAAGGTATCGCAGCAGACTATGGAGAGTTTGTTCAACCATTGCTTGGAAAGAAACTAATAAAGAGCAAAAAGGTGTTTGATACGAAAAAGGTCACCGACCATCATGCCATTATTCCTACTGGCGTACAACCGCGTGGGCTTACGGATATGGAGAAGAATGTGTATGACCTTATAACTCGCCGTTTCATCGCTGTTTTTATGCCCGATTGTACCTTTGATACTACTATTGTGATGGGAAAGGTTGAAGACGTTGAATTCAAGGCTACGGGCAAGACTATCATCGACTTAGGATGGAGAGTGTTGTATAAGAATGAGAAGGATACCGCCAAGTCTGTGGATAAAGATGAAGAAAATGACGATGAAGAGGGTAAAAAAGAGACTGTAGAAGAACGTGTGCTTCCTGTGTTCAAGGTTGGAGAGAGTGGAGAACACGTACCTGATCTTGCGGAAAAATGGACGACTCCACCGAAACCTTATACGGAGGCAACACTGCTCCGAGCTATGGAGACGGCAGGAAAATTCGTGGAAGATGAGGAACTGCGTGCTGCATTGAAGGAGAACGGCATAGGGCGTCCTTCGTCACGAGCAAGCATCATAGAGATATTGTTTAAACGTGGATATGTGGTGAGAAAGCGGAAGACTCTCGTTCCTACTGCTACTGGTATTGAACTGGTAGATATTATACATGAGGAACTGCTGAAAAGTTGCGAATTAACCGGTATTTGGGAGAAGAAACTACGTGATATTGAACATAAGAAATATGATGCTGGCATGTTTATTAATGAATTGAAAGAGCAGATAAATGGTATCGTACGTCAAGTGCTGGCTGATAACTCTAACCGCCGTGTGACTGCAAATGAACAAAAGAAGAAATAAAACAATTTATATAATATGAAACAATACATAGACCTTCTTAACCGTATTCTCGATGAGGGCGTTGAAAAGACTGACCGCACAGGTACAGGTACGATAAGTGTCTTCGGTAATCAGATGCGTTTCAATATGGCAAATGGGTTTCCTCTGCTAACAACGAAAAAACTGCATCTGAAGTCTATAATATACGAATTGTTATGGTTCCTCAATGGTGATACAAATGTGAAATATCTTCAGGAACATGGTGTGAGGATATGGAACGAATGGGCTGATGAAAACGGAGAGTTAGGGCCAGTCTATGGACATCAATGGCGGTCATGGCCAGACTATAATGGTGGATATATTGACCAGATACAGAATGTAGTCGATCAACTGAAGAATAATCCTGATTCACGCCGTATGCTTGTTTGTGCATGGAATGTTGCTGAAGTGGACAAGATGGCTCTTCCACCATGCCACTGTCTGTTTCAGTTCTATGTAGCTGGAGGTAAACTATCTCTGCAACTATATCAGCGTAGTGCTGATACCTTTCTCGGAGTTCCGTTTAACATAGCCTCTTATGCCCTTCTGTTGCAGATGATGGCTCAGGTGACGGGATTTGAGGTGGGAGATTTTATCCATACTACCGGTGATACACATCTTTATTTGAATCATTTGGAGCAGGCTCGCCTGCAAGTGACACGTACTCCGCGTCCATTACCTGTGATGAAGATCAATCCAGACGTGAAAAGTATCTTCGATTTCCATTATGAAGATTTTGAATTGGAGGGTTATGACCCTTGGGATCATATAAAGGCAACAGTATCTGTATGAAAAGTATTATCGTGGCAATAGCCAAAAATTTTGCAATAGGCAAGAACAATGACTTGTTGTATCATCTTCCTGATGACCTCAAACATTTTAAGGAGATAACGTCAGGGCATACTGTCATTATGGGAAAGAATACTTTTGAATCGTTCCCAAAACGTCCGTTGCCAAATCGTCGCAACATTGTCGTGGCTTTCCCTGAGGAGATTCCTGATGACAGGCAGGGTGCGGAATGGGTGACATCACTTGATGAGGCTTTTCGTGTTTCCTCAAACGACGGAGAAGTGTTTGTGATAGGTGGAGCATACGTGTATCGTCAGACGTTCCCTATGGTGGATAAACTATATCTTACCATCATTGATGATGAGCCTACAGATGTAGATGTATATTTTCCGGAAATAGATTTTTCACAATGGCAAGAGATCTCTCGTGTGCATCATGATGCTGATGAAAGACACGCACATTCTTTTGACTTCTGCGAATTTACAAGACGATGACAGCTCTGCCACAGGCTTTTACGGATTATACAAAAGAACTTTTTGGAGAAGATTTGTTTGCACGTTTTCTCTCTTCTTTTTCTGTGCCGTCACCTGTGAGTATAAGGTTGAATCCGTTCAAGATAAAAAACTGTCGTCAAACAAAGATAACCTCTCTGGAATCAGTACCGTGGTGTGATCTTGGGTATTATCTCAACCAACGTCCAGACTTTACGTTTGATCCGCTTCTCCATGCTGGATGCTATTATGTGCAGGAGGCATCATCAATGTTCGTGGCACAGGCAATCAAACAATATGTGAGGGATGATGTAATGATGCTTGACCTCTGTGCTGCTCCAGGTGGTAAGAGTACGTGTGTGAGGAGTTATCTAACGCCTAATTCTGTTCTCGTATGTAATGAGCCCATAAGAAGCCGTTATAATGTGCTCACTGAAAATATAAGCAAGTTTGGTTTGAAAAACACCATTGTCGTGTCAAAATATCCGAAAGATTTTAAGAAATCGGAATTTTCGGATTTTGATGTCATTCTTGCTGACGTCCCATGTTCTGGCGAAGGAATGTTTAGGAAAGATGAAGATAGCATAAAGCAATGGTCACAGCAGAATGTGGAGAAGTGCTGGCGATTGCAACGAGAGATAATATCTGATATATGGGATTGCCTGACTCCCGGAGGTCTGCTGATATATTCTACATGTACGTTCAATACGAAAGAAAATGAAGAAAACGTACGTTGGATTTGTTCGGAACTTGGTGCAAATGTGCTTCCATTAAAGACGTGCTCCGAATGGAATATCGTTGGATCGCTCCTAAAAGATTATGATGTGCCTGTATATCGCTTCATCCCGGGAATTGTACGTGGCGAAGGGCTTTTTCTTGCTGTATTGCAAAAGGAAGGACAAAAGATAAAAAAGACTATCCGAAGGCAGGTAGATGATGAGGAAATACATAATCTTCCAATTTGTTCTGTTGATTATCGTACAGCAATAAACTATTTGAGGCATGAAGCGATACGTTTACCAGATGATGCTCCTCGTGGTTTAGTGCAGATTGCTTACAAGGATTTTGTGCTCGGTCAAGCAAAAAACATCGGAAGTCGTGCCAACAATCTGTATCCAAAGGAATGGGCGATACGTTCAACGCACATACCATCAGAATGTACTTCACCAATTGAGGAGTGGGTGAAGGATTGCTAACTTTGGCTACGTCGAACTGCACTAATTTTGGTTTCGGTTTGCACTAACTTTGACCTTCGGTCGAACTGCACTAACTTTAACTGCGTTGAAATTAGGCTACATCAAGACAATGCCTACAAAACAAAGTTTTTATCCTATTTGGAATAATGAATAATCGGAGTAAACTCCATTTTTCATCCTTCCAAATCGGAAATAAATGAAATTTATTTGGCATTGTCCTTGATTTGCACTAATTTTGTCCACCCAAAAAATAATTAAAAGAAAAGATTCGGTATTATGTCGAAAAAATTTAAGGAATATAAAGGACTTGATCTTACCCAGGTTAATAAGGATATACTAAAAGAATGGGAAAGTGCAGATGTGTTTCAGCAGTCAATAAAGGCACGTGAGGGGTGTCCATCTTTTGTCTTCTTTGAAGGACCTCCTTCAGCAAATGGACTGCCTGGAATTCACCATGTGCTTGCCAGAACAATTAAGGACACTTTCTGTAGATACAAAACAATGAAGGGTTTTCAAGTACACAGAAAGGCTGGTTGGGATACTCATGGACTTCCTGTGGAACTTGGAGTGGAGAAAGAATTGGGTATTACGAAATCGGATATTGGTTCGACGATTTCTGTTGAAGATTATAACGCTAAATGCCGAACAAATGTGATGAAGTTCACAAAAGAGTGGACGGAGATGACAAAAAAGATTGGTTATTGGGTTGACCTTGATGAACCTTATGTTACGTACAACAATAAATACATAGAAACCCTTTGGTGGTTGCTGAAAGAATTGTATAAAAAGGATTTGTTATACAAGGGTTATACAATACAACCTTATTCTCCAGCAGCAGGCACAGGATTGAGCTCTCACGAATTGAATCAGCCAGGATGTTACAGAGATGTGAAAGACACTACCTGTACCGCTCAGTTCAAGATGAAGAATCCAAAACCAGAAATGGAAGGATGGGGTACACCTGTTTTCCTTGCATGGACAACAACACCTTGGACACTTGCTGCAAACTCGGCTTTGTGTGTGGGAGCGAAAATTGACTACGTGGCAATACAGACATATAATCCATACACAGCTCTACCTATAACTGCTGTGCTGGCAGAGGCTAGGGTAAATGCCTATTTCAGTGAAGCTGGAAAGGATGTCCCTCTTAATGAGTATAATAAGGGCGATAAAGTAATTCCTTGGAAGATAGTGGGCAGGTACAAAGGAGCAGAACTCGTGGGTATGGGATATGAACAGTTGATGCCTATGATAACTCCTCTTGACGAGAGCCGTGCGTTCCGTGTAATACAGGGTGACTATGTCACCACAGAAGATGGTACGGGAATAGTACACATCGCTCCTAATTTCGGTGCTGACGACCGTGCTGTTGCTATAAAAGCAGGTATATCCGGTATCGTTATACTTGACAAGAAGGGTAACAAACGCCCTATTGTTGATATGGAAGGAAAATACTGGCTCATCAAGGATATCGATAAGGATTTTATCGAAAAACATGTTGACACAAAACTTTGGGTGAGATATGCGGGACGTTATGTAAAGAATGCGTATGATAGTTCGTTGACAGATAAAGATGAATCTTTGGATGTGTCAATATGTATAGATTTGAAAGCTGCAAACAAAGCCTTCAAAATAGAAAAACATGTCCATAATTATCCACATTGTTGGCGTACAGACAAACCGATATTATATTATCCGTTGGATTCGTGGTTTATTCGCTCTACGGCTATGAAGGAGAGAATGTCGGAACTGAACAAGACGATAAACTGGAAACCGGCTAGCACAGGTACAGGACGTTTCGGCAAATGGCTCGAAAATCTCAATGATTGGAATCTTAGTCGTTCTCGTTATTGGGGAACACCATTACCTATATGGAGAAATGAAGATACTGGTGAAGAAATCTGTATTGGTAGTCTGCAGGAACTGTATGATGAAATCGATAAGTCGGTGAAGGCTGGCTTCATGAAGAGCAACCCTATGCGTGACGTTGACTTCCAGCCGGGCTCGATGAGCAAGGCTAACTATAACAAGATAGACTTGCACCGTCCGTATGTGGATGAGATAATACTGGTCAGCGAGAGTGGAAAGCCGATGAAACGAGAGGCTGACCTTATCGATGTCTGGTTTGACTCTGGAGCGATGCCATTCGCACAGCAACACTATCCATTTGAACATAATAAGAGTATCGATGAGAATAGAGTCTTTCCTGCTGATTTTATCAATGAGGGGGTTGACCAGACACGTGGATGGTTCTTTACTCTGCATGCAATAGCAACTATGATTAAAGATAGTGTGGCATTCAAAAATGTTATCTCAACAGGTCTTGTGCTTGATGCAAAGGGAGAGAAGATGAGTAAACGCCTCGGTAATGCTGTGAATCCGTTTGAACAGATAGATAAATATGGTAGCGATGCTCTGCGTTTCTATATGATAACCAATTCTGCCCCTTGGGATAATTTGAAATACGACCCGAATGGCGTAGATGAGGTTAGACGAAAATTCTTTGGGACGTTGTATAATACTTATTCCTTCTTTGCCTTGTATGCTAATGTTGATGGCTTCAATGGGACAGAAGAATTGATTCCTATAGTAGAACGCCCGGAGATAGACAGATGGATATTGTCAGAACTAAATTCTTTAGTGAAGGAGGTAGATAAGTCATATAATGATTATGAACCAACAAAGGCAGGACGACTTATTGATAAGTTTGTAAATGATAATTTGTCAAACTGGTATGTGCGTCTTAGCCGCAAACGTTTCTGGGGTAGTGCTATGAGCAAGGATAAGATGAGTGCTTATCAGACACTTTATGAATGTTTGGTAAAAGTCACGAAATTATTAGCTCCGATGTCTCCTTTCTATGCTGAACAACTATTCCATGACCTCACAGGAAGTACATCGAGTGTTCATCTGGAACTGTTCCCTACGGTGTGTGAGGACGTGATAGATACAGACCTTGAGCAGAAGATGGAACTTGCACAACAGATAACCAGTATGGTGCTTGCTCTGCGTAGAAAGGTCAATATAAAGGTACGTAAGCCACTACATTGTATAATGATACCTGCAACTGAAAAACAGCAGAAGTATATTGCTGAAGTAAAAGATATCATCCTCAGTGAAGTGAATGTCAAGGAATTGAAGTTTATAGATGGTGATGGCGTATTGGTAAAGAAAGTTAAATGTAATTTCCGTGTGATGGGTAAGAAATACGGAAAGCAGATGAAGGCAGTCGCAGACATCATAAGTAACTTGTCACAAGAGGAAATTTCTAAACTGGAAGCAGATGAGAATTTGACGATTATGGTTGAGAATGCTCCTTTGATCGTAGAACTTCAGGATGTGGAGATAATTAGTGAGGACATCCCAGGATGGCTTGTTGCCAACGAGGGGTCGGTGACGGTGGCTCTGGAAGTGGAACTGACTGAAGAACTGAAACAGGAGGGCATGGCTCGTGAGATTATCAACCGTGTGCAGAATATGCGTAAGGAAAAAGGTCTGGAGATAACGGATAGGATAAACATCACACTGCAACCTGATGAACATACTGATGAGGCTGTAAAGAAATTTGACGAATACATAAAGGCTCAGGTGCTGGCAGATGCTATCTCCATCGCTGACAACGAGGGCGACAGCGTGACTTTTGATGATTTTGTATTACGAATTACAATAAAAAAAGTATGATATTACAGATAGATACAAACTAATTTTTTAAATTTTTAATTCATAAGATTATGGCAGAAGAGAAGAAAAGGTACAGTGATGAGGAACTGGAAGAATTCCGGGCTGTAATAAATGACAAATTGGCTCTTGCAAAATCTGATTTGAAAGAAATGCAGGAAGTGTTGAGAAATAGAAATGGCAATGATGTTACTGATACATCTCCTACGTATAAAATTTTAGAGGAAGGCAGTTCAACACAAACAAAAGAAGAACTGACTCAGATGGCAGAACGTCAACAGAAGTTTATTAGAGGTCTTGAGGCCGCTCTTATCCGTATAGAAAACAAGACATACGGTATAAGCAGAATATCAGGAAAACTAATTCCAAGAGAGAGACTTCTTGCTGTTCCTCATGCAACAACGTGTATTGAGGATAAACTATCGGATAAATAAGATAGAATGACAAAAAGACGGAGACAATGGGTGCTTGCAACGGTAATAATCGTTGCAGTGATAATTATTGACCAACTGATAAAGTTTAGTGTAAAACTGAACTTTTCTCTTCATGAGAATTTATACATAACAGATTGGTTTTATATTCTTTTTGTGGAGAATAATGGTGCTGCTTTTGGTATGGAATTGACTCACAAACTATTTCTGACATTGTTCAGGATTGTGGCTGTTGTGGCACTGATGTATTATCTGGTTAAGCAAATTCATAAAAAAGCTCGTACAGGCTATATTGCAACATTGTCTCTTATAATTGCTGGAGCAGCAGGAAACATCTTTGACTGTGTTTTTTATGGTAAGATATTTACAGCCTCTACGCCATATACTATCTCAGAATTAGTGCGTTGGGGGGATGGATATGGCGAACTCTTTATGGGAAAGGTTGTGGATATGTTTTATTTCCCTTTGATAGAGACCACATGGCCAGAATGGATGCCGTGGTGTGGGGGACAACAGTTTGTGTTTTTCTCTCCTGTGTTCAACTTTGCTGATTCTGCAATAACGTGCGGTATCATAATTTTGTTAATATGGTTTCGAAAAGAACTCTCTTCTTTGTCTTTCTCCTGACAACAATAATGTTGGCATGCACGAAAGATATCCCTCATCTTACAGAAGGTCAGATGGAGGATATTCTTTATGATTATCATATTGCCCAAGCGATGGCAACTATAGATAATGATGTGCAGGATTCGGTCTATCTGCGTTCAATGCTGAAAAAACATAAGGTGACACAGGCTGAGTTCGATTCTTCAATGATATACTATCTGCGTCATACTGAAGAAATCCAAAAAATATACAAAAACGTAACAGAACGCCTCAATGAGACTGCTTTGTCTGTGGGCGGTCTGGAAGGTATCAGTACGAATGTTGAGTATTCTGAGAATGGTGATACAGCAAATATATGGCGTATGAACAGATTTGCTTATCTCACAAACTGTCAGCCTTATACTAAACTGAATTTTACCTTGAAAGCCGATACATCTTATCATGCTAGCGATATGTTTGCTTGGTATATGGATACACAGTTTATGTATCAAGACGGGTATAGAAATGCTACTGCTGTTCTTTACATAAGATATGCCAATGATAGCATTCAGAGCGAACAACGCAATTTCTCTACAGATGGACGCAAGAGTTTTATCATTACTTCTGATTCCAAACTCAAGATTAAATCCATATCAGGTTTTGTGATATTGGGAAGAAGCGAAAATGAAAGTCGCACCACAATGAAAATGCTCTTTTTAAGCAATATCCGTCTGCTTAAACTTCATGTCAAGCCCGACATAACTGTCGAAAAGGACACAGTGAACAATGAGAATCCTCCTTCTTCTTTGCTTCAAAAAAAGCTGAGCCTTGAACCTGTTGAATTAAAGATTGAAGGTGGACAATAAATTCTTCCTTGTACTTACTGATATCCAAGATTGGTGCCATATCACTGAATGACAATATAGGGCTGTAGTCGTCTGCACCTGCATGTTGAATGAAAAGAAGTGCTGGCGAGATTGTAGCATCTATGTTCGGAAAATCTTTCAATATGTCGGATTTTTTATTGTCGATGATAATGCTGTAGAGAAACGTCTGCAGATAATAACTGCTACGGTCTTCTGTCCTATCTGGGTCGAAGATTTCTTCGACGCAAGATAACTTTGGCTTGAATGCACTGCCACCTGTCTTGAAGTCAACAACACGGATGATGTCTTTCCCTTCATGGCGTACGATGTCAAGACGGTCTATGATTCCTTTCATCCCAAGACTCTCGTCTATATATTCTTTTTCCAATGAGATTATGGTGAAAGGTACGAGTTTTATGTCAATGTCTATCAGTTGATGAATGAACTTTGTTATAACATTGATGTGTATCTTTTTCAATCCATCAATATTGATATCATTGATGTTAAGTCTTTTTTGTATTTCTTGCTTATATGTATCGGTGACTATTTGTCTTATCTTGCGGTCATCATTTATGTCTTCCAATGCTTTGCGTGTGACCTCTCTTCCAATGAGATGCTCATAGAGCTTTCGTACTGAATCATGAAAGATTATACCGAAGATGCGATTGTCATGTTCCAAATCTTCAATGTCTTCATATTCCTTTAACTTGGCAACATAGCGGTAATAAAATTCCTTTTGGCAATGTAAGTATGTAGAGAGTCGTGTGGCAGAGAATTCCATATTCTTCAATTGTTCAAGCATCTCTGGTGTTTTTTCTATATCTTCAGCTGTGCTTGTGCAGAGGTTCTGACTTGTGTGGAAGGTATATTGTCTGATGTCGTCTCTTGTTGTCAGCATCTGCAACATGAAACGTGACATTTTTCCTTTCATTACCCCTTCAGTAGATTTGTTCCATGTGATACAGACGTCCTTGCTACGTTGCAGAATATGATAGAAATAATATGCGTATGTGTTTACTTTGATGTCCTGTGATGTCAACCCATAGGCTTTGCGTAGGAAATGAGGTATGAAAGATGTGCCAATGCTGTTCTTCGGCAGGATGTCCTCATTGCATGATAACAGTAAAACGTGATCGAAATCCAGATTACGTGTTTCCAGTACACCCATAATCTGAATACCTTCCAATGGCTGTCCATGGAATGGGACAGACGTTGAACTGAGTAACTGTTTCAACAGTTTGCGGAATGTGATTTCTGTGATGTCAAGAAAACCGTTTCTGTAAAGGTCTGATAACCTGTTTAATAATGTGTATGTCCTGAACAATGATTCTTTGAGCAGTGCATCGTCAGTATCTTTTTTCAGTAGATTTTCAATGCCATCAATGAGATAACTTATTTTTTCGTTCAATGTGGGTGCTTTTATGAAACCACGTTCTTGAAACAGATGATATATGAT
The DNA here is from genome assembly GCA_018065415.1 of Candidatus Equicola stercoris. Lineage (GTDB taxonomy): Bacteria > Bacteroidota > Bacteroidia > Bacteroidales > Bacteroidaceae > Prevotella. The sequence goes on from JAGHTI010000103.1 coordinate 11,392, forward strand.
AGTAGGTATTTCTGTATATGCTAGCGAATAACCTATTGTGATATTGATTTTTCCTACATCTTTTGGTATGGAATGCAATACCATAGGCAAAAGACTCTCATCAGCAAGTACGATTACTGTCTTTCGTCCTGCTTTTATCTTTTCTGCATCCAACCATTGATTGATATGCCGTGCCTGCAGATTGTTGGTAACAGAACTGATGAAACTGATGTCTTTATGCTGTTGTAGATTATTATAAATATGCTGTCCTTCAAGTTCGTTAGGAAAGAGCAGAAGATTTTTCTTTATTTCAAATCCTGCTTCCTCATCACCATCCATGTAACTGTCATCATAATCCCAATAGAAACGTCCTCTTCCCTCATCTTTCATGTATTGGAACAATGCTTGCTCTACAGGAAGAAGATGATTGAATCCTATAAAGAGGAGTGTCTTGTCAGTTTTGCACAATGTCGATAGATTGTTTATCACCTCTCTATACATTGCTCCTTCATACAGTATTCCATGTTCCCGTAGGGATTTGTTGAAAGACTGATATATCTCTGCCAGTTTGCTCCATAATTGTAGAAAGATATCTTTGAGTCTCGTATTGTTGCTGTCGAAATCAGGGAAGAACTGGGACAGTGTTTTTTTCTGGTCATCGGTAAGGTACTGTATGTCATCCAGTTCATGAAGGGCTTTTACATTGGTGAAAAGTTTTTCGGCATCTACAAGGTGTTTGTCAATATCGTCAAAGTCATTTATCATCAGTTCTCCCCATGCAAAGAAGTGGTCGAGGGTTTCATTTTTTTGTGTAATCTGTATATAAATGTTATGCAGAATGCTGACCATCATCAATGAGTCGCCGATATGATAGGATGAATACTTCGCAAACAGCTCACTTATCGTGAAATATTCTGGTGTGAGAACTGGTTTTGTACTGTTCTCTGCCAATGCTTCATTGAGAAATAATGATGCACGTTTGTTGGGGAATACAATGACAATGTCTTTGAGGTTATTGCCATATTTTGCAAGAATGTCTTTCGCTACGTGTTCTAAAAATGTCATCTCTTCTTTCGTTTAGGTTACTATTATAACATTGCCTTATCCGACTGGTTCAAGCGTATCTGTGCTGGCATACCACAGATAACCTTTGACGTTTTTAAATCCTATCTGTTGCAATAGGGTTATGTATTCCCTTACCTGTCTTATATATCTCTTTTCTGGAATGCCGAATTTGAAATCGATTACGATAGTCTCATTGTCGTTGTATATCACTCTGTCACATCGGTGTTTTATAGCACTTCCTTCCTCTGCGTGATTCTTCTTAATGATTTCACGTTCATTGAACACTTTCCAACTGTCAGAAAACCATTCGCTTAACAGTTTGTTCTCTTTTATGGTTTTGATGACTTTCTCAGCTTCCTGTCGGCTGATGTCTTGCCCAAACAGTCCTTCAATGGCATATCTGTCTAACACTCTATCAGCATCGTTGAGATATTCTATTTCGGAAAGTAGATTATGCAGTAATATACCTTTTTGTCGCATGTTGTCATCATTCGGCTTTTCTCCTTCAGATTCTTCTTCTTTATTGAAATAATTGCTTGCATTGCTCTCTCTGAATTCTGGTATGAATGCAGAATTGGTTACATCAATATGCTTTGTCTCGGGTTGCTGTGAGAAGATATTATCATCATCTTCATGCTCATCAACCTTTCTTGATGCTGTAATAGTTCCGTATTCGTATTCGTCATCGGTATGTGTCATGAAACTGATACCTTGTATGGCGGAATTTATCGTTGATGTAATCTCGTCCGTTTTATATTTTTTCTTGCAGATGACAAAAAGATTTTTTGATGCTCGTGTGAATGCCACGTACAGCATGTTGAGGTCATCGACAGTATTCTGCATACTTTCTTCTTCATAGGCTTTGCAGAATATTGTTTCCGTCAAGAAGGATGAACAGTTGACAGGTACGATAGGGATATCTTCCACAAGTTTTTTCCCGTCGGTTTTCACCCACAAAAGAGATGTCTTCCCCGTTTTCCAATCGCAGAAAGGCATGATGACATTGTCAAATTCCAAACCTTTGCTTTTGTGTATTGTCATAATCCTTATGCCTTCCACCTCATCAACTTGTATGTTTTTCTCGCAGATGTTGTTTTCCCATTCCTTTAAGAAAAGTCTGATATCAGCAGGATTGTTTTTGACGAAGTCCAGTAGATAGTCGAAGAACGCACATAGGAAAGCATTTTCATCCTGCATGGTATCTAACGCAAAAATACTGAAAAAGCGTTCTGCCATATCATAGAGTGGGAGGGATAATAATTCTTCTTGCTGTTGCAGGAAGATTTCAACTTGTTCCTTTCTGTGTTTTGTTAGATATGCCAGTGAGATGTCGTCTTTTTGAATGAGGTATGTAAATGCATTCATCATTATGCAGACGGCTACTGATGCGGATAGTTTGAATGCTTCATCAGAGATAATCTTTATCTCAGGATGATTTTCTGCAAACCATTGGGCGATGAGTGCTATCTTACCGTTTGTACGCAATAACAATGTGATGTCTTTCTCTTCTGCTCCTTGTGCCTTCAGTTCTGTGATGGTGTCGTAAATCTTTTGCAGTTGTACATCCTCATTGCTGTTTTCTTCATCTCCCTCCACGAATGATATTCTTACATATCCTTTCCCATCTTGCTTGTTTGCTGTTTGTTCGATGTCTTTGTATGCTTGTTGGATGTCATCGGAAGTCAACTGGATGGCATTTTTGAAAAAAGCATTGTTGAACGTCACTATGTTCTGTTCTGAACGGTAGTTGGTGTTGAGAGATTTAATTTGTATGCTCTTTTTATCATATTGCTCTTGGATATGATGCAGAAGACGCCAGTCGCCGGAACGCCAACGGTAGATGCTCTGTTTTACATCTCCCACGATAAGCGACAATTTTTCGGCACGTGCCATACAGTCATCAAGAAGCACCTTGAAGTTTTTCCACTGTATCATGCTGGTGTCTTGAAATTCATCAATCATTATATGACTGATGCGTGTGCCTATCTTTTCATAAATGAACGGAGCATCGCTTCCATCAATGATTTTCATCAATATGTTCTGAGTGTCGCTGAGCAGAAAACGGTTTGCATCATTGTTCAAAACGCGTATCTTGTTTTCTATCTTCTGCAATAGTGTCAGCTGGTTTAGATACGGTAGCACAGCTACAGCCGACAGATATTCGCAGATGTGTGCATTGCGGTATTCTTCGCACCGTACTGTCAGTTCATGAGCAATGGCATTCTCATCCTCGAGTACCTTTGTGAGATAATTCTTTACGAGGTCTTTGTTTCTGAATTTCCCGTCCTGTATGTTTTTATAGTAATTACGGATGTTATTTTTGCCCTTTATTTCTTCGTTTCCGAAATATCTATCAAAATCATGGGCAAACTGCTTCATCTGTTCCTCGAACTCACTAACGATGGAATTGAGTTTTTCTTTCAGTTCGGGAACTTTTGTAATAGATAGGTTTATTTCATCACTGTTCTCCTTATAGAAGTCTTTGAATATGGTATTGCCAAAATCTTTGATTTTATTTATTACGTTCCATCCTTTATCTTTGGCAATGTTTTCTTCAACAAACTTCATTATCTGTTGCAGAGTTGCCTCGTCATTGTCAAGTTCTTTTATGAGTATGTCAACGGCATCATTTTTTACCTTTGTGTCATTGAGGTCTATCTTCAAGTTTGGTGAGAGGTCTAATTCACGTGCAAGGTTTTTAAGGACGGTTTGAAAGAATGAGTCAATGGTTTCTACATGGAAATAACTATAGTTGTGCAAAAGGTTTTTCAGGGCTTGTCCTGCCTTTGCCCGTAAAATGGTGTCGTCTATCGTCAGGCTCTGCTTAATAGCCGTTACGTATTTGTCAGAAGAAGGCAGACCCTTTGCTATCCCATAAAGTTGACTCAGTATTCGCATCTTCATCTCTTCCGTTGCCTTGTTTGTAAAGGTCACGGCAAGGATATGCTTGTAACTTTCTGGGTTATCAACAAGTAGTTTGATGTATTCCACTGCGAGACGAAATGTCTTTCCACTGCCAGCACTGGCTTTATATACTACCAGAGGCGTACTATTTTTACCATTCATCGAATAATTCCAATGTTAAGTTAAACCCTATCTCATCAAATTTTCCATGTATCATATTTGTATATACGGCACATGAGAATAGTCTGTTTGTAAATCCGTATCCTATCTCCACGTATGGGTGCAGGTCTTCCACGGTGAGTATATTCAGATATGCTCTTTCTGCTTCCATATATTGCCCAACCAATGGTAGCCGATAGAGGAATATCAATGGCGATTCGTATGTTGCGTTAGCCCTTACATAATATTTTGAAATGTTATAGTATTGTGAGTTCAGTAACTGGAAGTTACCACTCCACTCATCGTGCCATCGTTCGGGTAGGTTGTTTTCATGGAAGTTTTTATATTCTACGAAATATGTCTGCGACCTGTTGAAGAAGGTTCCTGTGCCGAGTCGTAACGATAGTATGCGCAGTTTGTTGAGATTTATCTTCCATTTGCCGTCAGCCTCAAATCTTGAATATTTGATGTCGCATCCAAAAGCCTCAATGCCTTGCTCATAGTTGATGCTCAGCAATGGACCTCTGTCCCAAAACCTGTAGTCCACCTGTATGTTCGGTGCAAAGGTGTAGAAACGGGAAGGCTTGTCGTATAGTCTGTAGAAGTCTTCATCTACGGCAATGCGTCTGTAATAGTTAGCACCTATGGTCATGTTCACGTTATGTGCTATCCTATTAGTGTTGGATATCTGTAGTGTAAAGTTTTTGAATAGGTCTTGGTCGCTTATTTCAGGTATTATTCCTGTAGTCTTTATGTCATCGATGATGCTACTGTTTACTATCCTGTTGCCGTTGGCTACCTCAAGTGTAAGTTTGCCTTCTTTCTTTCGGTTGTAGATAAACGATAGTGGTATCTTGTAGAAGAACTGTGGTATCTTGAAGTTTATACCGAACTCAGGACAGAGCGACAGACTTTTATTCTGTGAGATGTTATAATTAAGGTTTGCTTCCATAGAGTATGAAAGTCCTCTTCTGCGACTGTAGTCAAAGCCGAAGATGTTGGCAATCGGTGACAGACTCATATTTGTGTTACCCACTTCCACATGTTGTGTCTTTACCATGTTTTCACCCACATCATCAATCCATTGCCTGTATTTGTTTTTCTTCCCGACATGTGCCGTGTCTTGTTCATTTTGCACCTTGTCATATTCGGCATACACTTCTTTCTCCCATGCAGATAACTCAATAGGCCTGTTCTTTGAAATGACAGCCTGTTTGTCGGCAGTGTTTATCTCGTCTTCATCAAACTCTGGCGACTGATCGTATAGTGCCATGTACATGCACTTTTGTTTGTTGCCGAGAATACTGAACCGTGATTTTATGTAGCAGATGTTTGGCAATAAAGAACGAATTCCTTCTCTTCCTTGTGTCACAGTCATGACCATTGACATCATGTCATATTCAAAATAAAATTCACATGTCATCACCTGTCCACTCTTGTTGTTTACTTCTGCTAGACCGCTTACCAACTGCGTATTCTTACGGAATGGCTTGAAATGAATTGTCGTTATGTCTCCGTTGGTGTTTGATGTCTCGTATTTGTAATATTTCCTGTTGGTTTCATTGAATGGTGATAGTAGATGCTCGGAAATCAAACACTCATTATATATGAATGGCGATATGTAGGTCATCACTGCTTTTACCCCATCAGTAGTGCCGTGAGAATTTGTTTTTATTGCTACATAAGGTTCAATATCGAAATGTATATCATCTCCATTTTTGAAATAGTATGTCGCACGATTGTAACTCTCACCGACATTTTTCTTCTTTTTGTCTTTTGCGTATGGATACATGTTCGGTATAAGCCACAAAAGGACATTTCGCTGTTGCGTGTCAATGTTGTACTTGATGTATGTGTTTGATACTATGGTGTCTTTGTCAAGAGGGTAGAGGCTCTTTGGGTAGTCGTATATTTTTTGTATGAGCAATTGCGTATCAGCATCCTTCTTTGCAAAAACATTTGTAGGCATGATCGCAACCATACCTACAAACAACAAAATCTTACTATGATAAATTAAGTTTTTCAACTTCTTTTATCCTAAATATTTTTTCAATATCTTGATGTTTCCCGACTCACGCAGTTTCTGAATACTCTTTTCCCTTATCTGTCGTACACGCTCGCGGGTGAGTTGCATTTCGGCTCCAATCTCTTCAAGTCCTTTCTCGTTCTCTCCATCAAGACCGAAACATTCCTTTATTATCGTTACCTCTCTGTCCTTGAGCACCTTTCTGAGCACGGAGTCCAATTCCTGTGCCATACTCTCATGCTCTACAATCCTGTCGGTACGGGTGTCCTCAGGACTTGGCATCACATCAAGCATACAGTTCTCCTCGCCTTCTTGGAAAGGTGCATCAATGCTCACTTGATGACCGTCAGCGGTCAGCGACTGTGCCACCTTCTCTTCGTCCACCTTTACAACTTCTGATAACTCTTGAATGGAAGGACGGCGTTGGTGTTCCTGCTCAAACTTGTTTATCTCATGGTTTAACTTGTTCAGAGAACCAACCTGGTTCAAAGGCAGACGTACTATGCGACTCTGCTCTGCAATGGCCTGAAGAATACTTTGACGAATCCACCATACAGCGTATGATATGAATTTGAAACCACGGGTTTCATCAAACTTCTGTGCAGCCTTTATCAGACCAATGTTCCCTTCGTCAATGAGGTCGGTCAGTGATAAGCCCTGATGCTGATATTGCTTCGCAACAGAAACCACAAATCGAAGGTTTGATTCCACCAATTTGTTTTTTGCCCTTTCGCCCTCAATGCCACCTTTCCTTATCTTCTGTGCCAATTCTATCTCCTCCTCAATACTGATGAGAGGGGCATGGCCAATCTCGACAAGGTATTTATCAAGAGCCTCACTTGTCCTGTTGGTAATACTTTTCTGAATCTTTAACTGCCTCATTGTCTGAACTTTTATATGTTTATGTGTTATCCTTAGACCTTTTACGGTTATACGGTTTTACGGTTATACGGTTATACGGTTTTACGGCTTTACCCTCTTTACCTTCTTTACCCTCTTTACCTTTGTCCTTTTAAAATGGTGTGCAAAAATATGAAAAAAAACAATCGGTGTGGAAAAACTTTAACTTTTATTTGCAATTATGGCTTCTGAGATACATTTGCAAGCAAACAACACGACAGTTTGCAAGAACCATTACCACATCCTTGCAACCGGACATCCTAGTTGTTACAATCGACTACGCTTCTCTTTGCAATCTACCAAAATAGCTGAATGCAAACAACCATACTTATCAAGAAGACCTTCTTAAAGTGTCAGGAAACCATTCTATACACGCTAGTATGCCTCACCAGACGTGCTAGTAAGCCCTACCTGATGCGAGGACGTGCATCACCTGACGTGTCGTTAAGACCTACCTGACCTATTGTCAAGACCTGTCTGACTTGTCGTGTAGAAGCACCATTGTTGTCGGGCAGACCTACCATCTGTGGAAGTAAGAATCAAACTCTGTGAGCCGAAGATGTGACTTGCCTTTATGTCGGATGTACGCATCGCATAGTTTGGTTGTACTCGCCACAAAGATTGTTTGTGCGTGTCAAAAAGAAATGACAAACTCGTCACAAAGAAATGGTCAACTCTTCCCATAGTTTTACACAACTCTTCACAAAGAATTTCATAACACGTCATTTTGATTACATCTTCACGTCGTTTTGATAAAAACTACATGATGTGTTGAAAGCGTGATTCGATTGAAAAGTTTGCAATCGAATGTCAACGGTCAACGGCTAGTTCTTGAGCTTGTGCACTAATGTAGATGTTAATGTCAAATATGTTCCTTCATATTTGCAATTAGCGACGGTCAGATTTGCAACTATGAGCTTTCGTGTTAACATGTCAGGTGGATTTCTTTATCAAAATCCGTTGCTCTTATCATCAGTATTGGTTGTTCGTATCAGCATTTAAGGTAGCTCATATCAGTATTTATTGTTGGTTACATCAATAAGTATGGTATATGGTAAAGAAGTAAGAGGTGTGATGTTCCGATGGTTGTCTTATATATCGTATGCTCCCAATAGGTAGATAAGACTGTTAGGGATTCTTCGTATTATATCGTCAAATAGCAATAAAAAACACGCCTTGAAAAGACGTGTTTTTTTTATATTGAACATTGAACTCAAAAGTTCGTATTCGCTTAATCGTTGAGTTTTGCTTTTATGAACTCGCGGTTCAGGCGTGCGATGTTTGCAATGCTTTCGTTCTTAGGACAAACAGCCTCGCAAGCGCGTGTATTTGTACAGTTTCCGAAACCAAGTTCTTCCATCTTCATCACCATTGCCTTTGCGCGGCGTGCAGCCTCTGGACGTCCTTGAGGAAGGAGAGCCAACTGGCTTACCTTGCTTGCTACGAAGAGCATGGCAGAACCATTCTTACAAGCGGCAACACATGCACCACAACCAATACAACTTGCGCAGTCCATAGCCTCGTCAGCATCCTGTTTTGGTATGAGGATAGCATTGGCATCCTGTGCCTGTCCAGTACGTACCGTAGTATAGCCACCTGCCTGGATGATCTTATCAAAGGCATTGCGATCTACCATACAGTCTTTTATAACAGGGAATGCTGCTGAACGCCAAGGCTCTACTGTGATAACATCGCCGTCGTTGAAGTGGCGCATATAGAGTTGGCATGTGGTAGCACCACGTTCTGTCTTTCCGTGCGGAGTACCGTTTATATATAATGAGCACATTCCGCAGATACCTTCACGGCAATCGTGGTCGAATACGAAAGGTTCCTGTCCTTCGTTTATCAATTCTTCGTTGAGGATGTCCAACATTTCGAGGAATGATGTGTCATCAGGAATGTTTTTCATCTCGTGAGTATCAAAATGACCTTTGTCCTTAGGACCATTCTGCCTCCAGTATTTCAGGGTAAATGATATATTTTTTGCCATAATTATCAATTATCAATTGTCAATTATCAATTAATTTTTGTAGTTACGTGTTTGTACCTTTATTGCTTCGTATTCCAGAGGTTCCTTGATGAGTTCCGGTTCTTTTTCGTCATCGCCCTGATATTCCCAGCAGCCTACATAGAAGAAGTTTTCATCATCACGTTTTGCTTCGCCTTCTTCCGTCTGGTATTCTTCGCGGAAGTGGCCGCCGCAACTCTCGTTGCGTGAGAGTGCGTCGTGTGCTACGAGTTCGCCCATGAGCAGGAAGTCACGGAGGTGGATAGCCTTGTCAAGTTCTACGTTCAATCCTTCTGTTGTGCCTGGTATAAAGAGGTTTGTCCAGAATTCTTTACGCAGTTCCTTGATGAGCTTGATACCCTCCTTCAGACCTTCTGCGGTACGCCCCATGCCGACATGTTCCCACATGATATGTCCGAGTTCCTTGTGGATAGAGTCAACGGAACGCTTACCCTTTATGTTCATCAGTTTCTCTATGCCCGCAGCGACATTCTTCTCTGCCTCTTCAAATTCTGGCATATCTGTTGAAAGTCGTGGCCATATTGCTTGGTCTGCAAGATAGTTCTGTATGGTATAAGGAAGTACGAAATATCCGTCTGCAAGTCCTTGCATAAGTGCAGAGGCACCAAGACGGTTTGCACCGTGGTCGGAGAAGTTACATTCACCGATGGCGAACAGTCCAGGTATGGATGTCTGCAGTTCATAGTCAACCCAGATACCACCCATCGTGTAGTGTACGGCAGGGAATATCATCATTGGTGTTTCGTATGGATTTTCGTCTGTTATCTCCTCATACATATCGAAGAGGTTTCCATATCTCTGTTCTACTACGTCTTTGCCAAGACGTTCTATGGATTCTGAGAAGTCAAGGAATACAGCAAGACCAGTGTTGTTTACGCCGAATCCCTTGTCGCAACGCTCTTTTGCAGCACGTGAAGCTACGTCACGAGGTACGAGGTTTCCAAATGCTGGATAGCGACGTTCCAGATAGTAGTCGCGGTCTTCTTCAGGGATGTCCTGTCCTTTTATCTCGCCACGTTGCAGACGTTTTGCGTCTTCCAGTTTCTTTGGTACCCATATACGACCGTCATTACGCAGCGACTCTGACATCAAAGTCAGTTTTGACTGCTTGTCGCCATGGACAGGGATACAAGTTGGGTGGATCTGTACGTATGATGGGTTTGCAAAATAAGCTCCCTTGCGATAGCATTGAACGGCAGCGGTACAGTTGCATCCCATTGCATTTGTTGAAAGGAAGTAAGTGTTGCCATAGCCACCAGTACCTATCACGACAGCATTTGCAGAGAAACGTTCCAGTTTTCCTGTCACGAGGTTCTTTGCTATGATACCGCGTGCACGGCCGTCTATTATTACGAGGTCTTCCATCTCGTAACGAGTATATAGTTTTACCTTTCCGGCTTTCACCTGACAAGAAAGGGAAGAGTAAGCGCCGAGCAGGAGTTGCTGTCCCGTCTGTCCTTTGGCATAGAATGTACGGCTAACCTGCGCGCCGCCGAAAGAACGGTTTGCCAGCATACCACCATATTCACGAGCGAAAGGAACGCCCTGTGCCACACATTGGTCGATGATGTTGTTGCTCACCTCTGCCAGACGATATACGTTTGCTTCACGAGCACGGTAGTCACCGCCTTTTACTGTGTCATAGAAAAGACGATATACAGAGTCGCCATCATTCTGATAGCATTTTGCTGCATTGATACCACCCTGTGCAGCGATAGAGTGTGCACGGCGTGGTGAGTCTTGAATACAGAAGTTCAGTACGTTGAAGCCCATCTCTCCTAAAGATGCAGCAGCAGATGCACCTGCAAGTCCTGTACCTACAACGATGACATCGAGTTTGAGTTTGTTCTTAGGGTTTACAAGACGCTGGTGAGCTTTATATTCAGTCCATTTGTTAGCAACAGGACCTTCTGGAATTCTTGAATTTATTTGTTTTGCCATAATTGTCAATTATTAATTATCAATTACTGTTACTGCAGGCTCGGAGCTATGCCTAAAGCAAAGGCAACGATGACTGCGATGAATGCAAACATGACGATTGTTATGTACAGCAAACCTATCACTCTCCAGCGGCAGAACCATTTCTTACCATTCCATCCGAAAGTCTGCATGGAACTCCAGAAGCCGTGAGTGAGGTGGAACCATAGAGCAACAATCCAGATGATGTAGAGCACTGCAAATACAGGATTGCCGAAAGTCTCCTTGATGAATGTGAAACCATCCGTAGGGCTTATGCCGCAGATAGGTGGCATGCCTGCCAGTTCTACAAACATCATCTTGTACCAGAAGTCTTTGAGGTGCAGGAGCAGACCGATGAGGATGATGATACCCAGAACGAGCATGTTCTGTGAAGACCATTCAACCTTGTCTGGCTTGCTGGTGATGTCATAACGCTGTGCACCGCGTGCCCTTCTGTTCTGTATTGTCAGCCAGAAAGCGAACACGATGTGAATGACTGCCAGTGCAGCCAATCCAAGAGTTGCTGCAACAGCATACCAGTTTGCACCTAAGAAATCACAAATCATGTTGTATCCCTCACCGGAGATGAGAGCAACAACATTCATTGACGCATGAAACGTCAGAAATAGGATAAGGCAGAAGCCTGTTACAGCCATTACCACTTTCCTACCGATAGATGAATTTAATAACCACATGTGAAATATTTTTAAATAATAGTTTTTTATATATGTTTTCAAAAACTTTGCGAAGGTACAACAAACCGAAGACATAAACAAAAATAATGGAATTATTCTAGATTTTAATTTTTAGAAAGCATAGAGTTCACTCTGATGATTTCAAAAAAAGAAAAATCGTTAAAACGAAGTTTTTGTTTATGTTGAGGTGCAGAGTATCTCGACCAAGGTCAAGGTACAACAAACCGAAGACATAAACAAAAAAACTCCGAGATTTTCTCGCCTGAGCACCAATTGGAGCGCAAGAATAGAATTATTTTAGATTTTAATTTTTAGAAAGCATAGAGTTTGCTCTGATGATTTCAAAAAAAGAAAAATCGTTAAAACGAAGTTTGGTTGTTTGGTTGTTTAAGGACTTACGCGAAATCTTCATCGTTGCCAGGTTCTTCTTCTGTACCTGTTACTTCAATGCCTTCGCCATAAGATCCTGCTAGCATAGCGGTACGTGGGTGTAACTCCATTACCTTTATCGTTGGTTGATTATATTCCTTTTTCATATGTTTTACGGTTTTGCTGTTTTTTTTGTTTCTCGCAGAGAAAATCTTGACTCCTTAGGAGTTTATGTATATAAGTATCTGCCTTTTGTAAGTAAACTTCCAACAGTCATATACTTCTATCCATGCCATCTTAGATGGCTCAAGATTTTTACGCAGAGGGCAGAGAGCAATCTATGATTGCTACGCAGAGGTTTTTTCTCTATTGTAGTATGCCAGCTATGATTGCTACGCAGAGTTTTTATGTGGCTCACTATTGCATATACCATATCCGCCACCAGTATTTTCTTTATTCCTCCTCTACGGGCAAAGGCTTTGGAGAAGTTACTTTTTCTCTGCGTAGCAAGCAAAGCTTGCGCCTCTGCCCTCTGCGTACAAAATTCAGGAGACTGCTTCGGCAGTCGTGAAGGAGTACAGACATCAAGCGTAAATTTATTTACAGATTGTGGCTGTAATGCTTCACGGAAGTTCAAAGAACTTTGAATTTTGCTCTGCGAGAGGCTTAATTTCATTTGCGGTTTTACGGTTATCGTTATCGTAGCGAAGCGTATCGTAGCGAAGCGTATCGTAGCGTCAGCGTATCGTAGTGAAACGTACGTTATCGTAGGCGAAGCCAATCTCCGATTATCTGGCGAAAAATTTCTTGCCATTCATGATGTAAACCTGCCCTCTCTGAATGCTTGTCACCTTCTGTCCCTGAAGGTTATAGATGTTATCGTTTGGAGCTTGCCCTGAGCCTGTCGAAGGGTTTTCGTACGAAGTTATCCCCGTCGGCTCATCATCGCCCAATATGGTGAGGTTGATGAACTCTTTGGCATTGGCAACCTCGCCATGCTCGTACGGTATGTCCTCTCTTGCCTCTATAGTCATCCAGAAACGCTGTCCTTTCAGATAGACGCCTTCTCCCATCCTCTGGAACTGTCCGCTTGTGTTCAGGGTGTACCAGCTGTCGTCATGCCGTGCCTTATAGTTGCCGCCGAACGTGAATTTATCGTATGTTGACATGTTGTAGAATGTCGTTTCTTCTGAGGAGCACAATTGAGGAGCCACCATCGCCAGTTCCAGGCGTCCCGTTGTCCATATCGCATCCTTCGGACGGAACACATACGGAGTGTTCGCTTTTATCCAACCTGTCTCTATTTTCCTGAATGCCACTA
>JAGHTI010000074.1 GCA_018065415.1 Candidatus Equicola stercoris
GAAGTTTTCTGGCTGTCACGATAAGTCCATATTGCAATGATAACTGCAACCACTGGGCTTAAAATCGTCGCCCATTGTGTTATGAGTTCAAATGTTGTCATTGGCTATGCGAGTTTAGAAGTTAATAGAGTTTGGAGAGTGCGGAGATGGTGGAGTTCTTTTTCTATGCAATCAATATTGTCATAAATGACTTTTGCTTGTTTACAAAATCTTATTAGTGTATCTTTGGCAGGAATGATCATTTGTTCATTCTGTAATTGTGGTACAGTAATTTGTGCCTGGGCAGAACCATCACCTTGCATATTTCTTGACGATAACTCATAGAACAAATAGTAAAGCATTTCTGAATTGCTTGGTATCACTGATACAAGTCGAACTATTCCTGAATATGGTTTCCTACGTAAAAAGCAAGTTCCAACATTACCACGAGCCGAGATTGTTACACTTGCCTCTTGAACGGCTGCCTTGTTTGTATAACCATATAATCCTTTATTCTCAACACCGTTTGAATAGATTGGAAAACAGCATTCTTCTGTTGGAGTTTCTGAAAAAAAGTTAGGTTTGTCACCTCCTACTCTGAAAGTTACAATATCTCCTAAACATCCCTTTTTCCACCCTTCCGGCAGATTGTTTTTATCAATGCTTTCCACGAAAGTGTGGAGATATATAACTTGTGCTGTTTCTTCGAGTTTCCGAATCATCGCCTCGTTGTTCTTGATGCGACGCTCCACCGACTGGTATTCCGACACAATACGACGCTGCTCTTCAATGGAAGGGACAGGAAGAGTGACTTTGCACATTTCTTCCCAAGAAAATAACTCACGTACACTTCCATGACTCATGTAACGTGCATAACGGTCAAACTCTGGACGTTTAACCCAAAGCATCAAGTAATCTGGAAGCAACAGATTTTCATCCTTTATGCGGAATACCTCATATGCTTGAGACAAGATACCATCTTCTTTGTCTTTATAAATAGCAATGGTTATCTTATCACCATTACGACTTGTCACGGGACCATAAGCAAACTGATTATAACGTATGATTTTATATGGCGAGAGGTCAGTACCTATGATATTGGCGATAGACGGAATAAACTTCTTTTCAATGCTTACTCCGACAAGATTGGAAATGGCAAGGTCACGATTCCGCTCATTCACCAATTCTATGTATTCGCCTAATGGCTTATAGTCACTTCGTTTCATTCTTTCTCTGTTTCAAGTTCTTCTTCCAGTTCACGCATCTTCTGTTGAAGAAGAGCTTTATCAGGTAGGCACAGCTTATATTCAGCAACCATCGTTGGAGAAAGGCTTCGAGACAGAGCATACTCCACCACCTCATCGTCTTTATCCTTGCAAAGCAACACACCGATGCTGGGATTCTCCTTTGCCTTCTTTACATCACGATCAAGTGCTTCAAGATAAAAGTTGAGCTGCCCGAGATGCTCAGGCTTGAATTTCTCCGTCTTTAGTTCAAAGGCAACGAGGCATTGTAATTCGCGATGATAGAAAAGCAAGTCAATGCGAAAGTCACTGCAACCAACCTGCAATCGGTATTCCTCTTCTATACAAATAAAGTCCTTACCCAGTTCGAGTATAAACTGCTTCATCTTCTTAAGCAGAGCTTTGCGAAGGGAGTTCTCTGGCTTAGCTTCCTTACCCGTAATAAACTCCATGACATATTGGTCGCGGAACACACGTTCAGCCTCTGGCGCAATTTCTCTCAACAGTGGTGAGAGTTTTGGTTGGCTAACCTGCGTGCGTTCATAGAGCGCCGAATCTATCTGACGGTCAAGCTGACGGAAAGAATAATGTTCTTGGCAAGATTTCAGCAGGTAAAACTCCCGTTCTGCCTTAGATTTGCAGCGGCTCATTATCAGTCTGTTGTGAGACCAACTAATTTGTCGCAACAGTGTGGAGAGTTTTTCTGTGTCCTCAGCGTAAGTCTCATAGAATTGCTTCATGCGCCAAAGGTTCTTATCAGAGAATCCCTTGATGTCAGGGAAGTTGTGATTTATATAGATGGCAAGTTGACGCACTACACCGTCACCCCATTCTGCACTTGCAATCTTCTTTGAAAGATATTCTCCAACCTTCCAATAAAGGTCTATAAGGGCAGTGTTGGCAACGCGGATAACATTCTGACGAGAAGTTTGTATCATGCCAACAACCTCAGCAAACATTTGCTGATTGACAGTAGCAGTTCCTGCTGATATTTGTATGCTGTT
>JAGHTI010000095.1 GCA_018065415.1 Candidatus Equicola stercoris
GTTTTTACATTTTCAAATAATTGTAATTTCTAAATAATTTGTCATTCTTTTCAAAATTATTTGTTTAACTTTGTAAACCGATAAAAAATCCCATTTTTTGCCCTTTTTCTGGAGACAAAAATTTATAAAAAATAAAAAAAATGAAAGATCGTATCAAACAAGTCATGGAATTGCAGCAGATGTCCCAAAAAGATTTTGCTCAGTATCTCGGAATTTCTCAAGGAACATTAAGCAGTATTTTTTCCGAGCGTACCCAACCTACCCTACCAATTGTATTAGCCATCCTCGAAAAATTTCCGAACATTCAGACCAACTGGCTCCTCAACGGAATTGGCAACATGACAAAAACCGACACTGCCGAAAGACAGGAAAATTCGCTTTTCGATTTTGACGAGCCAAAAATCGAAACTCCGGAAGTATCAACAGCACCGATACAAAATGAAACTCCTTCTGATATAAAGCAACATGAAGACATCATTACAAAGATAGAGAAACCATCACCTACCGTCATCGTTCCCACTGTGAAGAAAAGAGAAATCAAGGAGATACGCATCTTCTTCGACGATGGGACATACGAAACATTTGAGCCAAAATAGGAACATACACCAATCTGCTTTCCTTTTCTGCACAAAAAACACTACCTTTGCATCAGAAAAAGAAAAAGACATGAAGAATCTTGATTCCATAATAGCAGGTCCATGTGCTGCAGAATCTGAAGAACAGGTACTGCAGACTGCCACCTTATTATATAATATGGGAATCAAGCATTTTCGTGCAGGTGTCTGGAAACCTCGCACTAAACCCGGTTGTTTTGAAGGACATGGTGAGAAAGCCCTGCGATGGTTGCAGAAAGTACAGCAGATGGGCATGACTGTTGCAACAGAAGTAGCAACACCAGAACATGTACGATTGGCACTACAATATGGTATTGACCGGCTGTGGATAGGTACTCGTACCGTTGCCAACCCATTTGATGTACAGAACATTGCAGACACCTTGAAGGCAGAGCATGCTTCTGCTACCACAATAATGGTAAAGAATCCTATGACACCGGATATCGACCTGTGGATAGGAGCCATACTGCGGTTGTACGACTGTGGGCAGGAACATGTCATAGCCATACACAGAGGATTTTTCTCATATGCCAAGACGCAGTACCGCAACCAGCCTATGTGGCAGATACCATTGGAACTGTATCGTCAGATGCCAAACATCACAATATACTGTGATCCGAGCCACATTGCTGGGAAGAGAGAACTCGTAGAAAACCTTTCGCGGGAAGCCCTTAACATGGGGTTTGACGGACTTATGATAGAAAGCCACTGTCAGCCATCCGAAGCACTTAGCGACTCACGTCAGCAGTTGGCACCAGCAGAATTAGAAAAAATCCTTTCGACACTCATCGTTAAAGAAAGAACAAACATTAGCGGCCTTGAATTTCTAAGAAAACAGATTGACGAACTCGATGACGAACTACTTAATATTCTTGCAAAGAGGATGTCACTAAGCAGAGAGATAGGACAATACAAGAAGGAACACAACATACAGATTTTTCAAGGCAACAGATATAATGACATTTTACAGAAAATGCTGTCGCAAGCAGAAAAATCAGGTATCAGCAAGGAATGTATAAAATCAATATTTGAATTTATACACGAAGAGTCTGTTCGTCAGCAGTTGTAATGCGGTTGTACGGTGGTACGGTTGTGCGGTTGACCTTTCGGTCTTCCTCCTTCGCACCTCGGCAATTCAAGTTTACTTGATTGCTCTCGGTTTGGCGTCGGTTTTACGGTTATCATTATCGTAGTGAAACGTATCGTAGCGTCAGCGTATCGTAGCGAAGCGTATCGTAGGCGAAGCCCCTTCAAAAATCTTCAAGAAAGTTTTCCAACGACCTGCGGTCTTTTTTCGTAGGGCGTCCCGTACCGCGTGCACGGTCAACAAAACCACTTATACGACTCATCTCCAGCAGTTCATACTGTTCTGGAGCCGTCACGTTTTCATATACTTCTGGAATCACCTTCGCCCCCACCCTTTGCTCTATCGTCTTCAGGATTTTGAAGGAATACACTATTGGTGGTTTCTTCACATCCACCACATCGCCCACCTTCACCATGCGCGAAGGTTTCACATTCTGTCCACCTATCGTCACACGTCCGTTCTTTATGGCATCGGCAGCGATGGAACGAGTCTTGAAGACACGCGCCGCCCACAGCCACTTGTCTATTCTCGCCTCTTCCATCAATGTTTCTTGTTGAAAGCGTTCATGGTAAAGTCAGCACCGCAAAGAACAAAAGACTTTATCATCTCACATGCCGTCTCTATGGCAGGAGCAAGCACATTCTTCTCCTCATCATCAAACTCTCCCAGCACATAGTTTATCTGCATACCGATAGGAAAGTCGTGACCTATCCCCATACGCAGTCGGCAATACTCCTGAGAACAAAGCACCGACTCTATGTGTCCCAAGCCATTATGACCGCCAGCACCACCATTCTTTCTCATTCGTAACTTACCCAACGGGATAGCCACATCATCGACTATGACGAGGATATTTTCCATGCACACCTTGTCCTTGTTCATCCAGTAACGCACCGCATTACCGCTAAGGTTCATAAACGTAGAAGGTTTCAACAGTGTCACCGCACGCCCCTTGATAGAGGTATGAGCCACAAAACCATACCGTTTATCTTCAAAAATGATATTGGACGCCTTAGCAAAAGCGTCCAATACCATAAAACCAGTATTATGACGGGTATTGGCATATTCATCGCCAATATTCCCAAGTCCTACAATAAGATACTTATCCATTATTCAGCAGCACCTTCAGCGTCACCTTCCTCACTGGAAGCAGCAGAACGAGCCTGACGAGTCATGCGTACAGAGCATACGACAACCTCCGGAGAAGTAGCGATATCAAGACCGTCGAAATGCAGAGCACCAACCTTGATACTCTTACCGAGAGCCAGAGAAGAAACGTCAATAGTCAGTTCCTCAGGTATCTGCTTATAAGGAGCAGTAACATTTATCTTACGGATACTCATAGCCAGTTTACCACCATCACGAACACCGATAGCATGACCAGTTGTCTTCACAGGGATACCGACTGTAATAGCCTTTGTTTCATTGATTTCATAAAAGTCAACATGCAGCATAGCGTCAGTAACAGGGTGCTGCTGAATCTCCTTGATGATAGCCTTGTGCGGAGTACCGTCTATATCGATATTGCACACATAGATTATTGGAGTGAATACAGCCTTACGCAGTTCACCTTCAGCGATAGCGAAAGATATTGACTCCTTCTCGCCATACATGTTGCAAGGGATAAAACCTTCTTTTCTCAGACTCTTGGCAGCCTTCTTGCCAACATCTGTTCTCTTCTTACCAGTTAAGTTGATTTCTTTCATTGTTGTGTTACTCTAAATTAAGTTTATTATACATTTCTTTTTGCTTAATTCGCCATCACACTTGTACCCCAGAGTTTATCGAAGGGTCATCTGATGTTTCAAAAGCGGTTGCGAAATTAGTAAAAATCAAAAACATAAACAAAAAAAACTCCGAAAATTTATTTTCGTCTGAACTCGCATTGAGTGAATGCAGAACTAAACATTTAGATTCTGTCGAGCGTGGGACGAGTCGATGAAATCAACACCTACTGGAGCGCAAGAATATAATTATTTCAAATTAACAACAGACAAAACCCCGAAAGTTTTTTAACTCTCGGGGTAAATGTTTGAATATCTTATGTGATTATCTTTTCAGATATTTTTTCCCATTTTTGATTACGATTCCTCGATACAGTTCACCGCTGACCTTCATGCCTTGCAGATTATACAAGTCCTTCCCTTCAGGGGAGGGTTTAGGAGAGGCTTCCACCTCCTCTATCCCGCTCGGGTCTTGTACTACGACTATTGCCTGTCCAGACACTCCACTACCGTCATTTGCTGTTGCAGTAATCGTAACTTCACCCACAGCAAGCCCAACAAACTGCCCAGTATTTGCATCAATAAACAACTTTGAAGGGTCTGAACTACTCCAAGTAAGTTGTTTCATGGTTGCATCATCTGGTTTTACCGTTGCTGTCGCCTGCCCTACACCATTGACATCACAATAGTAAGTACTTTCATCAATAGTTACAGAAGTTACTTTTGTCACTTCTACATCATCGACTATCGTGAAGTTCTTCCAATAATATGCGTCAGCATAAGCATCTTTACAACCTTTTATTACATGCAATGTACCATATTTAGTAAAAGTCTCTTCACCTATTTTTTGAGGATTTGTTGCAAGATTCGTCACAGATGTCAAACCACTACAATTGCGGAATGCCTTATTTCCTATAGTCGTCACGGAATTTGGAATTATTATTGATGTCAAGCCAGTACAGCCACCGAATGCAGAACTTCCAATACTCGTTACGGAATTACCAATTGTTACTGATGTCAAGCTATTACAACAACGAAATGCATAACTTCCAATACTCGTTACGGAATTTGGAATTATTATTGATGTCAAGCCACTACACCAATCGAATGCAGAATTTCCAAGACTAGTCACAGAATTTGGAATTTCTATTGATGTTAAACCACTACAACCATCGAATGTATAATTTCCGATACTCGTCACGGAATTTGGAATAATGGTATTTTTACATCCTTGAATCAATGTATTTGAGCTTGTTTCAATTATTGCGTTGCAATTATCACGGCTATCATATACTTTATTGTCTTTATCAACAACTATTGATGCCAAATCATAACAACCAGAGAATGGACCATATCCAATACTTGTTACGGAATTTGGAATAATGACATAAGACAAGTCAGAACAATCAGAGAATGCAGCACTACCAATACTCGTCACGGAATTTGGAATGTTTATTGATGTCAAGTTTGTACATATGTCGAATGCATAACTTCCTATCCACTTTGTACCTTCTTTTATATTGTAAGTAGAAAGAGTTCTATCCACTGCTTCAACCAAATATGTATCTGCATAGCGAAGATTATTTTCTACAGGAAGAGAAGTACAATGATAGAATGCATCATATCCAATACTCGTCACGGAATTTGGAATCGTCGCAGATGTCAAACCACTACAATTGCGGAATGCCTCATCTCCAATACTCGTTACGGAATTAGGGATTGTCACTGAAGTGATAGAAGTAAGAGCAGTACGCAAAACTGTTTTTGTACCTTCGGCATAAATTAATTCTTTTACATTGCTACATCCATAGAATGCACCACTTCCAATACTCGTCACGGAATTTGGGATTTCTATTGATGTCAAGCCTGTACATTGTGAGAATGCTTCATATCCAATACTCGTTACGGAATTGCCAATTGTCACTGATGTCAAGCCACTACATTTATAGAATGCATTTTCACCAATACTCGTCACAGAATTAGGAATTTCTATAGATGTTAAGCCACTACAATACATGAATGCACCATCTCCAATACTCGTCACGGAATTGCCTATTGTCACTGATGCCAAACCACTACAATTATAGAATGCATCATCTCCAATACTTGTTACGGAATTTGGAATAATGACATAAGACAAGTCAGAACAATCAGAGAATGCCCCTTCTCCAATACTCGTCACGGAATAAACTTCTCCGTCATAACTCACACTTGCAGGAATATTCACAATTCCTTTATAGTCGGATTTATAGGTACCATCTTTGATTTCTTTATACGTTACCCCACAGGTTAAATCTGTACTTGACGTGATGTTGTAATAAATACCACCTGATTCAAAAGAATACGCACTTGCTCCAATGCTTATCATACCGAATAAGCAGAGCAAAGAAAGTTTTTTAATCGTTTTCATTGTTTTCATTTTTTGTACTGTTTGTTTTTTATAGCTTCTTTTACGATATTTAGTAATTTATATAATTTTTTAGGCGTAATTATCCCTTTAAGACGAATTCTATCATCTTTTCCTCCTGTTTCTTCCAATATATACACGTCTTGATTATTGATACTTGATTTATACACTACATATAACTCAATAGCTCTCTTTAACAAATAAACAAATTCTACTTCACGACTATATCTTCCAACATATTCAAAATATATCGTATTTATTTGTTTTTTACAATTTTGCACTACAGAATGTCGATCTTTAGCCTTATCTCTCTTTTGTACTATTATTTTCTCGGATTTACACGAGTCGAACACATTTAACGAAACACCATGTTCTTTTTTGAAATTAAAACTCAGCTTTGCTATTTTTTGAGTCTCTTTTGACGATAATTGTTCTATTGAGTCCATAACCCATTATTTATTAATAATTTTTTTTCCGTTTATGATATATATATTGCCTTGTTTCATGCATTCAACACGTTTGCCTTGTAGGTCATATATCGCCCCCTCTCTTGTGGAGAGGGCTGGGGAGAGGCCTATCTCCTCTATCCCTGTTGATGGATCCCATTCCTGTATATCATAAAAATCACACCATACATCAGCAGATTGATATATCTTTGTCTTCCCTATTGGCACATGTAAAGCAATCAATATCTTACCACTTGCATTTTTGTCAAATACAGTCGTTGGAACGACTAATGGTTTACTCCAACTTACGAATACATCTTCAAGAGCATTACAACCACGGAATGCATCATATCCAATACTCGTCACGGAATTGCCAATTGTCACCGATGTCAAGCCTGTACAATCACGGAATGCCCTTTCCCCAATACTTGTCACGGAATTACCAATTGTCAGTGATGTCAAGCCACTACAGTCTTTGAATGCATAATTTCCAATACTTGTTACAGAATTAGGAATTGTTACTGATGTCAAGCCACTACAACCATAGAATACACCATCTCTAATACTTGTCACAGAATTCGGGATTGTCACTGATTTCAAGCCACTACAACCATCGAATGCCCAATCTCCAATACTCGTCACGGAATTCGGAATTGTCACTGATGTCAAGCCACTACAACCTCTGAATGCAAAATCTCCAATCAACATTACAGAATTACCAATTGTCACTGATGTCAAGCCACTACATTCATAGAATGCCCATTCTCCAATACTTGTCACAGAATTTGGAATAATGGTATTTTTACAACCTGTAAGCAAAGTGTTTGCTGCTGTTTCAATAAGAGCATTACAATTTTCTCGACTATCATAATACTTATTCCCACTTTCAACAACTATTGATGCCAAACCACTACAATTATAGAATGCATAACCTCCAATACTTGTTACGGAATTTGGAATTGTCACTGATGTCAAGCCAGTACATTTATAGAATGCATGATCTCCAATCAACATTACAGAATTACCAATTGTCAATGATGTCAAACTTGTACAATCACGGAATGCACTAACTCCAATACTTGTCACTGAATTTGGAATTGTTACTGATGTCAAGCCACTACAATCTGAGAATGCCCTTTCCCCAATACTTGTCACGGAATTACCTATCGTTATAGATGTCATGCCACTACAACCATCGAATGCAAAACTTCCAATACTTATCACAGAATTTGGTATTGTCACAGATGTCAAGCCTCTACAACTACAGAATGTACCACTTTCAATACTCGTCACAGAATTTGGAATTGTTACTGATGTCAAGCCTTTACAATCCTCAAATGCACCATATCCAATACTCGTTACAGAATTTGGAATTGTTACTGATGTCAAGCCAAAACAACCACCGAATGCATAACTTCCAATACTTGTCAAGGAATTACCAATTGTTATCAATGTCAAACTTGTACAATCTCTGAATGCATCATCTCCAATACTTGTCACAGAATTTGGGATTGTCACTGATGTCAAGCCACGACAATAATAGAATGCCTGCTCTCCAATACTCGTCACGGAATAAGTTTTACTATCATACGTCACACTCGCAGGGATACCTACAATTCCAGAATACGAAGACGTCCCATTATACGTTACTTCACAAGTTAATTCTGTAGTTGACGTAATATTGTAATAAATTTTTACTCCATCAGCATTCTTTGCACTAAAATCGTACGCACTTGCTCCAATGCTCATCATACAGAACAAGCAGAGCAGAAAAAGTTTTTTAATAGTCTTTTCCATAGACAAAAAGTTTTATGCCTATAGAAATCCCCGATTCGGCAGTTAATAAATTTTAGTTGTTAATATAAAAGACGTGGGAAATCTTTACTCCGCTTATCCCATCATCTGGCTCTCGCATTGCCTTCGCATCAAGATAAGCAACAGTCAGCCCACGTCAGGATAATATCTAAACCATAATAACTTACGGATATGATTACCCCACATGGACGTCCATTGCGAAATCTTCTGATGCGAATTCAAATTTGCGAGATTTGACGATAGAAGATAACGTTTTGTAACGTCCTTTTCAGCACAATGTCCACACGTGAACGGCATGCTGTTTTTCCAATATAAATCTTGACCCGCCCACACTTGGGCTTTCTGTCGATTGCAAAGTTAGTGCAAATCGAAGACAAAAACAAACCGAACACAAAGAAAAAAAAATTTTTACTTTGTTGAGGTGCAGTTTTGCCTCGACGAAGTCAATGTACTACCAAATAAATTCTATTTATTTCTTTTATTGAAACAAAAAATCTCGAAATTAATTTCAGTGAGTTATTGTGACAATAAAAGTAAAAACGGAGTTTTGTAGGTAGTACTGAGGTGCAGCCTAAGTTAAGGATATACATCCTTTTCTTCCTCCTCGTTTCAGCAAATCAAATGAATTTGTTTGCATTCCTCTCGTCGTCAGTTCGACCGAAGGTCAAAGTTAGTACAAATTATTTCCCAAAAACAAAAAACTCTCAGAAAAAATCAAATTTCTTCAAAACCCCTCAAGTCGTCACCAAATAGGGATAACAGATTAAAATACAATTTATTACAGAGTGACAGGTTGTCGCAGAGTCATCACTAACCCATCACTAAGTCGTCACCAACCCGTCACTAAAATGCCATTTGTTTTAGGGCAAAAAACACAGCAAAATGCTGATTTTGTACCTTGCAGATGATAGATTTTATTGCAAATAAAGCTGTCTTCTACAAGATAAACGCCTGAATATAAATAACATAACTCCCCAAAAATTCAAAATGTGACGAATTGTGACGGATTGTGACGGATTGTGACAAATATTTTTTAACCTGTCACACTGCAACATAATGATAATCAACGCATTACAGCGTTTTGTGACAGATTGCACTATTTTGAGAAAAATAAGTTTCTAACAAACTCGTTCATTGCAACGCATCATTTAATTCTTTGTGATGAATGAGCCTATTCTTTACAATGTGTCGATGCGAGATTTGCATAATGTCGCCCTTAGGTATCGAAGACGTAGAGCGTATAGTTAAGACGGGCAGAGTCAGTATAAGTGTCGGGCAGGTCAAGTAGAAATGTTCCGTAGAGTCAAGCATCACAAAGAATGACTCTATGCGTCACAAAGAAGTGTTCTATGTGTCATAAAGAATGGCTCTACGCGTCATAAAGAAATGCCTGAAACTTCATAAAGAAATTGCTGAAACTTCATAAAGAAATGGTCGAAACTTCATAAACATTTTACCGAAAGTTCGTGAAGTTTCACGAAAAGTTAGTGAAGTTTCACGGAAAGTATATGAAGTTTTTGCAAAGATTTTTGACAATGATATTTTTTATATTACTTTTGCATTAAATTATAAAAACGAATTATCATGGAATACATCGCAATAATACCTGCACGATATGCTTCAACACGGTTTCCGGGGAAGCCTCTTGTGGAACTCGCAGGGAAAACAATCATACAACGTGTCTATGAAAAGGCAAAGACGGTGTTGAAAAATGTCTATGTTGCTACTGACGACGAGCGTATCTTCGATGTTGTAGAGGGCTTCGGCGGCAAGGCTGTGATGACCTCTGCTGACCATCCGTCTGGTACCGACAGAGTGCGTGAGGCTGCTGAGAAAGTGGGATGCAACGTTGATGATGTGATAATAAACATTCAGGGTGATGAGCCTTTCATCCACAAGTCACAGATTGAGTCTTTGTGCAATTGTTTCAATGATGCCTCTACACAGATAGCGACTCTGGCAATGCCCGTTACGGACAGCAAGATAGTGTTCAATCCCAACTCACCGAAGGTCGTCATCGACAATAACGGATTTGCAATGTATTTCTCCCGTTCACCTATTCCTTACAACAGGGAATGGAACGATGATGACAACAAAGAATGTAATGTTCACAACAAGCACATCGGTGTGTATGCATACCGTTTCAACGTGCTGAGGGAGATTACCCATTTGCCAATGTCATCGTTGGAGATGACTGAGAAACTGGAACAGTTGCGTTGGCTTCAGAATGGTTATAAGATAAAGGTTGGCTTGACGGATATGGAGACTATTGGCATCGACACTCCTGAAGACCTGAAAAAGGCAGAAGAATATATAAAAGTCAAAGAGGTCGAAAAGTCTAAGAGGTCTAAAAGTCTAAGAGGTCTAAAAGTCTAAGAGGTCTAAGAGATCTAAAAGTATGGATAGAAACTTCGAGAACCTATATATTTGGAAAGAATCAAGGTGTCTCATTAACTCCATTTACAAGATGATGGATAGATGCCGTGATTACGGATTCCGAGACCAAATTCAACGAGCAGTTGTAAGCATCATGAACAATATTGCGGAAGGAGCCGAATCAGGCTCTGACGCAAAGTTTATTAATTTCTTGAATATATCAAAAGGATCTTGTGGAGAGGTTCGCTCAATGCTTTACTTATGTGAAGACCTGGGGTTCTGTACAAAGGAAGAACGAGAAAATCTTCAATCACAAATCCGAAAGATTACTTCTGGAATTGTTAAACTTTCAGACTCTCTTTCCCCAAAAAACTTTTAGTCCCCTAGACTCTCAGACCTCTCAGACTCTCAGACCTCTCAGACTCTCAGACCTCTCAGACTTCTCAGACTTCTATTTATCAATTGCATTTGATGACTTTGACCTTGAGGATTCTGCGGTTGTCCATTTCTGTGACTTCGAATGAAAAGCCTTTGGCTGTGAGCACTTCACCTTCGGCAGGAAAATCGCCTTTTAGTTCCAACAAAAGTCCTGCAAGTGTGTCTGCTTCGCCCTTTACGTCATCGAAATAATCATCATCTATATCCAGCAGACGGTTGAAATCCGCCAACTGTGTCTTGCCTTCAAAGAGGTATGTATTCTTGTTCAGACGAGTGTATTGGCGTGAATCGTCATCATATTCATCGTTTATCTCTCCTACTATCTCCTCTATGATATCCTCCATTGTGATGACACCCGATGTGCCCCCAAACTCATCAACGACTATTGCCATGTGGACGTGCGTCTTCTGGAAATCAGCTAGCAGGTCATCAACTTTCTTCGTTTCTGGCACGAAATAAGCAGGACGTATAAGTGTCTGCCAACGAAATGATGATGGTTTGCTGAGATGTGGAAGAAGGTCTTTGATATAGAGGACACCTCTTATATTATCACTCGTATCTTGATAGACAGGAACTCTTGAGTACTTGTTGCTGACTATCAACTGTAGCACTTCACTGAATGAGGCTGTGATGCTGATATCGACAACATCCTGACGTGATGTCATTATCTCATTTACCGTTTCATCTCCGAAACGGATGATGCCCTCCAGCATACTCTGTTCCTCTTTTATCTCCGATTCGTCCGTGAGGTCAAGAGCCTGTTCCAAATCATCTACCGTCAACTGTGGCATTTCCTTAGACACAACCTTTTCAGCAACCTTGCCCGTGCTCATGAGCAATGTCTCCACATGCCAGAAAAGGCGACGGAAAAATATTATGCCATTGACAGCAAAACGACAGAAACGCAACGGATTCTGAGCACTGAACACCTTTGGTGCTATCTCCCCAAAGAGAAGGAGCAAGAAGGTAAGGATGACCGTTATTACAACAAATTCTGCAAGTGGTGAAGAGAAATGCAACAGACGCGAGAAAGCATAGTTGCAGAGCATGATGATGGTGACGTTGACACAGTTGTTGGTGATGAGAATAGTGGCAAGTGTACGCTGAGATTCGTTGCGCAGCATCTCTATCTTCTGGTCTTTGTCTTCCTTACTGTTTTCCAGTTCGCTGATGTCCTTTGGTGAAAGCGAGAAAAAGGCAATCTCTGATGCAGAGACAAAACCACTTACCAACAGTAACAACACTGCCAGTACGATTGCCACCAAGACACCTATTTCCATAATTCGTTGTTTACGGTTTTGAGGTTATACGGTTATACGGTTTTGCGGTTGTCCGTTGAACTTCCATTTTATCAATTATGTTACTGAGCGTCAGACTCCCCCTCTGCCTTTGGCGAGAGGAGTTCCATATTTTCCACCAATACTTCCGTAATATACTTACGGTTTCCCTGCTTATCGTCGTAAGAACGGGTACGCACCTTTCCGTCAACATACAGTTTGTCGCCTTTGCGTACATACTGCTCCACGACTTTTGCAAGTCCGCGCCAAAAGACAAGATTATGCCAATCTGTGACAGGAGGCACTTCCGTACCCTTCTTGAGAGTATAACCACGTTCTGTAGTGGCAAGAGTACAAGTTGCAACAGCCACATCTGGTTCTACATACCTTACGTCGGGATCTTGTCCCACGTTTCCTATGAGCATTATCTTATTCATGTTTTGTTGTTTAGTGGTCTGAGGGGTCTGAGAGGTCTGAGAGATTAGACATTTCAGACTTTTAGACTTTTAGACTTTTTGACCGTTGACCTTCCATTTTGTCAATTATCAATTAACTCTGTTTTTATACCAAATACTGACTACTGATACTTTGGTTGTTCTCTATCCTCTTTATTGTCTCTGCAAACATGTGAGCAACGGTGAGTTGCTTTACCTTTTTGCTTGTACCAGTATAAGGTATGGAATCAGAGAATACGAGTTCCGTCAGAGACGACTTATCAACGAGTTCTGACGCTTTGCCACTCATAACACAATGTGATGCAGCTGCCATGACGCTGTGAGCTCCTTTTTCCATCATGAGGTCAGCAGCCATTGCCAACGTACCTCCTGTATCTACCATATCATCAACGATGATTACATTTTTATCCTTCACATCACCAATAATCTGCATTCCCTCTACTACGTTTGGACGCAGACGAGTTTTGTTGCAGAGAACGAGTGGGCATTCCAGATATTTGGCAAAAGTATTGGCACGTTTTGAGCCACCAACATCAGGAGATGCGACACAAAGATTTGGCATATTAAGCCCTTTGAGGTATGGAAGAATGATGGTAGAGGCATAGAGGTGGTCAACAGGGCAGTTGAAGAATCCCTGTATCTGGTCTGCGTGCAAGTCCATTGTGACCAAACGGGTGATGCCAGCAGCATGAAGAAGGTCTGCAACCAACTTTGCACCAATGCTTACACGCGGTTTATCCTTACGGTCTTGACGAGCCCAACCGAAATAAGGGATGACAGCATTGATGGTACGTGCCGATGCTCTTTTAGCGGCATCAATCATGAGCAACAGTTCCATCAGGTTGTCAGAATTAGGGAAGGTACTCTGAACAAGGAATAAGTCCTTGCCACGGATAGACTCTTCATAAGAAACAGCAAACTCACCGTCTGCAAACCTTGATACTACCAGATTTCCGAGAGGACATCCAAGATGTTCGCATATTTTCTCTGCCAAATACCTAGATTTCGTTCCCGAAAATACTAAAAAGGAGTTTGATTCTTCCATCTTTTAAAATTTATCTTAATATGTTATTTATCTTTTTAAAATATGATATCAATTCATTGTAACTGTCCTGCTGATGAATTTCAAACTTATTCCATAAATCTGACATCATCACTACCCCACCGAAGCCAAGGTCTTTGGCAAACTTGAACTGGTCAAGAGAGACACCTCCCATTGCAAAAATTTTCTTGTTTATCAGTTTTTCTTTCGATGCAGCCTTCAACTGTTCCTTAGAATATCCTCCTTCTGTGAAGCATCCATTGAGCAAGACATATTCAAATTTCTTGCTTGCCATTTTTAGATTGTTGATATCGTTGCACACGCAACACACCCTACCCTTGCCGTGCGGGACTTCATCTGTCTCGTCAGCAAGGCATACACCTGCAAGATTAAACTCATCTTTTAAATAGAAGTGTTCATGCACATAAATTCTCTTACGATATTCTTCCGAGATTAGCGACAGTAACCGTTCTGAATAGATAGGGAGAGAATCAGGTTTTCTCACATGCAAAGCCTCCATTCCCTCATCGAAAAGAGCAGTAATAATTTTATCCTCTTCGATGAAGAACTTAGGCTGAGTCATCACAATAAGTTTCATCTATTGTCTGAATATTCCGAATTGTACTGCAAAAGTAATCAAAATAGTTTAATTGTACCAAGACTTATAGATTTTTTTGATTAAAAGTTTTGTCATTAAAAAAAAAGATTGTACTTTTGCATCCGCGTTTAGCGAAACGTGGTATGACGAATGCGGAAATAATTCGGCAAAAGGAGTACGAATGCGGAAATAGCTCAGTTGGTAGAGCACAACCTTGCCAAGGTTGGGGTCGCGGGTCCGAGTCCCGTTTTCCGCTCGTAAATGTATATTGAAACAAGCATGCCCTGGTGGCGGAATTGGTAGACGCGCACGTTTCAGGTGCGTGTGCAGCAATGCGTGAAGGTTCGAGTCCTTTCCAGGGCACATGCAAAAAACTCAAAGAATGGGGAGGTGGCGGAATTGGTAGACGCGCTACTTTGAGGGGGTAGTGTCAATTGCGACGTGGGAGTTCGAGTCTCCTCCTCCTCACCTTTGAAAAGTTATATAATAATCCATTCTTCGGAAATAGCTCAGTTGGTAGAGCGCAATGCGGAAATAGCTCAGTTGGTAGAGCACAACCTTGCCACAGAAATAATGAGGTTTTCAACCTTGGCAAGGAGTTTTATCAAAAGAAGCGTGACGCAAAGAAAGAATGCGGAAATAGCTCAGTTGGTAGAGCACAACCTTGCCAAGGTTGGGGTCGCGGGTCCGAGTCCCGTTTTCCGCTCGTAAAACACAATCGAATTTAAGATTTTAAAAAATTATCCTGTGCACTATTGGTATTCAGGTTTTTCTGCGAGTCGGAGTTCATCGCGAATGGACTAATTTTGTCACAAGATAAATAGATTTATTTATTAGTTTATTGAATAAAAAAGACACACCGTACATGAATTTTTACGTAAGGTATTTCAATCAAGAGACATTGGTAAAAGATGCCGATGAGATAATCAGTTTCCTTAAATCAATTCCCGAAATAGAAATTGATAACAATATAGAAGATGATATAAAGGACTATGTTGCAAGTCCAAACGCATATCCAAAAAGATACAAGTTACGTCCAAGAATATATTTCATCATCATCAAGACAAAGGCTGAGACAATGGAAGAATTTAAAGAAAACAAGACTTCCAACATTCTGCCAGTCAATCAACAATATGGATTATCAATGTTGTTGCAACACCGTGAGGGTTGGTATGAAGGTACGATAAATTTCAAACGCGTAGAAATGATTCCTGGTACAAGCAAATTCCGTTATGCGGACACAAGATTTGTTGTACGTTGCAAGGCTACTTGCGGTCAGGAGTGTTACGACCGTATCGTAGATCATTTGAAAGACCGTGTTGACATGAGAAGTCAATATCCAGCTGCCAAAGGCAAGAACTTCAAGTTCAAGTACCTTGGCATGTGGAAAGACATTGAAAATTAAATCAAAATCGGTCATTAGACTTATTATGTGCTAATGACCGATTTGTGTTAAACCTCTAAGGAGATATTTAGCAGGAATAATATCAACGCCATTCTTACGAACTTTCCATTCTCCACTTGTCTGAAATATGCTGCACGTGGGTCGCTATCGACTTCCGGCAATATCTCATTGACACGAGGCAGAGGATGAAGGATTGTCATATCCTCTTTGGCATTGATAAGTTTATCCATATTGAGTTCAAAGCAATTCTTTACACGTTCAAATTCATTCTTATCCAGAAAACGCTCCTGTTGAACACGGGTCATATACAATACATCCAGTTCTGGGATGGCCTCTTCAAGAGTCCGAACCTCTTTTACGATATCTTTCGTCTTATATTTCTCAGGCAGTCGCAGTTCATCAGGTGCAATGCAAATCATACGTACATTCTCATAACGAGAAAGAGCTTGGATAAGTGAATGTACGGTACGACCGAATTTCAAATCGCCACAGAATCCAATGGTAAAATCATGAAGTCGCCCTTTCTCACGCATTATCGTAAGTAAGTCTGTAAGTGTCTGCGTAGGATGAGCATGACTACCGTCACCTGCGTTGATGATTGGAACACGAGCCACCTCAGCACCCTCCTGAGGAGCACCCTCTTTAGGATGACGCATGGCTATGATATCCGCAAAATTCTCCACAACACGTACCGTATCCTGCACCGTTTCGCCCTTGCTCACTGATGAAGTCTGTGCATCGGAGAAACCAATGACATTTCCACCAAGTTCCATCATGGCTGATGTAAACGACAGACGAGTGCGGGTGCTCGGCTCATAGAAAAGAGTTGCCAGTTTGCGATGTCGGCAACACTCGCTATATTTTTCCCTGTTGGCAATGATATCCATTGCAATGTTAATAATACTGTCTATCTCACGCGTAGAAAGGTCTGTAATGTCGATAAGATGTTTCATAATGAATTGCGAAAATCTAATAATTTATCTATATCTTGTTCATTTATATATTGCTCTTCAGCAGCAACATGTATGAGAGTATCGAAATCAGTCAGAGAAATGTTTTTCACCTTTGCCTCTGCAAGACGTTCCAAACCTTTTTTCAGTCCATAAGTAAAAATGCTGACAATCCCCAGCACCTCTGCACCTGCTTCACGCAGAGCCTCAACAACCTCAATACAACTGCCACCTGTAGAGATAAGGTCTTCAACCACCACCACTTTCTGTCCTTTTTCGAGACGCCCCTCAATACGGTTTCCTCGTCCGTGGTCTTTTGCACTGCCACGCACATACCCCATCGGCATATCAAGTAATGTGGCAGCGATAGCAGCATGAGCGATGCCAGCAGTACTTGTACCCATCAGGGCATCACAATCTGGATAATGTTCTTTCACCGTATCGGCTATGGCTTTTTCCACCACATCCCTTACCTTTGGATAAGAGAGTATGATACGATTGTCACAGTAAATAGGACTTTTTATGCCACTCGCCCATGTAAAAGGATTCTCTGGGCGAAGATATACTGCCTTTATCTTAAGCAACTGTCTTGCTATCGTTTCTTTTATCATAGTCATTTCTATTTTATTCTCCACAAAACTCCCTGCAACATCTGTCATATACAGCAACAGGATCATCCGCTTTCGTAATAGGTCTGCCTACCACAATATAATCCGAGCCTAGAAGGCGAGCCTTCGCAGGTGTAGTGACGCGCACCTGGTCTGCAGTTTCATTATCTGCAAACCGTATTCCCGGTGTGACAGTGACGAAATCCTCCCCCACCTCTTTGTGTATCAATTCTGATTCCAATGGTGAGCATACAATCCCATCAAGTCCTGACCTCTTTGCATTACGTGCATAAGCAAGAATTGTCTCTTGCATTGATGAAGAAATCAGCAACTCATCATGCAACATCTCTCCACTTGTTGAAGTCAGTTGCGTGACAGCGAGGAGAATCGGTCGTGAGTCATCTTCTCTCGTCAAACCCTCTACGGCATATTTCATCATCTCGCTACCCCCTGCCGCATGCAGATTACACATATCGACATCAAGATGCGACAATACTTTCATTGTCTTTCGTACTGTATTTGGAATATCGTGCAATTTCAGGTCGAGGAATATACGGTGTCCGCGTTCTTTTATTCTGTGAACTATGTCTGGTCCTGCAGAATAAAATAATTCCATGCCTATCTTCACAAAAGGTTTGGACTTTCTAAATTTATCAAGAAACAAAAGGGTCTGTTCTGCACTATCAAAGTCGCAGGCTATTATCACATCTTTCATATTTCAATTCTTTCAACAACAATGGTAATTCTTCGATAATCTTTTTGCATATCAATGGTTCTCTAAGTGTCATCGCCCCTATCTGTACAGCCGTAGCACCAGCCATCATCATTTCCACCACATCGCTGGCAGAGGCAACACCACCACAGCCCATTATTGGGACCTGTACGGCTTTTGCCACTTGATAAACCATTCTCAATGCAATAGGAAAGATGGCGGGTCCAGAAAATCCTCCCATGACATTGGCAAGTATAGGCTTTTGACGGCGGATGTCTATCCTCATACCGAGGAACGTATTTGCCACCGTCAGTCCATCAGCACCAGCATCTTCGCAAGCCTTTGCTATGGAGACAATGTCCGTCACATTTGGAGTAAGTTTTATGAATACCGGTTTTGTGGTCACTGCCTTGACAGCCTTCGTCACATCTGCCGCACAATGAGCATCAGTACCGAAACTCATGCCACCATTATGTACGTTTGGACAACTCACATTAACCTCAATAATATCCACATGACTATCTATACGGCTACAGCACTCGCGGTATTCTTCCACAGAAAAACCACTTATGTTAGCTATTATCGGCTGACGGCATATCCTTCGCAGTGCAGGAATTTCTTTTGCGATAACCTCATCCACACCGGGATTCTGCAGTCCAACACTATTTATCATCCCTGCCGTACACTCCGCAATACGAGGAGTAGGATTACCATAACGAGGTTGCAATGTCGTTCCTTTAAGACATATTGCTCCCAGTATGTTTGGATCATAGAAATCTAGATATTCTCTGCCAAAGCCAAAGACACCGCTTGCAGGGATTACAGGATTCTGCAATTCCACACCAGCAAGGTTTACTTTCAAATCTACCACATCAAATCCTCCATATTAAATACAGGACCTTCCCTGCATACACGTTTTGCACCATGTGCCGTCTGAACGGAGCATCCCATACAAGCACCGAAACCACATCCCATACGCTCCTCCAGAGACAGTTGACCATTTATCGCCATTGACATTGATTTAATCACATCCACCAAAGCCTTCATCATAGGCAGAGGGCCACAAGTGTAGAAACAGTCAAAATCCATTTCACGGACAATATCCGTAACAAATCCCCTCTTACCCATGCTGCCATCTTCCGTAGCGATGAATATATCACCAGCAACAGACCTAAATTCATCAATCAGGAACAAATCGTCTTTTGTCTTTGCACCAAGCACCACGAGAGGATTATCCAATCGTTTTACAAGAGCATACAGAGGAGCAATACCCAATCCTCCACCTATGACAACAGTCTTTCCTTTCAAAACAGGAGAAAAACCATTACCCAATCCTGTCAGCAAGTCCAGAGTCTGTCCCTTCCGCATCCTTGCCATTTCGCCCGTTCCTTCACCGACCACCTTATACACAAGAGTCAGCGACGACTCATCATAGTCGCACACAGAAATAGGTCTGCGCAGAAATCTGTTTTCCAAAGCAATGTTTACGAACTGTCCCGGAGTCGTCACATCAGACGTATCTCCTACAAGTCTCATCTTATAGACATCCCTTGCAATGAGAACATTCTCCTCTATGACAAATAATCCCTCTTTCACTCCACCTCAGCATCAATGGTTGATATTCCTAACGTTATCTCTTCTAGGACATCCAACAGCACTCTCACCGTGTCCAAAGACGTAAATGTCGATACATTATTATCTATGGCGGCACGTCTTATCTCATATCCGTCCAGATGGTCCTTGTCCTGATTTATGTTTATCGTATTGATAACATATTTCACATGTCCCTTATGCAGAGATTTCAAAATATCATATTCACTACCACGGTTCATCTTGTCAACAAAACGCACCTTCATGCCATGCTGATGCAGGAACTCTGCCGTTCCGCGTGTAGCTTCAAGATTAAATCCTAGATTGTAGAAACGTCTCAACAACGGGAGTGCCTCCTCTTTTGTCTCATCCGCTATGGTTGCAATCACCGTACCATAGTTTGCCATCGTCATCCCTGACGACTGCAGCGACTTATACAAAGCACGGTTCAGTGATTTGTCGTAACCTATCGCCTCACCTGTTGACTTCATCTCCGGTGACAGATATGTCTCCATGCCTCGAATCTTTGCAAAAGAGAAAGCAGGAGATTTCACAAACCATCTTTTCTTCTCCCTTGCACACACCTCGAAGATACCCTGTTGACGTAGAGTCTTTCCCAACATCACATGAGTAGCGATGTCAGCCATGTGTATGCCCGTTGATTTTGATATGAACGGAACAGTACGCGAAGAACGAGGGTTTACCTCTATCACATACACCTTTTCCTGTGGTGTCACGATAAACTGGATATTGTACAGACCTTTTATGCCAATCTCCAATCCCAGTTGTACCGTATAACTTATTATCTTATCTTTTACCTTCTGCGATACACTGAATGTTGGATATACAGATATCGAGTCTCCAGAATGGATGCCCGTCTTTTCCACATGTTCCATTATTCCCGGCACATACACATCTCTGCCGTCACAAATGGCATCCACTTCCAATTCCTTACCTTCAATATATTTATCCACCAGCACAGGTCGGTCCTCATCTATCTCCACTGCTGTATGCAGATAGTGTCGCAGAGCCTTCTGGTTACTTACTATCTGCATAGCTCGTCCACCGAGAACGAAAGACGGACGCACCAGCACTGGATATCCTATCTTCTCTGCCACACACACACCACGTTCAATGTCCGTGACAGCCTCCGACTCTGGTTGTGGAATCTCTATCTTATCCATGATATGTTTGAAGCAATCACGGTCTTCAGCATTGCGGATAGCCTCCGTATCAGTACCTATTATCTTCACCCCAAGTCTGTCAATAGGTTCTGCAAGGTTTATCGCCGTCTGTCCACCAAGCGAGACGATGACGCCAGACGGATGTTCACGTGAAATCACATTCATCACATCCTCCACAGTAAGCGGTTCAAAATACAGGCAGTCACTAGTGGTATAGTCAGTAGAAACTGTTTCTGGATTATTATTTATTATTATAGCCTCATATCCAGCCTTCTGTATTGCCCACACAGCATGAACAGTGGAATAATCAAATTCCACCCCTTGTCCAATGCGGATAGGTCCAGAACCCAGAACAAGAATCTTAGGAGTCTCTCCCACTAGAAGAGGCTGTTGTGAGTTGACCACATTGTATGTCGAGTACATATAAGGCAGGTCTCTTACTGGAAGATAAGAAGGGAAGATATCGTTTTTCGCACGGAAACGATAGATATCTTCTTCCGTCTCATTCCACAGCAAGCCAATGAACTTATCAGAGAAGCCCATTCGTTTCGCCTCACAGAACACATCAATATCATGCACAAGTTCTTTCACCTCTTGTTCCATTTTCACGATGCGTCTTATTCCTTCAAGGAAGAAAGTCTCTATCATCGTATGCTTACGAATATCTTCTAAATCGACATCATTGCGAAACAACTGAGCGATGGCATACAGTCTATCGTCAGGACTCTCGGAAATATATTGTAGCATATCTGCATTTTCCATAGAGTCAAACTTCTTCTTATACACATGGCAGACCCCTGTTTCCAAAGAGCGTACCGCCTTCAGTAACGACTCCTCATAACTCTTTCCAATGCTCATCACCTCTCCAGTCGCCTTCATCTGTGTACCAAGACGATTGGAAGCATCAGCAAACTTATCAAAAGGAAAACGTGGCAGTTTCGTAACAAAATAATCCACTTCTGGTTCCCTATCAGCAGGTACTCCATGCAACATTATCTCGTCAAGTGTCATGCCAAGAGCAATCTTTGCTGTCACCCTTGCAATAGGGTAACCAGTAGCTTTGGAAGCAAGAGCTGACGAACGAGACACACGAGGGTTTACCTCTATGAGATAGTATTCCGACGAATTAGGATTCAAGGCAAACTGTACATTGCATCCACCAGCGATGCCCAGTTCACGAATCAATTTCTTTGCGCTCGTCTCCAGCATGTTGAAATTATCTTTGCTGAGAGTCTGTATAGGAGCTACTACAATAGAATCTCCCGTATGCACCCCCACAGGATCGACATTCTCCATACCGCAGATGTCCAGGACCGTATTGTCCGAGTCGCGCATCACCTCAAACTCTATCTCTTTATATCCCTTGACACTCTTCTCTACTAGTACCTGACTGACTGGAGATAGAGCCAGAGCATTAGCCATGATGTCACTGAACTCATCATCATTATTTGCAAAACCACCCCCTGTTCCTCCAAGGGTAAAGGCAGGTCGCAGTACCACAGGATACCCAATCTCATGAGCAGCCTTCAGCCCCTCCTCCATTGAGTTTGCTATCTTAGAAGGAATCACAGGTTCACCTATCGACTCGCACATCTCCTTGAACTTTTCACGGTCTTCAGCCCTCTCTATGCTCGCAATAGGAGTACCGAGAATTTCTACCTGACATTCCTCCAGTACGCCCTTTCTTGACAGTTGCACACAGAGGGTCAGTCCCGTCTGTCCGCCAAGTCCTGGTAGAATGGCATCAGGACGTTCATAGCGAACAATCTTTGCCACATATTCCAGCGTCAGAGGTTCCATATACACCTTATCTGCAATCTGAGTATCAGTCATGATAGTAGCTGGATTAGAGTTTACCAGTACCACCTCATAGCCCTCCTCTTTGAGAGCCAGACAAGCCTGAGTCCCCGCATAGTCGAACT
Source organism: Candidatus Equicola stercoris (assembly GCA_018065415.1). Taxonomy (GTDB): domain Bacteria; phylum Bacteroidota; class Bacteroidia; order Bacteroidales; family Bacteroidaceae; genus Prevotella. The sequence continues at coordinate 22,651 of JAGHTI010000095.1, forward strand.
CAGCAGCCTGTCCTACCACGATAGGTCCAGAACCTATCACAAGAATCTTCTTTATATCTGTTCTCTTTGACATAATGCCATTTTATCTTAACCTTGACTTTAAACCTTTAAACTTTTAAACCTTTAAACTATAATTATCCATCACTTTTCCCCACACCTTCATGCCATCAAAAGGACTGCTCTTGCCTTTCGACAGAAACTCCGAAGAATGGATTGTATATTCTGTATCTAAATCTATATTTATTTTTCTATCATTCTTAACACCCAATATCCTTGAAGGAGCATCACTCATCATCTCCAGCAGTCTCTCAAGAGATATCACGCCTTCCTTCACAAGATAGGTATATAATATAGGGAATGCTGTTTCCAGTCCCACCACCCCATTCAATGAGTCATCAAATCCACGCGATTTCTCGTCCTGTGTATGAGGAGCATGGTCTGTAGCAATCACATCTATGACACCATCCTTTACAGCCTCTATCAAAGCCAGTTGGTCAGCTTTAGTTCCTATCGGCGGGTTCATCTTGAATCGTCCATCGTCAATCACATCATCCTTAGAAAAAACAAGATAGTGCGGTGCCGTCTCAGCAGTAAGATTCACTCCCATCTTCTTTTCATCACGAATCAGTTCCACACTCTCCTTTGAAGATACATGGCAAATATGCAGTCGGCATCCTGTATCCTTCGCTAACCTTATATTCCGTTCCACCTCTAATGCTTCTCTTCTGCCAATGTCGCTGACAGGCGCATCAGTATGTGGGTCATACATCAACTCACAATGAGCCGCCAACAGTCCCTCACATCTAGCAATACCCTGCATACATCTGTACATCACGTCGTCATCCTGCACCCCGTTGCCATCATCAGAAAATCCCGCCACATACGGCATCAGACTCTCATAGTCCACAGGAGTCTCACCTTTTCTGCCCATCGTAATGGATGCGTATGGCAACACCTTTATGCAAGCATGTCTTTTTATCAATTCTAGTTGTACCTTCAATGTATCCAAAGAATCAGGAACAGGCATAAGGTTTGGCATGGCACAGACCAGCGAATATCCGCCAGCCTTCGCTGCCTGCGTACCAGAACTGATAGTTTCCTTTTCAGGATTTCCCGGTTCACGCAGATGCACATGCATGTCAATAAAACTATGTGTCGTAATCATGTTTTTTTTGCGGTTTTACGGTTTTGCGGTTTTACGGTTCTTTTTGTCTCTCGCAGAGATTTTTATTTGACAAAAACAAGAAAAACAGCTTGTATTTATTGTTTCCATCTTGTAGATGGCTTGTGTTATGTTTATGTCTGCTCGTCTGCAAGCAAG
>JAGHTI010000014.1 GCA_018065415.1 Candidatus Equicola stercoris
ATCCTAATCACATCATGTTTTGCATTATGGGGATTTGCAAATGATATTACAAACCCTATGGTTAAGGCATTCTCAAAGATTTTCAGGATGAGTGTCACGGAGGGTGCATTAGTACAGGTGGCATTCTATGGTGGCTACTTTGCAATGGCATTCCCTGCAGCCATGTTTATCCGTAAGTATTCCTATAAGGCTGGCGTGCTCATGGGATTGGGATTGTATGCTGGTGGTGCATTCCTCTTCTTCCCGGCTAAGATGGTAGGAGAGTATTCTTTCTTCTTGGTGGCTTATTTCATACTGACCTGCGGATTGTCATTCCTTGAAACCAGTTGTAATCCTTATATCCTATCCATGGGAAGTGAGGCTACTGCCACACGTCGTCTGAACATGGCACAGAGTTTCAACCCTTGTGGCTCGGTGCTGGGAATGTTTGTCGCAATGAACTTCATACAGAATCGACTGAATCCTATGAGTAGTGATGAACGTGCTTTGCTCAATGACGGTCAGTTTGAGGCAATGAAACAGAGTGACCTTCAGGTACTGATTACCCCATATCTTATTATTGGTGCTGTTATCCTTGTGATGTTTCTCGTGATGTTGTTTATGAGAATGCCAAAGAATAGTGACCAGAATCATGATATCAACTTCTTGCCGACATTAAAACGCATATTCTCTTTACCTCGTTATCGCGAAGGTGTGATAGCACAGTTCTTTTATGTTGGGGCGCAGATAATGTGCTGGACCTTTATCATACAATATGGTACTCGTATCCTTGTAGGACAGAATCCTACTGGTATGGAACAGTGGATTCTCGGTGTACTGGGAAATGGTGCAGAGGGTGTCTTGTCAGAACGCTCAGCTGAAGTGCTTTCACAGGGTTATAACATTATGGCAATGCTTCTGTTCATCTGCTCTCGTTTTATCTGTACCTATCTTATGAAGTGGCTCAATCCAGGTTTGATGCTTTTGATATTCGGTTCATTGGCATTGGTACTTGTTTGTGGCGTGATGGGCATTGATGGTCGTGGAGGCTTGTATTGTCTTGTTGGAGTAAGCGGCTGTATGTCACTTATGTTCCCAACCATTTATGGTATTGCATTAGAGGGTATGGGCGACGATGCTAAGTTCGGAGCTGCAGGTCTCATCATGGCAATTCTTGGTGGTTCTGTACTTCCTCCTGTGCAGGCTCTAATCATTGATATGGGAAACGTCGGTGGCTTCCCTGCAGTAAACCTGTCATTTGTTCTGCCTTTCATCTGTTTCATCATTGTAGCAATATACGGATACCGAATGTTTGCTCTTGCTAAGACAAATAAGGCATAATTTTGTATATAAAGTGATTCAAGGTACTTAACTTTAGTGCTTTTGTAAATTACAGATTTACAGGCGTTTGCAAAAAAGTTACATAAAAAACATAAAAAATATCGAAAAATATTTGCAAGTTACAAAAAATAATGTTTAACTTTGCATCGTTTTAGAAAATAGAATTAATTGTTTTACAAATTAAAAAGCAAAGAAATGAAAAAGTTAGTTTATTTGTTCGTAGCTGTAGCTGCTTTGTCTATCGCTTCTTGCGGTAACAAGACTCAGGAAAATGTTGAAGCTGTTGATACAGTTGATACTACTGTTGTTGACACAGTTGATACTACTGTTGTTGATACAGTTGCTGCTGACACTGCTGTAGTTGCTGAATAATCTTCGGTTAATCAGGTTAACTAAACAGAAAAATGCTCGTCATTATTGACGAGCTTTTTTATTTTCTATGAAAAACTCATGAAGATAGATGACATAAATATCAGTTCAGGTGCCAAAGCCGTATTTTATACATTGGGATGCAAATTAAATTTCAGTGAGACATCAACGTATGCCCAAATCTTGAAATCAAAAGGTGTTGTCAAGGCACAGCCTGGTGAGAAGGCAGATATTTGTGTTATCAATACTTGTACTGTGACAGATATTGCCGACCGCAAATGCCGACAAGCAATAAAACGATTGATAAAAAATCATCCTGATGCGTATGTGGTGGTGACAGGATGTTATGCACAACTGGAATCGGAAACAATACAAAAGATTCCTGGGGTGGATTTAGTATTGACAAAAGATCTTCGTGAATTTGTACCATCATGTTCTAAGGGTGACAGAACACGCTATTGGCTGAAAGTGCAGGATGGTTGTGATTATTTCTGTACTTATTGCACGATTCCTTTTGCCCGTGGACGCAGTCGAAACGGAAGTATTGCATCTTTAGTGAAGCAAGCCGAGGATGTTGCACGTGAAGGAGGAAAGGAGATTGTCATTACTGGTGTGAACATCGGCGATTTTGGGAAAACTACCAAGGAGAGTTTCCTGGATTTGATAAAGGCATTGGATAATGTCGAAGGGATAGAACGCTATCGCATCAGTAGTCTTGAGCCAGACCTCATTGATGACGAACTCATCCGTTTTGTTGCTCAAAGCAAAAAGTTTATGCCACATTTTCATATACCATTACAAAGTGGTAGCGACAGGGTTTTGAAACTCATGCACCGTCATTATGACACCAAACTGTTTGCGGATAAAATTCATCTGATAAAGTCTATGATGCCACACGCATTCATAGGAGTAGATGTCATGGTGGGGAGTAGGGGAGAAACAGAAGAATGTTTCGAAGAATCATATAATTTCTTGAACTCATTACCAATAAGTCAGTTGCATGTGTTCCCTTATTCAGAACGTCCGGGAACAAAAGCCTTGAACATACCATTTGTGGTAGATAATAAAGACAAGAAAATCAGAAGCAAACGTTTGTTGGAACTCAGTGACAAGAAGACGCACGAATTCTATAATTCCTTCATTGGACAAGAACTAAATGTGCTTTTTGAACATACCGTCAAGGGACAGTATATGTATGGATTTACAGAAAATTACATACGCGTAAAATCATCGGTCAATTCGGAATTTTTCAACAAAATACAACCTGTAACCATCACAAAAGATAATATCTCATTGTGATACAAGAGATTTTTCGCCGAGGGTAGAGACCGCAGAGGCAGATGTTGGCAACCGTAATTGGTGATGTTAGCAACCGCAAATGCAGATGTTAGCAACCGCAAATATTGATGTTAGCAACCGCAAATATTGATGTTAGCAACCGCAAATGCTGATGTCAGCAACCGCAATTGCTGATGTGTACAACCGTAATTGTTGATGTGACCAACCGCAATTGATAATGAAACCATCCGTAATTGATGATGCAACCAGGCGAAATAGAAAATACGAGTGACCTCATTTGCAAATTCTACCTACGCACGTGCAACTTTCAAGTCACCTGAGCTTAACTTTTACTAAAAACTCTGTGAGAGGTTAAAAAATCATTCTCAATTCAAAATTGTCAATTGTCCATTCCCTAAATGAAAATCTCTGCGTAGCAACCGAAAGTTGCGCCTCTGCCC
>JAGHTI010000107.1 GCA_018065415.1 Candidatus Equicola stercoris
AAAAAGAAAAATCGTTAAACGTAGTTTTGTTTCTGTTGAGGTGCAGTGTAATTTAAGGATATACATCCTTTTCTTCCTCCGCACCTCGGCATAATGAAAGCAAGCTTTCCTTCTGCACTCAGGTTGTCGTCAGTTCGACGCAGTCAAAATTAGTGCAAATCAAGGACAATGCCAAAATTAATGGTATTTATTTACGATTTGGAAGAATGAAAATGCTTTTTGTTCAAATGTGAAAATGTGATATTAAATGATTTTCCTTTATTTATTTGTCTATGTTTTTGATTTGCACTAATTTTGTCACCAAAATACAAAAATAGAGATAATTGTTGACTATGAATAGTTTTTATAGAAGGTTGTGTTTTCTGTCTGTGCTGTTGCTGATGGTGTGCGGGGTGGGGGCTCAGACACTGAGTCTTGACGATTGCCGCAAGTTGGCTCTGCAGAACAACAAACAGTTGTCTGTGGCACGACTGAAACAGGAGGTGGCAAAGGATGCGAAAGGTGTGGCTAAGGCTCAGTATCTGCCGAAGGTGGATGTTTTGGGCTCGTATGTGCATACCACGAAGGAGATTTCTCTGCTCAATGATAAGCAGAAGGCTACGTTTAATAGTCTCGGTACGACAACATACAACTCTTTGGCTACGAACCTGCCGTCTATAGCAGCGGAACTCATAGGCTCGGGACTGATAACACCGGAACAGGCTGTTGCACTCGGTGACTTGTTCAACAAGTATGGCGAGGGACTGAAGAACGGTCTTGACGGTTTGGGACAGAAGGTGACGGATGCCTTCCGCACAGATACCAGAAATATATGGGTGGGAAGTATTGTGGTGGCACAACCTATCTACATGGGTGGTAAGCTCACGGCAATGAATAAGATTGCTGACATCTCGCAAGACCTTGCTGCCAACGAAACAGCTTCAAGGGAACAGACGGTGCTGATAAATACGGACAAGGCGTATTGGCTGGTGGTGTCGCTGAGACATAAGAAGGCTTTGGCACAACAGTATTACGACCTTGTAAAGACTCTCGAGGATGATGTGGATAAGATGGTGAAGAGTGGTGTTGCCACGAAAGCCAATAAGTTGAGTGTCAGTGTGAAGGTGAACGAGGCTGATATGACCCTCACTCAGGTTGATAACGGATTGGCACTGTCAAAGATGGCTTTGTGCCAGATATGCGGTCTGCCTATAGACTCAAAGATTGTGCTTAAGGATGAGGAGGTGTCTTCTTTCGATGTTGCACCTGCCGTGCCTACATATCCTGAAGATATGGCAATAAACAACCGACCTGAGATAAAGATGCTGGAGAATGCTAATGACATTGCTGAGCAGGGCGTGAAACTGGCGAGATCAGGTTATCTGCCAACTGTGGCAATGACAGCAGGGTGGACAATTTCTAATCCAAATGTCTTCAATGGTTTTCAGAAGAAGTTTGGTGATGTGTTTGATATTGGCGTCGTCTTCCGTATGCCTCTGTGGAACTGGGGAGAGACGAAATATAAGATAAGGAGTGCAAAGGCAGCAAAGAGCATCTCTGCTCTGGAACTTGCTGATGCTAAGGACCTCGTGCGTCTGCAGGTGAACCAAAATGAGTTCAAACTCAATGAGGCGAACAAGAAACTCATCATGACGAAAAAGAATATAAAGAGTGCTGAGGAAAACCTGCGTGCCGCAACGCTCGGTTTCAAGGAGGGTGTGATGACATCGTCTAATGTGCTTGAGGCACAGACGGCATGGCTCGTGGCTAATACACAGCAGATAGATGCTGCCATTGACGTAAAACTGGCACAAACGGAACTGAAAAAGACTTTGGGAATACTTCATTTCAGATGAAAAGATAATAAACGGTCAACGGTCAACGGCTGAAGGTCAACGATACGCTTCGCTACGATACGTTTCACTACGATACGCTGACGCTACGATAACGATAACCGCAAATAATTAATAATAAAAAAACTATGGATACAAGACAAGAGTATGAGAAGGTGAAACAACAGCATAAGAATATCCTTATTGCTTTGGCTGCATTGATTGGTACAATCGTAGTGGTGGCCTCGTTGGGTTATCTTTTTCTCTCGGAGGAAGAGAATGTGATACAAGGACAGGTGGAAGTGTCGGAATACCGTATTTCAAGTAAGGTACCGGGACGTATCTTTGAACTGCGTGTCAAGGAAGGCGACCATGTGATGAAAGGTCAGACGGTGGCAGTGCTTGAGATACCAGAAGTGAATGCTCAGGAGCAAAGTGCCAACGCCATGGCTGCAACAGCTGCGGCTATAAGCACAATGACTTCAAAGGGTGCACGTCATGAACTTGTTGATGCTGCTTATCAACAGTTGCAACAGGCAAAGGCAGGACTTAGTGTGGCAAAGAAGTCTTATGAGAGGATTAACAGGCTGTTCCACGAAGGTGTGATGACAGCACAGAAGCGTGATGAGGTGCTGGCAGCATACGAATCGGCACAAGCATTGGAGAAGGCAGCCGAGAGTCAGTATGAGATGGCAAAGAACGGTGCCCGTGAGGAGGAAAAAGAGGCAGCACATCAGCAGATGATGGCAGCAAAGGGCAATGTGGATCTTATGAAATCTCTGCAAAAGGAATCTGTGCAGAAGGCTCTCCATGATGGCGAGGTCAGCGAAGTGTATCCAAAGGAAGGCGAACTGGTGGGAACAGGATCTCCGATAATGACCATTGCCATGACAGACGATATTTGGGGTACTTTCAATGTACGTGAAGACCAACTGAACGGTATGAAGGTGGGCGACAAGATAACGGTTTATGTTCCGGCTTTCGACAAGAACATAGAAATGGAAGTTTATTTTGTCAAAGACCAAGGCAGTTATGCTGTGTGGAAGTCAACGAAGGCAAACAAAGGTTATGACCTGAAGACTTTTGAGGTAAAGGCTCGTCCTCTGGAGACGATAAAAGGATTGAGACCAGGTATGTCGCTTATTCTTAAAAAATGAAAAGAACACTCAGGACATTTCTCGTAGGTTCGTGGATAGGCTTGAAGAACATAGTGCGTCATCCGCTGTACTGGTTCTGCATGCTTCTTCTGCCACTTTTCATCATCTTCTTCTTCACGGATTTGATGAAATCCGGCATACCGGAAGAGATGCCTGTAGGTGTTGTTGATTTGGATAACTCTGCCATGAGCAGAAAACTGATACGCAATCTGGATGCTTATCAGAATACGAAGGTTGTGGCACGTTTCCCGAATGTGCGTGAGGCACGCAAGGCAATGCAGCAGGGAAAGATTTATGCTTTTATGTATTTCCCAAAAGGTACGGAAGAAGACCTGTTGTCGTCACGCCAACCGAAGATTTCCTTTTATTACAATGCCTCCATATTGCTTGCCGGCTCTCTGCTATATAAAGACCTGCGAGCAATATCCACGTTGGGCAGTGCCGGGGTGGGAGCGGCGAAGATGTCAGCCATGGGACTGACACCACAGCAGATACAGGCATTCCTGCAACCGATAATCATTGATGCTCATCCGCTTAATAATCCTTCTCTGAACTACAACGTCTATTTGAGTACGACTATGATTCCTATCTGTCTCTCGCTGTTCATTGTTCTGGTGACAGCACACTGCATAGGTGTGGAGATGAAGTTCGGGGAGGCACAGAAATGGCTTGAACGGTCGGACAACAGTATTGTCATGGCCCTTGCAACGAAATTCGTGTCACATACGATAATTTTCACATTGGTGATGTGGTTCTCCATGTACTGGATGTTTGGACATCTGGGATTTCCGCATCTGTGTTCAACGGGGTTCCTTATGCTTGAAGGGCTGTTGGTAGTATTGGCATCGCAGGGATTCGGCATATTTGTATTTGGAATTTTTCCGTCATTACGAATGTCAATGAGCATCTGTGCTTTGTGGGCGGTGCTAAGTTTCTCGATATCTGGTTTTACATTTCCTGTGGATTATATGGATGCCCCATTGCGGATGTTATCGTGGATGTTCCCTATGCGTCATCATTTTATGATATACCAGATAAATATCCTTAACGGATTCTCCCTCTATTATTCGTGGTCTCACGTGATGGCTCTTATCATCTATACGTTGCTGCCACTGGCGGTGTTGATGCGTATAAAGCATGTTCTTAATAAATATGTCTATCTTCCATAAAGATGAAAGCTAAGATATTCATACAAAGACGTATCAACGGACTCAATGACGTGGTGAGTATCTTCATGGATGAGGTGAAGATGGTTTTCCGTGATGAGGGTGTCATCATCTTTTTCTTTGTGGTGCCACTTCTCTATCCGTTGTTGTATTCGTGGATATACAATAATGAGATAGTGGAAGATGTTGCGGCAGTTGTCGTGGATGATTCCAACACCTCTGCTTCACGTGATTTTATCCGTCGTTGTGATGCTTCGTCAGGAATCAATGTGCAGGCTCGTGCCAACAATATGGAAGAGGCAAAACTGTATCTCATGGATCAGTCCTGTAAGGGGATAATTCATATACCGGAAACATTTTCGGAAGATATTGCTGTGGGTAGGCAGACGCATGTGAGTCTGTTTATCAATATGAGTGGCATGATGTATTACAAATCGTTGCTCGTGGCTCTTACGGACATATCTCTTGACATGGGCAGCAAGATTCAGATACAGAAACTTGGAAACTATACCTCACGTGAGGATGAGGTGAGTGTGAAACCGCTCGATTATGCTAGTGTCACAATCTTCAACCCACAAGGTGGGTATGGAAGTTATCTTCTTCCTGCGGTACTAATACTCATCATTCAGCAGACGCTCATCCTCGGTATCGGTCTGTCGGCAGGTACAGCACGTGAAGATAACAGATACAATACCCTTGTGCCATACAGTAAGAGTTATGGCGGTATGTACCGTATTATCTTCGGTAAGGGGTTGTGTTATTTTATTATCTACGCAATCATATCTTCTTACTTGACAATGGTTGTTCCGCGGATATTCCATTTCATTCAGATTGCTACGTTCATGGACATAGTGGCAATACTGCTTCCGTATATCTTGGCATGTATATTCTTCGGTATGACGTTGTCCTGTCTTGTGCGTCATCGTGAAAATATCATCCTAATTGCCATATTCACATCTGTGCCAATTCTTTTCATGAGTGGAGTGTCATGGCCAGGTAGCATGATACATGGTGCATGGAAGTCAATATCATACCTGTTCCCTTCAACGTTTGGAATAAATGCCTTCGTCAAGATGAATTCCATGGGAGCGACATTGAATGATGTTAGGTTTGAGTATTACTGTCTCTGGATACAGGTGGCAGCATATTTCCTTGCGGCATGTTATGTGTATTGGCGTCAGATAAAATTGGCACACAAACATGTTCTTCTCGGTACCCCTGCTGATTTGTAAGTAGAGAAAGATGAGAGGTAAAAATCAAAAAAAATGATTTTACTCTTTGTATATGAGATTTTTTTATTATCTTTGCATCCGCAAATGAATATCGCGGAGTGGAGCAGTTGGTAGCTCGCCAGGCTCATAACCTGGAGGTCGCATGTTCGAGTCCTGCCTCCGCAACCAATAGACTGTCAATAGAGATGTTGACAGTTTTTTTTATCCCAAATCGGTAATGAGACTGTGATGGGATTATTTTTTTTTGACAAAGTTGTGCTATTTTGTGTTTTATTAGAAAAATAGTATTTTTGCAGTTACATTATCTCTATACCTGAAACTTTATGGCAGAAGTATGTATATTCAATCCTTGGCATGATATGGCTCTTGCTTATGGTCGCAAACCGTTCACGCCTCCGCAGATTGCCGTAAAGATGTATGAACGATTGAAGGATATCGCTGATTTGTGGAATGATGAATCAGGATATATACTGCCATGGGGGTGGGATTATTATACGAAAAGATGGCTTGTGAAGCAAGGGTATGATGAGGGGCGTATGCCAGCAGATAAGGAAATAGAACATCTGCGTGACCTGTCGAATAGGAAGACATACATTCCTATGCTTGAAGACTTGCGGAAGATACCAGGCACGGTAGGTGAAGCCCACTATGTAACGACCATTGACGCTGTTGATGATGGCATGGTGGTAAAAGCACCATGGAGTTCAAGTGGCAGAGGTGTACGCGTATATACAGGTGAAGATGAATGGTTGAAAAAGATTATATCCCGTCAAGGGGGAGTAATGGTGGAACCATACTATGAAAAGGTGAAGGATTTTGCCATGGAGTTTATGTGGGATGGTCTTTCAGTGGAATATCTTGGCTTGTCGTTATTCCGAAATGTTGACGGACGGTCGGCATACGACGGAAATATCGTTGCAAGTGAGGAACGGAAGATGCGAATGCTGGAAGATTATGTTCAACGCTCATTGGTTGATGAGATAAGGGAAAGAATAAAAATACTATTGAAACAAATACTCAATGGTTTATCTATAGCAACCCCTCTTGGTGTCGATATGATGATAGTACGCGATGGAAATGGCTATGCAGTGCATCCTTGCGTTGAAGTAAACCTACGTCGTACTATGGGGTATGTAGCAATAAAGATATATGAACGAAAACTAAAAGAAAAACAAAAATATGATACGGAGAATGAAGAAGATAACATTGCTTTTTTCAATGTTGATGCCGCTGGTGGCAAGTGGACAATACGTCAGTCAGGTATGGAATCCAGACAATGGTGACGGAACATACAAGAACCCTGTCCTAAATGCTGATTACAGCGACCCTGACGTGTGTGTGGTAGGAGATGATTATTACCTTACGGCAAGTAGTTTTAATTGTATTCCGGGATTGCCGATACTGCATTCCAGGGATTTGGTTAACTGGGAGATAATAGGGCACGCTCTGCAGAAACAGTTGCCAGCCGTTCTTTTTAAGAAACCTCTGCATGGCAAGGGTGTATGGGCACCGAGCATCCGTCATCATGATGGTATGTTCTACATTTATTGGGGTGATCCAGATAATGGCATAATGATGGTAAAGAGTGCTGACCCTGCAGGAAACTGGAGCAAGCCTGTATGCGTGGTAAAAGGAAAGGGACTCATAGATACTTGCCCATTATGGGATGATGACGGCAGATGTTATCTTGTCAATGCTTATGCCGCATCGAGAAAACATATCAATTCCATATTGTTGGTACGTGAACTGTCTGCTGACGGTACGGAGGCAATAGGTAATCCGACAATTGTATTTGATGGAAATATGAATGGTAATTTTACATCGGAAGGACCAAAATTCTATAAACGTGATGGATATTATTATATAATGTGGCCGGCAGGTGGCGTGGAAAACGGATGGCAGATGTGCGCCCGTGCAAAATCTCCATTCGGTCCTTATGAATATAGACGTGTCATGGATAAGGGAAACAGTAGCATCAATGGTCCTCATCAAGGGGGATGGGTTCGTTCATCTGCTGGTGAAGACTGGTTTATGCACTTTCAAGATAAAGGTTGTTATGGTCGTGTGGTACACTTGCAACCTATGACTTGGAAAGACGGATGGCCAGTGATTGGTGTTGACAAAGATGGCGACGGTGTTGGTGAACCTGTATTGGCATACAAGAAACCAAAACATAATGGTTATGCGTGGAATAATGTAAATCCTGTAGAGAGTGATGAGTTCAATACTCCGCACATGGGATTACAATGGCAATGGCATGCAAACTATTCAGAAGATTACGGTATGCCGACATCTCTTGGCGTTTTTCGTCTTTATACACATAAGTTGTCAAAGCATTTTGTGAATATGCACGAAGTACCAAACCTCCTGTTGCAGAAGATTCCTTCAGAGAGATGCTGTGTAACGACAAAGGTACGTTTTGCAGCCAAGGCGGAAGGACAATACGGTGGACTCATTATGATGGGACGTGATTATTCTGCTCTTGCAATAAAGAGGGTAGGGGAAAGTTTTGAACTACAGCAGATTACGTGTCTCAATGCAGACAAAGGCGATTCTGCTGTGACGAAAAAGATTGCAACATTTAAGCCGACAGCTAAGGATGAAACGCAGTATAAACCAGCATTGTATATGGACATATATCTCCGTCTGACAGTTGAGAAAGGCGGAAAGACACGTTTTGCATACAGTCTTGATGGTAAGAAATATAAAGACTGCGGAAAAGAATTCCAGATGCGTGAAGGTGTATGGATTGGTGCAAAGATGGGACTGTTTGCTGTTGAACCAGCCAAAGATATGAACGGAAAGATTACTGATTGTGGCTATCTTGATGCAGATTGGTTCCGGGTAGAAAAATAAAAAATAGTGTCTCTATAAGCCGGGTTCTGTACTCTTTTGGGTTGGGTCGGGGAAAGAGTGTCTGTCATTTATCTAAGCATTCTACCCTCTGCCTTGGGCGGGCAACCCTCAGAACGGCAGTTTACATGAACTTGCAGCCTCCAGCGAGTACAGCCAGATGATCGCCCATCTGCTGGTGAGCTCTTGCCTCACCTTCTCACCCTTGCCTTGCGGCGGTTATTTTCTTCTACTCTGACCTGCTGTTACCAACAGCTTACCTTTCGTAAGTGGAGTGCCCTGCGCTGCCCGGACTTTCCTCTTGTATTGCTACAAGCGACAGACCGAGACACTATGTAAAATGGATTGCGAAATTACAATAAACGGGAAACAAAACCAAAAAAATGGTAAAAATTTTAAAAAATCTAATCTATTTATGGGTAATTTTAACAATTTTCTTCTTTGAAATCATTAGAGTGAACTCTATGCTTTCTAAAAGATAAAAAATCTAAAATAATTTAATTATTTTTGTTTCTGTATTCGATTTGCACTAATTTTGCAATTGATAAATTTTAAATGAAAAGCATTATGAATAGAAAGTATCAGACAATGGCGGCTTTTGCCATTATGGTGATGATGGTCATCATTCCTTGTTCATGTACGGCAAATAACTCGCAGGATGCAATGCCTGCACAGAATGCGGCACCGGTGACAGCAGGACAACCTGTTGACCTTACATACGCAGCAGATAAGGCTGTTGCAGCGGTAGTACATATAAAGTTCGTACAGAACAGCAAGACACAGACTGTTACAGTACAGGACCCATTCGGCGATTTCTTTGACCCATTCGGATTTTTCGGACAGGGTAATCGTGGCAACGGAAGTCAGCGTCAGCAACAGGTGCAGACTCCAAGACGTGAAGGAATCGGTAGTGGCGTCATCATATCTTCTGACGGCTATATCGTAACAAACAATCATGTCGTAGAAGGTGCAGATGAATTGCAGGTTACTCTCAATGACAATCGTGAGTTCTCTGCAAAGATTATCGGTAATGATAAGACGACAGACCTTGCTCTTATCAAGATTAACGGAAAAGACTTGCCAACTCTGCCAATAGGTAAAAGTGAAAATATCCGTGTCGGAGAGTGGGTGCTGGCTGTGGGTAATCCTATGGGACTCAATTCTACCGTTACTGCTGGTATCGTCAGCGCAAAGGCAAGAAGTATAGGTGCAAACGGTGTTGAGAGTTTTATCCAAACTGATGCAGCTATCAATGCAGGCAACTCTGGTGGTGCACTCGTAAACGTCAAAGGCGAACTCGTTGGTATCAATGCTATGCTCGTATCTCAGACAGGTAGTTACAGCGGTTATGGTTTCGCGATACCTACAACAATAATGAATAAGGTTGTTGCAGATATCAAGGAATATGGTACTGTACAGCGTCCTATGCTCGGTATCTCTGGCACTAATGCACGCGCATACATGGATGCAGAGAAGAGTAAGGGTAATGAGGTTGATCTCGGTACAAATGATGGTATCTATGTGGCAGAGGTTGTTCCTGATGGTTCTGCAGAAGATGCAGGTTTGAAGAAAGGTGATGTCATCATCAGCATAGACGAAACAAAAGTGACTAAGATGGCAGAACTGCAAGAATATCTGTTTGCGAAGAAACCTGGTGACAAGGTTAAAGTGACATACATACGCAACAAGAATAAGAAAAATGTCACAATGACTCTTAAAAACGAACAGGGCAATACGAAAGTTGTGAAGGGTGCTGCTGACCTTGATGTTCTCGGTGCACAGTTCCGTCCTGTCACTTCGCAGATGAAAGAAAATCTGAATATCAACTATGGTCTTGAGGTAATGAAGGTCAATGGTGGTAAGATGAAAGAGGCTGGAGTGCCACGTGGCTTTATCATCCAGAAGGCTAACGAAAAGATAATAAAGACTATAGAAGACCTGCAGGATGCTGTCAAGAACGCATCTACAAGCAAAGAACCAGTACTGTATATTAGCGGTTATTTCCCTACGGGAAAGAAGGCTTACTTCGCAGTCCCTCTGCAAGATTAAAATACTTTTTTAGATATTGAAAATGTCCCCTCGTATTGAAGGGACATTTTTTTTGTGTTTCAAATCTTTTTGATTGTCGAAATTATTGATTACCTTTGCGAATTGCATGAGACAGTTAAAGATTCAAAACTCAATTACCAATCGCGAATCCCATTCGTTAGAACTGTTTCTTCAGGAGATAGGACATGTAGATTTGATTTCTCCAGAAGAAGAGGTGGAACTCGCGCAACAGATTCATAAAGGCAGTCAGAAGGCTCTTGACAGATTGGTGAAGGCAAACTTGCGTTTTGTTGTCTCAGTTGCAAAACAATATCAGAATCAAGGTCTTCCTCTTGAAGACATCATCAATGAAGGCAACTTAGGACTTATCCGTGCTGCCAAAAAGTTTGATGAGACGCGTGGTTTTAAGTTTATATCCTATGCAGTATGGTGGATAAGACAGACCATAATGCAGGCAATCGCAGAACAGAGCCGTCTTGTGCGTCTTCCACTTAATCAGGTGGGAAATGTAAACAAGATAAGGAAGGAGATGAACAAGTTCGAGATGGAGAATGAGCGTGTCCCTACATTTGACGAACTTGCAGAGAAGACGAACATTGATGAGAATAAGGTAGAGGAGGCAATTAAGATAAGTAGTCGCCATACGTCATTGGATGCACCATTGATAGATGGAGAAGCAAACTCTCTTCTTGATGTGTTGGCTGATGATGAAGTAAGGATGGCAGATGATACTCTAATCACAGAGTCTCTTCGTGATGAGGTGGACAGAGTTCTGGAAATGCTTAATGAAAGGGAACAGATGGTGATAAGGGCATCATACGGACTTGACGGACAGAGTATGACCTACGAAGAAATTGCTCAAATCTATGGCCTGACGCGTGAACGTGTACGTCAGATTAAGGATAAGGCAGTGAAGAAACTGCGTAATAGTAAGACGAAAAATGCCTTGAAGGTATATTTGGGAAAATAATTTGTTTTGTTATAAGATAATTTCTTTGAAATGATAAATAGAAAACTTGTTTTTTTGATTGTTTCTGTCCTGCAGACATTATTGTGTCAGGCAAAGATAGTGATAACGCCAGGATATGGTTTCGGTTTTGCTGCATCATTCCGTGATTCAACGGTCTATTTTACAGAGATTCAGTATATGGACAGTCTTTTTATGGATGAAAAAAGCAAACTTGTAATAGGAACTGAAAATTTTTCCTCGCAACTGAAAGAATATATGGAATCGCAGTTGGACGAGACAGATCGTACCTGCGTGTTCTTTTACAATACCAAGCAGTCAGCTCTTGAAGAGCAACGGGCAAAGTTGTGGACGCGTTATGCTAATCCTAAGAAGGGTAAGGGACATTTTATTATGAAGACAATAAAGGCAGGAGAGTTTTCTTTTTATTGTGTTGATATGTCCGATCAGATGGATGCGAAGAGTAAGGCGTTCGAGAAAAAGAGAAAACGTGAAGCCAAAACAATTCCAGCAGGTGCGTCTTCAAGAAAACCAGTGAAACAGAAGTTAGGACCTAAGGGCGGACCATTAGGGCCAAGATAAGGATGTATTATAGAATAGCAGATCATATTGTAGAAGTAATCATCAAGGAAAGTCAGTTTAATTCCTTTGACTTTCTTAAGTCTATGGTGCCTTTCATCATTGCAGAAGAAGATGTGACCGAAGAACCAATGTTTACGCTTGTTGTTGATGATGAGACACAGCGTGACGATAATGCCGAAGTGGTGGGCGATTTTGATTCTGGCGATGGTTGCACCAAGGTGTGGCGTCTTGCTGATGGTGGCTATCAGTATGTTATCTGTAACATTGCAGGAAATGAATGTTGTCTGTTGAAGACGGATAAGAAATTCCGCCATTGTGCCTGCGCTCTGTATGGCAACGAGTGGATGAGGCGTTTCGGCCTTATAGATGCAGTAATGTTTGCCTTCGCCTTTGCTGGCAGTTTCCGACAGACATTGCTGATACATGCTTCTACCGTATTGTATGATGGATATGGCTATCCGTTTATAGCAAAAAGTGGTACGGGCAAGAGCACTCATTCGCAGTTGTGGTTGAAACATATTCCTAACACGGAACTGATGAATGACGACAACCCTGTTGTGCGTTTCGTTGATGGGAAGGCGATGATATACGGAAGTCCATGGAGTGGTAAGACACCATGTTACAAACAGATAAAAGCACCGTTGGGAGCGATAACGAGGATAGAACGTGCACCAGCAAACAGCATAGAGTTGCAGAAGCCGGTACAAGCATTTGCATCGTTCTTGCCTTCGTGTTCTTCCATGAAATGGGACCATGATATCTATGACGGTATCTGCACTACTATTATCAAGATAATAGAAGTTACTCCTGTATATACTTTATTCTGCCTACCAGATGAAGAGGCTGCAAGAATATGCCACAAGACAATATCAAAAACATCCAAATAGCAAACGAGATACTGATTCCTGAAATCATCAACCTTCTGCATGAGGGACATACCGTCACGCTGAAGGTAAAGGGGTACAGTATGCGTCCGTTCCTCGAACATGAGCGGGATAAGGTGAAAATAGCCACGAAAACAGATTGGAAGATAAACGATGTCGTCTTGGCAGAGATAACACCAAAACGCTATGTTCTTCATCGCTTGATAGTACTTGACGGTGACAAGGTAACACTTCTTGGTGACGGAAATCTTACGACTGAACATTGTCGCGTTTCTGACCTCTATGGCGTTGCTGTGGCATTCTTTAGAAAGGGTAGGGAAACGGCCGACTTCTGCGACGGAAGAAAGTGGAAAGTCTATTCATGGATATGGATGCGGTTGCGTCCTGTACGTAGATATTTATTATTTTTATATAGAATTTACAGACAGTTATGCGTATTAAAAAAGGATTCGATTTGAGAAATGTTCTTGGAGAGTATGTAGCCATTTCTGAGGGTATAGAAAACATTGATTTTAGTAAGGTTGTAGCACTCAACGAAAGTGGTGCTTATCTGTGGAAGAAAGTCGTCAACATGGACTTTACCGCAGAGGACATGGCGAAGATGCTCACTGAAGAGTATGATGTGGATTATGATACCGCTCTCAAGGATGCTACTGCTCTTGCACAGAAACTCATAGAATCAGGCGTTGCAGAAGAATGAAACTTATTGCTGATAGTGGTGGTACGAAGACTGACTGGGCTGTCATTTCCGGTGATGGGCTTTCAGAGATACGGACGTCAGGAATAAATCCCATCCATCAAAGTAAGGATGAGATTAGGAAGATACTTGCTGATGAGTTGCTTCCTTATATTAAGTTCGATAAAAAAGTCAAAGAGTCAAAAAGTCTAAAAGTCGAAAAGTCTAAAAGTCTAAGAGTCGAAAACTCACAGACCCCTCAGACCTCTAAAGAAAAAGTCAATATAAGCGATGTGTTCTTCTATGGTAGTGGATGTCGTGGTAGTTTTGTTGGCGAGATGCAATCGCTATTTCAAGAACTCTTTTCTGTTGCTGGAAATGTGGAGATAGACAGCGATCTTCTCGGAGCTGCACGTGCTTTGTGTGGCAGGAGTGAAGGTATTGCCTGCATTCTTGGTACAGGGGCAAACTCCTGTTATTATGATGGTGTGCGTATCGTGAAGAATACACCGGCGATGGGTTACATTCTTGGTGATGAGGGTAGTGGTGCTGTGCTCGGACGTAATTTCCTCAATGCTCTTTTCAAGGGCTTCCTGCCCGAATCATTGAAACGTCGTTTCTGTGAAGAAAATCATACCAGCCTTGATGATGTAATAGAAAATGTCTATAAAAAACCTTTGGCAAATCGTTTTCTTGCATCATTGACGGTATTTGTTAAGGAGCATATTGATGTTGACGGTGTTCGCAGTATTGTCATCGACAACTTCCGTGCTTTTTTCCTTCGCAATATCAAACCTTATGGCATGAGTCATCTGCCAGTCAATGTCATTGGCGGTCTTGCCTGTGCTTTTTCGGAAGAATTTGAGGCGGCAGCGGCAATGGAAGGATATAGGGTGGGAAAGATTGAGCAACGTCCGTTGAAAGGACTTGTTGATTACCACCGATAAGGAACTGTTGTAAAATATAAAAAGGAGATGAACGAAACCATCTCCTTTTTTTGTCAGTCGGGGCGACAGGATTCGAACCTACGACCCCCTGGTCCCAAACCAGGTATTCTACCGGACTGAACTACACCCCGAAGGCTTTTATATTTTCAAAAGCGGTTGCAAAGTTACGGTATTTATTGCAAACCACCAAATATTTTTCATATTATTTTATAATATTAAACTCTTTGAATACTTGTTTCAGTATCTGAACACCTTTCTCAACCTGTTCTTCTGTATGGGTAGCCATAAGTGCAAAACGGACGAGAGTGTCATCTGGGGCACATGCAGGTGGAACTACGGAGTTTATGAACACTCCCAGTTCTGCTGCTCTGTGAGTAACTTGGAAAGTCTTCAAGAAGTCGCGTACATAAAGAGGTATGATAGGACTTTCTGTATCTCCAATCTCAAATCCTTCTTCTTTGAAACGCTTCAATGCAAACTTTGTCAAATCCCAAAGGTGCTCTATGCGCTCAGGTTCGCTTTTTATTATATGCAGAGCCTCCTGAGCCGCTGCCGTAGCAGCAGGAGTGTTGGATGCACTGAATATGTAGGTACGGCAGTTGTGACGCAGATAGTTTATGATGTCGCTGTCTGCAGCAACGAAACCGCCTATGCTTGCCAATGACTTACTGAATGTACCCATTATGATATCCACTTCGTCTGTAAGTCCGAAATGACTGCACACGCCACTGCCTTGCTTGCCGAATACACCTATCCCGTGTGCCTCATCGACCATGAGAGATGCGTTGTATTTCTTCTTCAGGGCAACTATCTCCGGCAGTTTTGCCAAGTCGCCTTCCATGGAGAATACGCCATCCACAACGATGAGTTTCACAGAATCAGGATTGCACATCTGGAGTTTCTTTTCCAAGTCCTCCATGTCGTTATGCTTGAACTTTAGGCCTTTTGCAAGAGACTTTCTGCGTCCGTCAACGATGCTAGCATGGTCGCGGTCATCGCAGATGATATAGTCGTTTCTGTCGCAGATGCAAGCCAAGACTCCGTCATTGACAGAGAAACCTGTTGAGAACACCAAAGCCTCGTCCTTATTGACATATTCTGCCAGTTCTTTTTCAAGTTGTACGTGAAGGTCGAGTGTTCCGTTGAGGAAACGGCTGCCTGCACATCCTGAGCCATATTTGTCGAGAGCCTTCTTCGCTGCATCGATGATACGCTGGTCGCCGGTAAGTCCTGTGTAAGCATTTGAACCGAACATCAGCACCTGACGTCCTTCCATGTCAACGACAGTACCCTGCTTGCCCTTTATTTCTCTGAAATAAGGGTAAATACCAGCCTCCATAAGTTTCTGTGGCTCTCTATAGTTTTTTAGTTTATCTTGTAAAAGTCCCATAAGGTGTCTTTTTTCTTAAAAAAATCGGTGCAAAATTAACATAAATCGGCTACAAAACAAAAAAAACGTTCATTTATTTTATAGATTATAAAAAGAATGAGTAATTTTGCAAATACGAAATGAATAAGAAAAAGATAGTCTTCATCATCAATCCCAAGTCCGGAAACGGCAATAAGTCTGATGTCCTGGGTATCATAAAGAGTGAACTGGATGCAGAGAAGTTCGAGAGCATCATCAGATTCACCGAATACTCCGGCCATGCAGCTGTCATTGCTTCCGAGGCGGTAGCCGACGGAGCATATATTGTCGTGGCTGTGGGTGGTGACGGAACTGTCAACGAGGTAGCACGTTCTCTTGTGCATACCGATACAGCCCTCGCCATCATCCCTATGGGGAGTGGCAACGGATTGGCACGTCATCTCACCATACCTATCAATGTGAAGCGTGCTGTGCGAATCATCAACAAGTGCGAGATACACACCCTCGACTACGGAAAGATTAACGACATACCATTCTTCTGCACCTGCGGCATGGGCTTTGATGCTGTCGTCTCCATGCAGTTTGCCAATGCAGGACGGCGAGGACCTACCACCTATTGGGAAAAGGTGCTCAACGAGGTTATCAAATACAAACCTGAAACCTACGAGATAGAAGATGAAGAAGGCAAGAAGACCTACAAAGCGTTTCTCATCACTTGTGCCAATGCCTCACAGTGGGGGAACAATGCTTATATAGCTCCTCATGCCTCAATGAGTGATGGTATGATGGACGTCATAATCGTTGAACCGTTCAATGCCTTTGATGCACCGTTGCTCGCAACGCAACTCTTCTCCAAGACCATAGAAAGCCATTCACGCATCAAACACTTCCGCAGTAAGAAGATACGCATCCACCGTGCCAAGTCAGGGGTGATACACTTCGATGGCGACCCAGTGATGACGGAAGCAGACGTCACCGTGGAAATGATAAGTCAAGGCATAAAAGTCGTTGTCAATCCGCGCAAGCATCCAAATAGAAATCATCAGTTAAGCGACGATACCACTCGCTCCTTTTCCCTTCAGAATCCAATAACACTTCTGAATACTCCGTTATACTATCTGAAGGAGTTTTTCCGTATTCCGACAAAACCCTTTTGACAGGTTTTGAACTCTTTGTCATCACCCTCACCCTTCTCCTTAGAAACAGACCATAGACAGCCGCCCATCTGTCAGCCTCTGCCGTAGTGTCAGGCGGAAGGATGACGCAGAAAGCCGATTTCTCGTTGTCTTTCAACAATCTTGCAACTTTCATTATCAACGTCTCCGTAGGCAGACAGTCCGTATGCCGCGCTATCGTGCGCTGCAAACCCTCCGCCGTTGACTGTTGACCAAAATACGGCGGATTCGATACAATCAAATCAAACTGTTCGTTTTCCGTCATATCCTGCAAGGCTGAATGCATTATCTTTATCCTTTCCTTCCAAGGTGAGGCAGTCACATTTCCCGTCGCCTCTTCCGCAGCACCACCATCAATGTCAATGCCAGTGATGAGAGCAGACGGAAACCGTTGTGCCATCATCAAGGCGATAAGCCCCGTACCAGTACCAATGTCAAGGACAGAAAGAGGAGGAGCCCCCTCTGAATCTCCCCCTAAAGGGAGAGACTTTGAAACTCCCTTTCCTGCCCATGCACCCAGCAGCACACCGTCAGTACCTATTTTCATCCCCGACATACTGTCGTCTATTGAGAACTGCTTGAATTGAAACATACTATTTGCGGTTTTGCGGTTTTACTTTAGAGGTCTGAGAGGTCTGAGAGGTCTGAGGGGTCTGAGAGGTCTGTGAGTTTTCGACTCTTTGACTTTTCGACTCTTTGACTTTTAGACTTTTAGACTTTTAGACTTTTTGACTCTTTACCTTGTCTTTAGTCCTTTGTCCATTGTCTTTTGTACCGCGTTACAAAAATAATAAAATTCTTTTTATTGGTGTATTAGAATCTTTGCAAAGATTTGGTGGATTATCCTTAATTGCTTATGGCAAACGATTATTTGCAACTGGGTGTACAATTCTTTATGAAGTTTCGACCAATTCTTCATGATGCGTCAGGCTGTCATTTATGATGCGTCGCCCTATTCTATATGATGCGCGCTGGTATCTGACGTGGAGTTCGCTGTATCCTTTTTTGTGGCGCGTTGTGTGTTGATGTGAAGTTCGGTGTGTAGGTGCTAGCAGTTACGACCGTAGGTGCTAGGTCTTACGCTCGTAGGTGCTAGGTCTTATGCCCGTAACTGCTAGCACCTACACACCGCTCGTCACAAAGGGTGACACCGCTTGTGCGAAAGGAGGGCAACGCTCGTCACAAAGCGATGCAGCGAACTTCACGTCAGCAAGGTCACAACGTCATAAATGGTAGGCCGCATCGTGGTAAATAAATGGCCGCAACTTCAAGTAGAATTTGCGACCGTTTCACTTAGTTTTAATTGCTTCGTCAGGTTGTTCTGTTGGATTGCTGTGATTACAACTGGCAAGACGACTGTCGGTTAGTCCTCTTGTCCATCAATTTTGCGTTTGCTCACAACCTTGAAATGGATACGAGATTTGTCGAGTGTCCTGAGCAGTCTGCTCGGTGTCCATCTTACGGTAACCTTTTTTATTTGACGGTTAGGGTCGAAAAGGTAAGGTGCATCGACATCCTGTCCTTCACAGTGGAAAGAAGGTGAGAACTTCCCCAATGAGCCCAAATCGACTTCATAACCATGTTCAAGCAGGTCTTTCACTCTGTTGGCAAGATAATCCGCAACCTCAATAAGATGTCCGCGGTGGTCTTCGAATTTCGCTCCCAACACGACATTTCCAGCTCTGTCCGACTCCAATTTTAGAGTTCCAATACTCTGAAACTTTGCAAAATACCGCTTGTCTTCTGGGTTGCGTGGGTTTGTAGTTAGTACTTTTACGCAGTGCATAGTATAAAAATTTAAGTTAAAAAAATAATACCTTTTTGTGTTTCTCTAAAACTTTTTCAAAGATACGAAACTTTTTCGCCTCTGTCAAGAAAACCACAAAAAAAATCTCATTACAGAATCACAGTTTTGAAAATTGTTTTTTCAGAGAGTTTTTTGTTTTTAGGAAATAATTTGTACTTTTGCAGACGATGATATTCTCTAAGTGAGGATGGAATCAAAAATTTATTGGTAAAATAGCGTTTGCT
>JAGHTI010000085.1 GCA_018065415.1 Candidatus Equicola stercoris
CAGTGTAAGTTCGACGAAGTCAAAATTACAACAAACCAAAGTAAAAAACGCAGTTTTTGTAGGTAGTGCTGAGGTGCAGTGTAAGTTCGACGAAGTCAAAATTACAACAAACCAAAGTAAAAAACGCAGTTTTTGTAGGTAGTGCTGAGGTGCAGTGTAAGTTAAGAATTACATTCTTTTCTTCCTCCGCAATTCGGCAAAGATTAAACAAGTTTATCTCTGCACTCATTTTGTCGTCAGTTCGACCTGAGGTCAAAATTACAACAAACCGAAGACAGAAACAAAAAAAATTCAATTTATTTTGGTAGTACATTCGGTTTGTTGTAAATTTGGCTTTGCCGAAATTAGGCTACATCAAGATAATGCCTACAAAACGAAGTTTTTACCCGATTTGGAATAATGAATAATCGGAGTGAACTCCATTTTTCATCCTTCCAAATTGAAAAATAAATAAAATTTATTTTGGAATTATCCTTGATTTGCACTAATTTTGTAAACGCATTTCAAAATCGAAATAATCACACTAAAAAATTATATAAAAACTATGAAATTTACAGTATCAAGCACTACGCTCAGTAGTAACCTGCAAGCGCTATCGCGCGTTTTGAACAGCAAGAACACTCTTCCTATCCTTGATTCTTTCCTGTTCGACGTATCTAACAACAAACTGACCATCACAGCCAGTGATGGTGAGAATATCATGACTGCTCACATAGACCTAGTAGAAGGTGCTGAAGCAGGTTCTTTCTGTCTGTTTACAAAGACTATCATTGACGCTGTTAAAGAGTTTGCAGAAGAACCTCTTACATTTGAGGTAACAGAGGAGCAACAGTCTGCTGTCATCAAATATCACAATGGTCAGAACCGTATCCCTGTTCAGCCATCTGCAGAATATAAAGATTTCCTCAACAAGCAGACGGTGGGCATCGCATCCACTACGCTGACTCTGAAAGCAGAAGAACTGAGCAAGACTATAAACCGTTCTGTATTTGCTACAGCTCAGGAAGACCTGCGTCCAGTGATGAACGGTCTTTTCTTCGACCTCAAGAGCGACAACCTTACCGTAGTTGCCAGCGATGGACACAAACTGGTACGCAACGAGAACTATAACGTGAAAGGACATGAGCCTGCAATGTTCATCCTCCCAAAGAAACCTGCAATGCTTCTCAAGACATTGCTTCCTAAGGATGGCGACGTGACAATAACATTTGATGAGAGTTGTGCTACAATATCTTTCGGCTCATGCATTCTTACATGCCGTCTGATAGAAGGCAGATATCCTAACTACAACTCTGTGATTCCTCAGAACAACCCTAACGACCTAACTATAGATCGTCAAACACTGCTTAGTGCACTGAAGCGTGTTCTAGTATTTGCTTCACAGAGTAGTTATCTCATTAGGTTCAATCTTGAAAACAACAAGTTGACACTTTCATCAGAAGACGTAGATTATTCAACAAGTGCAAACGAAGAGTTGACGTGCGAATACTTCGGTATGCCTATGAGCATTGGTTTCAAGGGTACTTCACTCATTGAGGTATTAGGAAACATTGAGTCACAGGAAGTAGTGCTCAAGCTCTCTGACCCTTCACGCGCTGGAATCATCGTTCCTGCACAACAGGCAGAAAATGACAACCTGCTCATGCTCATCATGCCAATGCTGTTGAACGACTAATACAACAACGATGAAACTGAATCTGACAAAGCCAATAGTATTCTTCGACCTTGAGACTACTGGTATTGACACCGCCAAGGACCGAATAGTAGAAATCAGTTACATAAAGGTGATGCCTAATGGTAACGAGGAGTCGAAGAACCTACGCATCAACCCTGGTGTGCACATTCCAGAGGCAGCTACAGCAGTACACGGAATTTCTGATGATGACGTGAAGGACTGTCCGTATTTCAAAGATGTCGCTGAGGATATTGCAGCAGATATGCAAGGATGCGACCTGGCTGGTTTCAACTCAAACCATTTTGACGTGCCAATGCTCGTCGAGGAGTTTATACGTGCCGGCGTTCATTTTCCGACAGAAGGAAAACGCTTTGTCGATGTTCAGAATATCTATCATAAACTTGAGCGCCGCACTCTCATTGCGGCGTACAAGTTTTACTGTGACAAGAATCTAGAAGATGCTCACAGCGCACTGGCTGACACAAGGGCTACATACGAAGTGTTGCAATCGCAACTGGATTTCTACAAAGATGAAAACGGAGAACCACTGCTGAAGAATGATATAGACTTTCTGGCTGAGTATTCACGCTTGAACAATAACATAGACTTTGCCGGAAGGATAATATACAATGACAACAAGACACCTGTTTTCAACTTTGGCAAATACAAAGGGCAACCTGTCACTGACGTGCTGAAACGTGACCCAGGATATTATTCGTGGATTATGAATGGTGACTTTGCAGAAAATACAAAACAGGTTCTCACAAAACTACGTTTACAGTCGCTAAACAGATGAAAAGTGTAAAATATCTTTTTGTACTTATAACACTATTACATTTTTTCATTCCTGCACTCCCCTCCTACGCACAGGAACTGGATTGCACCATAACCATCAATCACTCCCAGATACAAGGTACTGACGTGAGTATCTTTGACAATCTAAAGGAGACAATGGAAAAATTTGTTAACGACCGTCAGTGGACAGCCTTGCAGTATAACAAGAACGAAAAGATAACGTGTTCCATAAATTTAACGGTAACGAAACACAACAAGGACGAAAACATGTTTACATGTACCGCCATGGTATTGGCAACACGTCCGGTATGGAACTCTGCATATACTACCACTATATATAATAACAAGGATGCAAACTTCGATTTTCAGTTTGCACAGTTCGACCAGATTGTATTCAATGATGAGGTGGTAGATAATCAGTTGACAGCATTACTTGCATTCTATGCTTATCTTATCATTGGCATTGACCTTGACACGTTCTCTCCTATGGGCGGTACTGACGTTCTGAACAAATGTATGAACCTTGTCAACAATTGCCAAAGTATGAACTTTACTGGGTGGAAAGCATTTGAAAATGACAGAAACCGTTTCTCCGTTATCAACGACTATCTTGATGAACGTATGAAGTCCTTCCGCACCCTGCAATACGACTATTACAGGAAAGGACTTGACGAGATGGCTACCAATGCAGAACGTGGACGTACGGAAATCACTACTGCTCTATCTCTATTGGAACAGGCTCATAAGGACAAACCTCTTTCTACACTACCTCAGGTGTGGTGCGACTATAAACGTGACGAACTTGTAAACATATACAAAGGCAAGGGTACATCAAAGGAAAAGGAAACGGTTTATGACATTCTGTTCAACATAAACCCTTCACAAAACGACTCTTGGTCACAGATAAAAAGATAATGGTTAGAGGTTAGAGCTGAGAGGTTAGAGTCAAGAGGTTAGAGTCAAGAGGTTAGAGTCAAGAGCAACCTTATGATAAAGGAACTATACATAAAGAACTATACGCTGATAGAAGAACTGCACATAGAGTTCCATTCAGGGTTTTCCGTCATAACGGGTGAGACTGGTGCAGGAAAGAGCATCATTCTCGGTGCGGTGTCGCTACTGTTGGGACAGCGTGCTGATTCAAAGGCGATACAAGAGGGAAAAGATAAATGCATTGTTGAAGCACATTTTTCTTTTGAGGATAGGTCGGCGGAAAAGTTCTTTGCTGAAAACGAATTAGAATACGATATTGATGACTGCATCATCAGGCGTGAGCTGAATATCTCTGGCAAAAGCAGAGCATTCATCAACGATACTCCAGTACCGCTATCATTGCTTAAGGACATTGGTGAAAAATTGATGGACATACACTCACAGCACCAAAACCTTCTGCTGAACAATGAGGATTTCCAACTTAACGTTGTGGATATTATTGCCGATGACGTAGAAGACCTTAAGGAATACAAGGTGCTGTATGATGAATACAGGACTGCAACAAAGGCATTGTCGGCACTTGAAAGATCTGTCAATACTACTAATGATAATCTGGATTTTCTGCGTTTCCAGTATGACGAGTTGACAAAGGCTGCCCTTCAGGATGGTGAACAGGAAACATTAGAAGAAGAGTCGAAGGCAATGGCACATGTGGAAGATATAAAATCATCTCTCTACAGTGCACGCCAACTGTTTGATGGCGACGACAACACGCAAGGTGTACTATCTGCCATGTCAGCAATCTCATCACAACTGTTTGCAATAAAAGACATACATAAGAAGGCAGAAGAACTGTCGGAAAGGACGGAGAGCACCTTGATTGAACTACAGGACATCAGCAGAGAGGTGTCGAACATGTTGGAAGACATTGATTTCGACCCAGAACGTATGGAGTTCGTAAATCAACGACTCGACCTTATATACACACTTGAGAAGAAATACAAATGCGAAGATATCTCTGCTCTCAATGCTTTTCTAGATGAAATATCTGCAAAACTGTCCGCATCCGACACATCTGATTTGGATATAGAGGCTGCAAGAAAGAAAGCAGACGAATGCAAACTTCGTGCTTTTGCCAAAGCAGAGAAACTGACAGCAAAGAGATTTACCGCTGCAAAGAAGATAGAGGAAAACATGCAGTCAAGGCTTGTACCACTCGGCATCCCTAACATACGTTTTGCTGTGGAGATAGAAGACAAGGACATGGACGAGAAAGGCAAGGACAGGATTACATTCATGTTCTCTGCCAACAAAAATGCTCGTCTGCAACCTGCCTCACAGATTGCTTCTGGTGGTGAGATAGCACGTGTCATGTTGTCATTGAAGGCAATGATAGGCAACATGGTAAAACTCCCTACGATAATCTTTGATGA
Organism: Candidatus Equicola stercoris; assembly: GCA_018065415.1. Lineage (GTDB taxonomy): Bacteria > Bacteroidota > Bacteroidia > Bacteroidales > Bacteroidaceae > Prevotella. The sequence goes on from JAGHTI010000085.1 coordinate 4,837, forward strand.
AATAGACACTGGCGTGAGCGGTGCTGTAGCAGAAATGATGGGAATAATAATGGCAGAGATGGGACGTGACGGCAGACAGGTAATAAGCATAACACACTTGCCACAGATTGCTGCCTTGGGAAGTGCACAATATAAGGTTTATAAAGAGGACGATTTCTTTACAACGAAAACTCACATGAAGGAATTGTCACAGGAAGAACGAATACAAGAGATTGCCACGATGCTATCTGGCTCTGTGGTCACAGACGAGGCAATATCTAATGCAAAAGCTTTATTGAACGTATGAATAAATTGAAATATATACACTTATTCTTAATTACAGTCATAACGATATGTTTTGTAGGCTGTAAGTCGTCATCTACAGTTTCAACAAAACATGAATACCATCTGAACAGAGAGTTTCGCGGCGCATGGATACAATGCGTAAACGGACAATTCATGGGGATAAGTACTGAGGCCATGCAGAATGACCTCATCCATCAACTAGACGAACTGAAACGTGACGGAATAAATACCATCATCTTTCAAGTACGTGCAGAATGTGATGCTCTTTACGAGAGTGACATAGAGCCTTGGAGTCGTTTTCTGACAGGACAACAGGGCAAAGCCCCATCGCCTTATTGGGATCCACTGGAATTCATGGTAGAAGAATGTCATTCACGTGGAATGGAACTGCATGCGTGGATAAACCCTTATCGTGCTAAGACAAAAACAACGCATCAGTTGTCAACTAGCCACATTGCAATAACAAATCCTGAACTATGTTTTAGATATGACGACCTGCTGATACTCAACCCAGGAATACCTGAAAACAGAGAGTATATTTTAAAAGTCGTAAAAGATATTGTTAAACGCTACGATATTGATGGACTGCACATAGACGATTACTTCTACCCCTACCCTGCTCCGGGCAATGTGATACAGGATAAAGTTCAATACCAACAGTATGGCGAAGACTTCTCCGACATCAACGACTGGCGCAGAGATAATGTCAATACGTTCATTCGTGAGATGAACACCACCATCCATAAAATAAAACCGTGGGTAAAGTTCGGTGTCTCTCCTTTCGGTATCTACCGCAACAAATCAGTAAGTCCCAACGGCAGCAATACCAACGGACTTGCAAACTATGACGACCTATATGCTGACATCTTGCTATGGGTTGAAGAGGGATGGATAGACTATAACGTACCGCAATTATACTGGCAGATAGGTCATCCTGTGGCTGACTACAAAGAACTGATACACTGGTGGAATGACAATGCATACAATCGTCCGCTCATCATAGGAGAAGACGTGGAACGTATCGTCAAATACGACCAGATGCAGGAAAAGATGCAACTGGAACGCACACTCCCTAATATACAAGGCAGTTGTCAGTGGTATTCTAGGGTTGTCGTCAACAATATCGGTGGCTATGCCACAAAACTGCGTACTGACTATTTTAATGATTATGCTTTCAACATAGAAATGCCATGGTTGAGTGACAGAAGACCTGATGCTCCGAAAAAACTGAAAATCATTACGACCGAAGATGGACGAGTACTGTTTTGGACTGAACCAAGTGGCAAGAAATGGGACGTTGAACCTGTTGAATATGCTGTATTCAAAGACGGAAAACTGTATGGAATAACGCAGAATACATTTATCCGTATTCCTGCACAGAAAGGCAGCAAGAAAACAGAATATGCCGTCTGTGCCTTGAACAGACTGCAACATAACGGTCCTTTTGCAAGCATTATCACCAAATAATGAAATATATTGAAATCAAGAACGCAAGGGTTAACAACCTGAAGAATGTAAGTTTGAAGATTCCTCAGGGTAAGTTTGTGGTCATTACTGGTGTCAGTGGCTGCGGTAAGTCATCCCTTGCCTTCGACACTCTATATGCTGAAGGACAACGCAGATATGTAGAGAGCCTGTCAGCGTATGCACGACAGTTCATGGGAAGGATGCAAAAGCCAGAGTGTGACTACATCAAAGGACTTCCACCTGCCATAGCCATAGAACAGAAGACTGTAAGTCGTAATCCACGTTCTACAGTAGGAACCTCAACAGAGATATATGAATACCTACGACTCCTCTTTGCACGCATAGGACGCACATTCTCACCAATATCAGGAAAGGAAGTAAAGAAACATTCTGTTGAAGATATCCTATCTTGCATACTGTCGCATGAGAAAGGAACAAAGTTCTACATACAAGTGGCGGCAGCAACGAATCATACGGAGGAATATTCTTGTAAGCAAATTGTAAAATTATGGTTGCAGGAAGGATATACCAAAGTTGACTACAATGGTACTGTCTTTGACATAGAGGAATTTTTAGGTTCTCCCCTACTGCTTAAAGCAAAGAAAGAAAAACTATATCTAATCATCGATCGTCTGTCAGTAAATGACACTGACGACTGGATATCGCGTGTAACAGATTCATGTGAGACGGCATTCTTTGAAGGCAACGGAAAGGTTCGATTGAAATTCCTTCCATCGGAACAGACACATGAATTTTCCACACGTTTTGAGGCGGACGGCATTCTTTTTGCCGAGCCTGATGACAATATGTTCAGTTTCAATTCGCCATTGGGTGCATGCCCAAAATGTGAAGGATTTGGGAACATCATGGGCATTGATGAACATATCGTCATCCCTGACCCATCACGTAGCGTCTATGAAGATGTGGTGATGTGCTGGCGTGGAGACAAGATGAGCGAATGGAAAGATGAGTTTATCCGCAAGGCTGCAGATTACGATTTCCCTATCTTTGAACCATATTTCCGACTGACACAGGAACAGAAAGAAATACTCTGGCACGGACCTGAAGGGACATCGCCACAAGCAGAATATGAGGACCCACAATGGTTTCCTTCAATAGAACGTTTCTTTGAGTTCGTACGCAAACAGCAATACAAAATACAGTATCGTGTTATGTTGTCACGCTACCGTGGGAAAGAGAGATGCCCTGTCTGCCACGGAACACGACTGAGGAAAGAGGCATCGTATGTAAAGATTCTTGGTCATAATATCAACGACCTTGTGCAGATGCCTGTCTATGCCCTCTATCAATGGACACTCGACTTGCTATCACCAGAAGGAGGACTTACGGAAAACGAACTGCATATAGGCAAAAGACTGATAACAGAAATACAGCATCGTCTGCAATATCTCCTTGATGTAGGTCTTGGCTATCTCACACTGAACAGACCGAGCAACACATTGTCTGGTGGAGAAAGCCAACGTATAAACCTTACCACATCCATCGGTAGCAGTCTTGTGGGCTCACTCTACATCCTTGATGAACCTACTGTGGGATTACATCAGCGAGATACAGCCAGATTGCTAAATGTTATCCGTCAACTGACGGACATTGGCAACACCGTTGTCGTAGTGGAACATGATGAGGAAGTAATCAGAGCTGCTGACCATATCATTGACGTGGGACCAGATGCCGGTGTATTCGGAGGTACGATAGTGTTTCAAGGTACAATTGAATCATCTTCCAAAGACTCCTCATATACCATTGACTATCTCACCGGTAAACGTCACATCGCAGTACCGCAAACACGTCGTCCGTGGAACCGTTATATTGAACTCAAAGGTGCACGTCACAATAATCTAAAAGGTATTGACATAAGAATACCACTCAACGTCATGACTGTTGTCACTGGAGTCAGTGGCAGTGGCAAGTCGTCGCTCATCAGCAGTACACTCTATCCTGCCATAAAAAGGCACATGGACGAGCCAGCAGATATTCCTGGAGAATATTCAGAACTTGGCGGTGACCTCAAAGCAATTCAGCACATAGAATTTGTTGACCAGCACCCAATAGGAAAGAGTTCCCGTTCCAATCCTGCAACATACGTAAAGGCTTTCGACTATATTCGCGACCTCTATGCAGAACAGCAGTTGGCAAAGCAGATGAACTTCAAACCGCAGTTTTTTTCTTTCAATGCAGAAGGTGGACGTTGCGAAGAGTGTAAGGGTACTGGCATCATAAACGTAGAGATGCAGTTTATGGCAGACATCTCGCTTGAATGTGAAGCCTGTCACGGAAAACGATTCAAACAGGAAGTTCTTGAGGTTACATACAAAGGAAAGAATATCAATGATGTGCTCAACATGAGCATTGACGAGGCAATAGATTTTTTTGCAGATAAACCATCTATCATTAGAAGATTACAACCGTTACACGATGTCGGATTAGGTTACATAAAGATGGGGCAACATTCAAGCAGTCTCTCCGGTGGTGAGAACCAACGTGTGAAACTTGCCTATTTCATTGGCAGAGAGAAAGGTGAGAGTGTACCGTCACTGTTCATCTTTGACGAACCAACGACAGGACTGCATCTGCACGACATACAGAAACTCCTTGATGCTTTCAATGCCCTTATAGCAAAAGGTCATACCATACTTGTCATAGAGCACAATCTTGAGATAATAAAGAATGCTGACCATATCATCGACCTCGGTCCTGAAGGAGGCGACAAAGGTGGTGAACTCATTGCCACAGGGACACCAGAAGACGTTGCCAACGTTCCTAACTCCATAACTGGACAATACCTTAAAAAGAGTTTAGTAAAAGGATAAAAAAAATAAAAGCAAGGCTTGAAACCTTGCTTTTATCTTTATCAATAAGATGATAGTAACGATTACTTATCTTCTTCTTCAAGTTCTGCTTCGTGTGCTTTGATGAGTTCTGTCTGTACATCGTTTGGTACGAGTTCATAAGAAGCAAACTTAGAATTGAAACTTGCACGACCACCAGTCAAACTACTCAACGTGATGCTGTAACTCTGCATTTCCTTCAAAGGCACTTTTGCTTTCAGTATCTGATAACCTGCCTCTGAATCCATACCCATGATGATAGCACGACGTCCTTGGAGGTCACTCATCACATCACCCATATAATCAGCAGGTACAAGAACTTCCACATCGTAGATAGGTTCAAGAATCTTCGGACCTGCCTCTTTGAATGCTGCAGAGAATGCATTACGTCCTGCAAGCATGAATGAGAGTTCGTTAGAATCTACTGGGTGCATCTTACCATCATATACTACTACGCGAACGTCACGAGCATAACTACCTGTGAGCGGACCACGGTTCATACAGTCCATGATACCTTTCTGTATTGCTGGCATGAAACGAGTATCAATAGCACCACCCACAACAGAGTTGATAAATACCAATTTACCACCCCATTCCAGTGGGAACTCTTCCTTACCCTTCATGTTAACCTTGAACTCCTGACCACCGAACTTGTAAACAACTGGGTCTGGCATACCTTCTGTATAAGGTTCAACGATGAGGTGTACTTCACCAAACTGTCCTGCACCACCAGACTGTTTCTTATGACGATAGTCTGCACGTGCCTGCTTTGTGATAGTCTCACGATAAGGGATGCGTGGTTCATCGTATGTTGTTGCAATCTTGTCAAGATTTTCCAATCTCCATTTCAATGTACGGAGGTGGAACTCACCCTGACCGCTGACGATAGTCTGACGCAACTCCTTGCTCTGCTCAACAACCCATGTTGGGTCTTCCTGATGCATACGGAAGATTGCAGCCATCATCTTTTCTGTTTCGCTCTCGTTATTTGCCTTTATAGCACGAGAATATTTTGAGTTAGGATATTCAATAAAGTTAAAAGTAACCTCATTTCCTGCTTCACACAATGTGTTGCCTGTCTTGACGTCTTTGAGTTTCACTGTACAACCAAGGTCTCCAGCCTCCAGTTGAGGAACATTCTGACGATTTGAACCTGCACATACGAACAACTGTCCAAGACGTTCTTTGCTCTTACGGTCAATATTGTTCAAATCTATATTTTCCTTAATAGTACCGCTCATTACCTTGAAATAAGACACCTCACCGATATGTGGTTCCATTGATGTCTTATAGAAGAATACAGACAGAGGACCATTAGCATCAACAGCAACTTCATTGCCTTTCGTATCCTTTACCCTCGGCATATCTGCAGGAGCAGGAACAACATTTCCGAGGAATTCCATCATGCGGCGAACACCCATGTCACGACCTGCACAAACGCAGAAGAGAGGGTAAATACCGCGAGTGATAAGACCCTTGCGGATACCTTCACGGATTTCGTCTTCTGACAATGTCTCTGTCTCGAAGAATTTATCCATCAGAGCCTCATCGTTTTCGGCAGCAGCCTCGATAAGAGCAGCCTGCATCTCCTTTGCCTTATCCATAAGGTCTGCAGGTATTTCTTCTATTGTAGGAGCACCACCTTCTGGTTTCCAAGACAGTTTCTTCATCAAGATGACATCAATGACAGCATTGAAGTCGCCACCAGGATTTACTGGGAACTGTACAGGGATTACACGAGGGCCATAAGCCTCTCTAAGGTTTGTCAAAAGCACATCAAAGTCGAAGTCCTTATCCATGTGGTTCACACAGAAGACGATTGGCTTTTTGCACTTGTCTGTATTACGGAACGTATTCTGTGTTCCAACCTCAGGTCCATACTGTGCATTGACAACGATGACCGCAGCATCAGTAACACCCATAGCTGTTATACTACCTCCAACGAAGTCATCACTACCCGGGCAGTCAATAAAATTGAGTTTTTTATTATTCCATTCTACACTGAACACAGTTGGGAAAACAGAATAACCATACTCTTGTTCTACAGGGAAATAGTCGCTGACGGTGTTTTTTGCTTCAACAGTACCGCGACGTTTGATGACTCCGGCTTCGAAGAGCAAAGCTTCGGCAAGAGTTGTCTTACCAGAACCTTTCGCACCTAATAGGGCGATATTTCTGATGTCACTTGTTTTGTAAGTTTTCATTGAATAAAGATTTTAAATTATTTTATATTATAGTTGTTTGTCAAAAAATCGTTCAAAGTTAGGTTAATTTTTAAACATAGCCAAAAGATTTTTCAAAAACATTAAATCTATTGATAGTTATTTAGTATTTTTGTAATTGATTTTATTATGAGCGGCATATATTTTCATATCCCATTCTGTAAGTCACGTTGTGCTTATTGTGCTTTTTATTCAACGGCAGACAAGAAAAATGCCTCATTAAAAGACCGCTATGTGGATGCATTGTGTAAAGAAATCGAGATACGTTATCCATCGGAGAAATACGATATCCCCCGAACACTTTATATGGGAGGAGGCACACCAAGCCAACTGAACATTGGACAACTGGATAAAATCATCGGGCATATTCCTAATTTTGATTCAATAAAAGAAATCACTATCGAGTGTAATCCTGATGATATTACAAAAGACTATGCACTTGGCCTAAATAGAATAGGCATCAACAGAATAAGTATGGGCATCCAGACTTTCAATGACAGTTTGTTGCAATTTTTAAACCGCAGACACACATCGAAAAAAGTATTTGAAGCCATTGACATCTTGCATGATGTTGGAATAGATAATATCAGCACAGACCTTATTTATGGCTTGCCGGGACAATCGGTGTCCGACATTGATTCGGATATTCAAAAACTTATCTCTACGGACATAAAACATATTTCCTGTTATTGTCTGTCGTATGAAGAAGGTACTCCTCTGTCAACAAAACTACACAACAAAGAGATTCTCGAGACAGACGATGACACGGAGGCTTGTATGTACAATCTGATAATGGAGAAACTTTCACAGTCAGGTTTCGAACACTACGAAATATCAAATTTTGCAAAAACAGGTTATAGATCACAACACAATTCCTCCTATTGGGATGGCACACATTATATTGGAATCGGTGCTGGAGCACACTCCTTTGATGGTACTAAACGCAGTTGGAACATTTGCAACATTGCCAAATACATTCGACATTTCGAAAAACAAGACGATAGCAGTATTGTGGAGTACGAAATGCTGACAGATACTGACAGATACAACGAACTTGTCATGACACGACTACGCACCAGCGATGGATTGCCTAACAACATCATTCCAGAGAAGTTTGCACCTTATTTTCATTCACAGATAAAGCCATTCATTGATAATGGCTACATAGTTGTGCTCGAAGAAGGTAATAAGGGGGAAACATACAGATTAAGCAAAAAATCTTTATTTATTTCCGATAGTATCATCTCATCATTGTTTATGGCATAAAAAATGTGGATTAACCACCTCACGGAGCCTAATCCACTAACCTTAATAATCTAATACCATGAAAAACACGATACAAAAGTAAACAATAAAAAGCATTTTCATCACATAAAGTCAAATAATTCGTATTTTTTAATACAAATTAAATTTTTCGTTTGCCGTTAAACACTTTTTAACGTCCAAAAGCTGTTTTTCTGTCAGGAAAACCTCTTTCCAGTCAGTATTATAATACCGTGCAAAACTTTGTTTTTCGGGTACAGATATTATTTTTTCAAATATGATTATTTTTTCTGGGATTGAGACGAGTTGTAGTTTTAGTAATGACGTTTCACTAAGTTTCATTTCTGCCGTTGAGTCAGTTAGAGAAAGCAGTTCGCTCTTTCCTCCGAAAGAGTTTTCTATTTCCGCCTTCATATTGTTTTCAACGAAGTCGATGCAATCCAGTCGCCTGTTCTTTATAATATAAGGAAGAAGACTGTCGGGCATCTCTGCAAACAACATCTTCATGGTCTGTGCAGACATATCCTGCGCAAATATGAAGAAAAGAGAAAATAATATCCACCTAAATTTCATCTTACGGTTTTACGGTTATGCGGTTGTACGGTTGTACTTTAGAGGTCTGAGAGGTAGCCTCCTCTAAATCTCCCCCACAAGGGGAGACTTTCTACTCCCTCAAGGCCTCCTCTAAATCTCCCCCACAAGGGGAGACTTTCTGTACTCCCTCCCTTGAGGGGAGGGTTAGGGAGAGGCTAGTTTTATTGATTCGTGGAGTTAGAGGGAGTCGAACCCTCGTCCAAACGAGGAAACCATACGCTTTCTACATGCTTATTTCGGACTTCATTTTCGTATCACAGCAAGACCCGAACCACCAACTGTAATCTTAGTCTTTTAATTTTCATCATGGTGTCAAGACTCCGCCATGACTATTTCCGATTTCCGTGCACCACTTTGTCAGACGCTTCGGAAAAAGAGCTGCTGAGTGATGTCTTGTTCCACCGACTATCGATGAAATAAAGCTAATCTACTATACTTCGATCAAGCTGCAAGAGCGTAAGAAGTTTCGCCAATTAAATTTGCTGATTGCTGAGATTAAGGAGCCAACAAACGAAGCTCCGCATGCTTACGTACCATCTCTACCCGCTGTCAAATACCAATATAACCCCATAGTAGAGCCTCCTCTAAATATCCCCCTCAAGGGAAAACTTTCTGTACTCCCTTCCTTGTGCGGGCGGAAAACTTCAAGTGTTTTCTGCTTGCTCCGAAGGAGTCGAGCGAAGCGAGCGCTGGGGAGAGGCTTTTAGCGGATGCGAAATTACACAAATATTTTTATTTGAACAAATGTTGATGAAAAATATGCAGAGTCTTGTTCAAACACCTCTGCTCAACAACGACCGTTATATTGTTCTTTTCCGAACTTTCTATGAACATCTCTGCATTTATACCATCAGAAGACAGCAGACGTGCCAGACGAGCCTGCAATCCTGAATTTTGCTGAATAGCCTCCCCTACCAACGTCACCGTAGCCATACCGCTATGGGCTACCATTGGCAAGATTCTACCTGCACGGATAGCATTTTCGAATTCACGATTCAAATACAGTATTGCATTATGACAATCAGCATCCTTCGTGCCGATGGTAATCTTCCGTTCTTGAGAGTTGATGAATAGTGGTTCCACACCCTTTTCCAGCAAACAAGATGCAACGCGTCTGTGTATTCCCTGCACGTCATTCAGAGAAGGACCGTCAATATCTATTAGCGTGATACCTTTCATATTCGACAGTCCACAGAACACCTCCACATTTTTTGCAGAAGATGTATTGCGCGAGTTTACGATATCCGTACCATGCACATGAGGTGCGAAAGTGTTTTTCACACATATAGGAATCTTCTTCTGGCAGACAGGATAAAGTGTCGGAGGATAGATGATTTTTGCACCATGATTGCACAACTCCATCGCCTCCGTATAAGTCATCTCGTCTATTGTATAGGCATCTTCCACTATGCGTGGATCTGCAGTCATGAATCCATCAACATCCGTCCATATCTCCAACACCTCAGCATCGAGCACAGCTGCAATGATGGCAGCCGTAAAGTCGCTGCCCCCACGACCGAGATTTGTGACGATATTCGATTCGGAGTCAGAAGATATAAAACCCGGAATAACAGACACATGTGGAAATTGGCTTTGCCACTTGGCTCGTCCAAGAAATTTCTTAAACGTTTTCTTTACAAGGGACTCCGTCAAATCTTGGTTTAGCAGAAACTTATCGTGCTTTGTTGTTGTCTTTATATATTTGCGTGAGTCAAACCACTCTGCACCTTCAATCATCGTGGCAGTAATGCGACTGCTCAATCGTTCTCCGAAACTCACCACTTCCGCATTATCCAGAATGGTCAGTTCCTTTCGTCTGAAGATATCGAGATACACATTACGCAAATCATCAAAAAGGGTGTCAGTATATTTCATCAATTTCCCTTTCTTATCTTCCGCTATCACCGCATCAATCATATCATGATGACGTTTCTGCATAGCCTCCACCTCATGCAGATACGCATCATCACCATTCTTTGCCATGTCCGCAGTAGCGATAAGACGGTCGGTAAGTCCACCGAGAGCACTGACAACGACCACAAGGTCACTGTCTTTGGCTTCCGCTTCCACAATATGTTTCAGAGCAGTTATGCTTTTTACCGTTCCTACTGATGTACCACCGAATTTAAGTACCTTCAATCCCATTTACGGTCTGCAAAATTAGTGCAAATCGAAAACATAAACAAAAATAATTTAGCTATTTTAGATTTTAATAGTGTCAGTCCTTGACTGTATTGAGGATATTTAACTGCTAAAGCAGTTTAGAAACATTTGCCAAAAGCTAGAGCAGAGCCATGTTTTTTTGTCAAATATTAAAGTTTCTTAATACTGTACATTTTTATAGTATCCTATTTGCATACTGCACAAAAAAGCAGTATGTTTGCATTGTCAAAAAACACAAAAGACTATGGAAATTGTAATGCAACAATAAAAAGGAGTTATCGTCGATATGAAAGACCGTATGCGTGACATCTATCTTGCAATATCATGGAGAGAATTATCACGGACGTATTTCGACAAGTCAGTATCATGGTTCCACAATAAGATGACAGGTATTGATGGGAACGGTGGCGATGGTGGATTCAATGCCGAGGAAGCCGAGCAATTAAAGAGTGCGTTGATTGATTTATCGAATCGCATACGCAATATACTGAAGCGTTTGAAAAATGGGATGCAAATTAGAAAGAAATCAAAAGCAAAAAACTTACAGAAAGTTTTAGGCAATTTAAAGAACAATATAATGGAAAAGAATACGAAACAACAGATGAGTTTAGAAGACTACAAGAAGAAAGCGATAGATTATCTGAACAAACAATATCCGAATACCACAGTGGAGAAAGAGAATTATCTGACAAGGATAAAGAAAGAATCGGAGGAGTATTTAACAGACTCTTGGAATCCGATAGAAATGGTTCAAGCTTTTAGGTCAGGGCTACTTTAAAAGATACACACAATGGCATCGAAGGAAATACTTTTGTTCTTGGTTCTGTAAATCCACGTCTTTTGTGTGCTGATTCAATATAAAAAGGGTTCGGTTCTTAATGTCCGATTGACAAAAGTCGCCAGTACCCGCTGGCGCAACTTAGTAATGAGTAAGGCGTCTGCCATACTCATTACTTTTTTGTGGGTATATTCTCACCACCCTCTCCGTGCAAAACTCTTTGCACTCCCTATTGTTTTGAGAAAGCATAGAGTTTACTCTGATGATTTCAAAAAAGAAAAATCGTTAAAACGCAGTTTTTGTGGGACAAAAAGATGATTTCTCTGCGAGTCATTGGCTCTGCCACTTCGCTCGTCGAAGAAACAAAAAAAACGTCTGTCTCAAATAAAATTCGTACTTTTGTAACATTGAATCCATAATGGTTAAAAGTTTAATTATCAATTGCAATTTATGGCAAATAGGAAAGCGATGAAGAAAATCCTTTTTGTGTGTCACGGCAATATCTGCAGGAGTCCGATGGCAGAATTTATAATGAAAGACCTCGTAAAGAAAGCAGGACGTGAAGATGAATTTTATATTGAGTCAGCGGCTACATCTACAGAAGAAATAGGCAATCCCGTTTATCCGCCAGCAAGACGTGAACTCGCACGTCACGGTATCAGCTGCAATGGAAAGACAGCGAGACAGATGACACGCGACGACTACGACAGATTCGACCTACTCATCGGCATGGAGACATGGAACATTCGCAATATGCTCCGCATAACAGGAGGAGACGCAGATGGAAAAATACACCGTCTGCTTGACTTTACACCCCACCCTGCCGACATCCCCGACCCATGGTATAACGACAGATTCGAAGAAACATGGGACGCCTGCTTATATGGCTGTAAAGCACTGTTGGCATATTGCACAGAATAAAAATTATTACCTATTAAGACTATTTAATCTCTCAAATTCGCAAAAGGACGGTTACCACAGTGTGCTAATTTAAAATCCTGTATAAGATTTTTTTCAACATCTTCAGGGTCTTCGTCAGGTGTAGTTAGCCAGCATACCAGCAATAATTTGCTGTCTGCCAACTGCCAGATGTATCGTCCACCTTTATGACCGATATTTTTTCCTTGTCCGAACTTCATGTACTGATTAAGCCTAGAGTGCAAAGTGGCAGAGCCTTTAATAGAGCCAGCTTTGCCTATATACACAATATCAGTGTCACAAACCCAGTTGTTTTCTAATTCTGTAATTGGAACATTAGGGTCTTTTCCTTTGAAGTGACCACCTGTGCCAACCTTTAAGAAATGAGGTTTATCATTGCTCAATCTTATAATTGCATAAACCCCCTTCTTTTTAGGAACACACAGCATACTTGTCATCAGGTCTTGTATGGTAACAAATCCCTCAAATCCCATTTGTCTTAATTCCTTGCTTGTCATAATTTATTTTTCTAGTATTTCAATAGGTCTTAAAAAAGAGACATTATAATTTTACTCACACAACATCTGCATCAGAATGCTAATTATTCAAAGACCATCTAGAAAGTATGATTTTACCATCTATTTTAACGTACAGATCAGGATGGTTATTAACCCGAGCACTAATCTGACTTGCTGGAATTTGCTGTCCGTCGCCTCTTGCGTATAACTTTTTTGCATTTATCGCATTCGCGATTTCTCTTGATGTCATAGGATGGCCGTTTGCTTTAAGTACTTGTTCAATAGCTTCGTGAAGATACATAATAATAGATAATTAATGATTACGATGTCAAAATGATATAAGTGTCTTTTCGATTACAAAGATTTAATTATAGGTTTGAAATATGCAACATATTTTTCTATCGTATTTCTTAGCCACTGGAAAAGTTCTGGCTGTTGAGACTTATTCGTAAAATCTCCTTTACGATATAGAGTTATTACAGAAGCCTTTTTACCTGTAAGACGCCCCCATTCTAATTCACTCCCTATAGCTTCTTCCGCTTTGTCTTTTTTTGAGAACAAAGCATCAAATTTATCTTTGTCAGCATCATTGTCAATATATAGTTGAACTCCGACCTTTTTGTCACGTGTATTCAATAATAGACAAAGAGTAAATCCGCTTCGTCCAATAGCTATATTCATCCAATGATTAGTAGATGGTGATTGCGGATGAAACAATTTAGACGGATTATTCTGCATGTATTCACAAAAGTTCGTCCAACATTCATATCGTGCGGTTTCTGTATCCGACCAGTTGTCAGATGATTTAGATGATGATGATTTAACGTCTTTTGACCATCCATTTGGTTTAGCAATGACATTAAACATAGGCGCAGCAGGACTATCTCCAATTTTAATTAGTTCAATTTCCACACCAAAGAAATTGAAATCTTTTTCTGTAATACGATTAAGCCAGTCTATTGCAGCCCGATGTTCCTCTGTAAATTTTTCTGCAATCCATATAATAGAAACAGTATCAAGACCAGCTGCATATGTCATAATTTGTCCAAGGTGATTGTGATCTGTTTTTTCAAGTTGATTTTCGATAAGAACCAACTTATCTGTACCAGGCTCTACGCATAGAATATCAGCACGGAATGGGCCCACATGTTCTTCCTGTGATTTAACCTCAAGCTCATTAAAACCTAATGCTTCTGCCAATAATGCAATATTATCTTCTTGTGCTAACCACGGTGTAAAATCCGTAGCTTCGTTCTGCCAGCATTCCCTAAGTTCTATTTTTCTAATTTTTGATAGTTGTATTGAAGTTGCCATACCTTTATTAGTTTTATTTCATTGCCAAAGTTACAAATTATTTCCCAAAAACAAAAATTCTCAAGAAAAATAGCCTCATACAAAATACAAGTATAGAAAGTAAAGAGAAGTAAAGAGAGGACAGATGGTAAAGAGGGTGAAGAAAGTATTTTTATTTAACACAACAATGCACACCTTATTTATTATAGGGAGCAACCAATTCTTCCGCAGGATGCAAACAACTCTACTTGAAGATGCGAGTATTGACACTTGATGCTGCAATCCACAATACCTATCGATAAAACTTACCTGACGTATCGATGTGTGCAACCTGATGTGAGGATGCGTGCAACCTGACGTGGAAATGTGTGCAACCTGATGTGGAGATGTGCGTCACCAGACGTGTCGTTAAGACCTACTTGACCTATCGTCAAGACCTATCTGACCTGTCATGTAGAATCACCATTGTTGTCTGGCAGACCTACCATCTGGGCAAGTTAGAATCAAACTCTGTGAGCCGAAGATGTGACTTGCCTTTATGTCGGATGTACGCGTCGCATAGTTTGGTTGTACTCGTCACAAAGATTGTTTGTACGCGTCAAAAAGAAGTGACAAACTCGTCATAAAGAAATGGCCAACTCTTCATAAAGAATTGTCCAACTCCTCATAAAGTTTTTAGTAACTCTTCACGTAGTCTTACCCACATCTCCATAAAGAATTTCATGACGCGTCATTTTGATAACATCTTCACGTGGTTTTGACAAAAACTATATGAAGTATTGAAATCATAATCCGCTCGCAAAGTGTTAAGTCTCTCGCAGAGCAAAAACAACGGAGCCTACCCCAACCCCTCCCTGAAAGGAAGGGAGTAAGAAAGTCTCTCCCCTCAGGGGGAGATTTAGAGGAGGCTTCTTCTTTCTGTTCTTCTTCACGACTGCTGACGCAGATTCATAAATTTTGTTCGCAGAGGGCAGAGGCGCAACTTTCAGTTGCTGCGCAGAGATACTTCTTTAGGGAACTGACAACAGAGAAGTGAGTATTGAGAATGATTTTTCAACCGCTCACAGAGTTTTTAGTATAAGTTAAGCTCGGGTGACTTGAAAGTTGCACGTGCGTAGATAGAAATTGCAAATGCGGTCACTCATATTTTCTATTACGACTGGTCGCATCAACAATTACGGCTGGTATTATCATCAATTTCGGTTATTCACATCAGCTATTTCGGTTGCACACATCAGCATTTGCGGTTCCTCACATCAACATTTGCGGTTGCTGACTTCTGCATTTACGGCTACTAGCATCATCAATTATGGTAGATGGTAGAAAAAGGGTCATAGGGACAGGTTCCGTGACCCCGTTTCCACCTCCCTTACATCTCCGAACCTTCTCCGCTAACTTGTTGTTTTCGTATTACCCAACGCATCATGAAGATTTATGCATCTCTTAGTAAATAATTGACCGTAATTAGTTCTGCACTCACTCAATGCGAGTTCAGGCAAGAAAAAATCTCGAAATCTTTGGTAGTACTTTCGATTTGCACTAACTTTGACTGCGTCTAACTGACGACGAAGTGAGAGCAGAGATAAACTTGTATAAGCTTTGCCGAACTGAGGAGGAAGAAAAGGATGAATATCCTTAACTTAGGCTGCACCTCAGTAC
Organism: Candidatus Equicola stercoris; assembly: GCA_018065415.1. Taxonomy (GTDB): domain Bacteria; phylum Bacteroidota; class Bacteroidia; order Bacteroidales; family Bacteroidaceae; genus Prevotella. The sequence continues at coordinate 20,846 of JAGHTI010000085.1, forward strand.
TACCTACAAAACTCTGTTTAACGGTTTGCACTAACTTTGACTGCGTCGAACT
>JAGHTI010000053.1 GCA_018065415.1 Candidatus Equicola stercoris
ATTAGGATAAATGGTATCAAATACTTTTTTTGTATTACTTTTTCCATTGTTCTTGCTTCTTTATTATAAGATTAATTTAAAAAAAGTCGGCGGTGTCCAACACTACCGACTTCCTTTTTTTCAATATTTATATACACCTTATTTATATATAGGTCCAAAATTCTGACATGCTCTATAGTCTGCACCTTCCTTATCCATTCCGAATGCATTCCATGCAGCAGGACGGAAAATCTTATCTTCCGGAACATTATGCATACATACAGGTATTCTCAGTATTGAGCAGAGAGTGATGAGGTCTGCACCGATATGTCCATAAGCGATAGCACCATGGTTTGCTCCCCAGTTGTTCATCACGCTATATACATCCTTAAACGCATCAATAGATGGGTCTGTGCGAGGTACGAACCAAGTTGTAGGCCATGTAGGATCAGTACGCTTATCAAGGATATCATGCTGTTCTTTCGGCAGTTCTGCCGTCCATCCCTCTGCTATCTGCAGAACAGGACCCAAACCATCAATCATATTGAGACGCAACATAGTCATCGGCATTCCTTCGCGTGTAACGAAATGAGAAGAATAGCCACCTCCACGGAAATAGTCACGGTCAGCAGGCATCCAACTTGTTGCCTTGAGACATGCTTCTACATCTTGCTGGTTCATGTTCCATGGTTCCTTGATTGTTGGATTGCCATTTTCATCTGACATTGCACCTGTTGCATCCAATGTGGTTGCACCAGAGTTAATCAGGTGAATGAAGCCACCAGCAGCCAACCCCTCAGGAGCCTTTCCTGTAACACGTTCAACAGCCTCTGGACTCCAATAAGTACGTACATCACTGAACATCACACCACGATTTGTCAGCAGATGACCGAAGAGCATTGAGATGCCATTACAGAAATCGTTTTCTGTTGCAAGAACCTTTGCTTCACGAATACCATTCCAGTCGAATGATGTGCACATCAATGATTCTGGGAAGTCAAAGTTTGGTTTATAGTCTGTCCACTGACGTTGTCCCTGAACACCTGCACAGATTGCATTATGTCCGAGAGCCTCTTCCTTATAACCCATTTCAAGCAATCTTGGATTACCTTCCATCAGGTCGCGGATGATCATCATGTTCTTGACGGTGAACTCCCAGTCGGCATCCTTTTCCTCACGGTTCTTACTCTTTCCCTTGCCATTGAATGTTGTCATCGGAGTACCTGGGAAGAGAGGACGGTCCTCATTATAGTCATGTCCTTCCTGTGGTTTGCAATACTTGTCAACCCACTCCATAGCCTTACGAAACTCTTCATGGTCATAAATTTCAAAATCTACTCTACGCAGAATCTCCACAAGGTCAACATATTCAGTACGCATGCCAAGATATTTCTGCAGGAAATCGGCATTAACGATACTACCAGCAATACCCATACAAGTATTACCCAATGACAGATAACTCTTGCCACGCATTGTTGCAACAGCCTGAGCTGCCTTTGCCCAACGGAGTATCTTTTCTGCAACATCGGCAGGAATGGTATTGTCTGCCAAATCCTGAACATCGTGTCCATATATTCCAAATGCAGGCAAACCTTTCTGATTATGTGCTGCAAGTACGGCTGCAAGATATACAGCTCCTGGACGTTCTGTACCATTAAATCCCCAAACAGCCTTTGGATAATAAGGATTCATATCCATTGTCTCCGAGCCATAGCACCAACAAGATGTTACCGTGATTGTAGAGCCAACGCCTTCACGTTCAAATTTCTCTGCACAGGCAGCACTTTCAGCAACACGTCCAATAGTTGTATCAGAAATAACACATTCTACTTTTGAGCCGTCACCATTCTTGAGATTATTCTCTATGAGTTCCTTTACTGCATTCGCAAGGCCCATGGTCTTTTCTTCCAAGCCTTCACGAATACCACCCTGCCGTCCGTCTATGGTAGGACGGATACCAATTTTAGGATATTTCATAATTCTGTTATTTTATTTTTTTTCATTACCATTAGCGTAACCATAACCATAGCCCTTGGTATAACGGTAACCATAACCATAGCGATAGCCATAACCATAATGATATCCATATCCATGACGATAACCATAATGTCCTTCGTCGATATAGGTATCATTAAGAATAATAGACATTTTATTGTACTTGTTGTGCAGTTCTTGAACCTCAGGCAACATTTCGCGTTCCATTAAGCCAACACGTACTACAAATATAGTCTGATCTACGAACTGCATAAGTATCTTTGTATCTGCAATCAAATCCAATGGTGGGCAGTCGATGAAGATATAATCATATTCTTTTCGTGCTTCATCAAGCATCTTTGCAAATGCAGGTTCTGAGATAAGTTCTGATGGATTTGGTGGAATCTTACCTACAGGTAGCACATCCAGATTTTCGCATCCAGAATATGCGACTACAGCCTCATGCCAATCTAATGTGTTACCAGCTAGATAATCTGAGATTCCCTTCTTAGGAATTTGAATATAATTACTCAATGAAGCCTTACGAAGGTCGCAATCTATCAAGAGAACTTTTTGTTTCTTTATAGCAAAACTCAAACCAACGTTCATTGTAAGGAATGACTTTCCTGAGTTGACATTATATGAAGTAAAATTAATGACATTGCACTTATCCTTGTGACTCATAAACTCAAGATTCGTTCTTACAACACGGAAGGCTTCATTTACCACATTACGACTACCATGTTCAACAACGATCAATTCTGATTTTTGAATCTTCTTTTTCCAAGGTAGTTGCCATTTAGCGACAGGAGTACATTGCGGTATTTCTCCGACTATAGGCATTGACACAACATCTTGAACATCTTTCTTACCTCTTACTGTTGTTATCAGTTGTTCACGTACATAAAGTATCGCTATCGGCAACAAGAAACCAAAGAACAAGGCTATCAGATATATTCTACCAGCCTTTGGTGATGTCGGATTTATAGAACCATAAGGCATCATTATTATGCGTGTATTATATGCTGTAAATGCCTTTGAGAGTTCATTTTCCTCCAATTTCTGCAACAAGAAGAGATACAATGTCTGTTGCACTTGCTGTTTTCTTTCTGCAGAAAGCAATGTCTTTGCCTCCTTTGGATTACTCTTAATCTTATCCATCGTGTAACCGACATTGCGTTTCAAATTATTTATCTGAGTCTGCAATGCCAGATTCTGATTATGCACACTCTTGATTATGTTGCCCCTTAGTGTTGCAATCTGTCGATCCACGTCTTGAACGAGTGGGTTTTCAGTACTTGAATTTGCCACCAAATGTTGACGTTTCAAGACTAAATCGTTATATGATGCTATCATAGACTCCACTGCAGGACTCATCCCAATACCAGAAGGAATGACCCCTTCCTTACCTGCATCAACAAACTCTTGAAGATATCTACCCATTGCAAGTTGCGATTCGAGTTCCATCACGCGATTACTGTGTTCCTGATTTTGCTGCATGTACAAGCCTGCAGATGCCACAAGGTCTGGCTGGCCAATAACACTCTTGAAATCGGAAATAGATTCATCAACGCCATTGAGTGTTGACTGGATTTTTACGAGACGTTCACGAATGAAATGAGATGTAGAAACAGCCATCTGGTTCTTATCCTCAACCCAACGTTCATTATAAACCTGAATAATTGTATTTAGCACATCTTCTGCTCTCTGAATGCTTTGATCAGTACAAGCCAGGTTAATAATATCTGCTTCTTTATCTGTTATATCTACGCTTAATTTGCCCATATAAATATTTGAAGCAACTCCTATGCTGGTGACATTTACATATATTTTTTGCTTTGAAGCCTGATATGTCATCGAAGGTTTGAGCAAAATTTTTCCAATAGGAGTCTGGACAGATGAGCCCATTACTCCATTTACTTTGCCATCGTATATATTTTTGTTCTTTTTAAATTCAGAAAGTACGATATTACCCTCCTCGTCACTTTCTATTACAAAAGAGACATTATCTTCTGGTTTAAGATTAATAACCTTTGCCACTATAGGAAGATTTTTACCATACAATGTCTTTGTACGAATATTTCCTTTGACAAAATAATTATATCTCAACGAAAGACGTTTAACAGTTTCATACATCAAGTCTGGAGATGAAAACATATACTTTTCGTTTGCTACTGTAGATGTTGAATTTAAAAGGCCAAGACTCTGAATACTGCTAGCACTTCCCGTGCCTCTTATACTACGTCCTTGCCTATCATCTTTTATTTCTACTTGTGCTACACGAGTATATACAGGTTGCTGTTTTGCTATGTAGAGCCATGCAATAAACAAACAAAACACTACTGAAGCTACAAACCACGGCCATCGTGATATACAACTCCAATACAACTCTTTTAACTTCAACATATCGTTGCCCTGAGCCTTCATAGAAGAAGTAGCAACATTTTCAACATTACGAATCTGTTCCATATTCTTTCAATCTTACTTTGTTATAGAAACAATAAGGGTTGCGATAGACAAACCCATTGATGCCAATGACAGCCATAATGACGTCATGCTACCAATTTCAGAGTTTTGTGCTTTAGCCTTATTTGGCTCAACATAAACGATATCATTCTGACGGATATAATATGCAGGTGAAGTCATCAACGTTTCGGCCTGAGTCAAATCCACTTTATAGACTTGCTGATGGTCTCCTTCCTTGCGGAGCAATAGCACATTATTACGCTTACCATAAATAGTAAGGTCACCAGCCTTTGACAATGCGTCAGTAATGGTGAACTGGTCTCTGTCAATATTAAAACGTCCCGGGTGTGCTACCTCTCCCATTACACTGAATGAAAGATTCAAGAATGTTACATTTACAATAACAGATTTGGCATGTCCTTGAGATAGTATCATCTGCTTGATTGTGCTCTCTAGTTCTGCTCTTGTCAGTCCTGCTGCATGCACCTTCCCTATAACAGGGAAATCGATATCCCCCGATTCTGACACGGTGTAACCATAAGGAGAATTTTCAGTGGCAGTTATATTGCTGTAAGAATTTGTTCCTGTTAAAGAAAACAACTCATTCAACTCCAGTCCTCCCTGAGCTTTCACCATAATAAACACTTTATCACCAGGTTGCATGCGCACATCAACAGGAGTCAAAGTCTTGACCATATTTCCCAGTGAATCAAGATCCTGGAAATATGCAATCTTCTTTGAAGACTGACATCCTGACAAAATCATCGCCACCAAGATTGTGGCTGTTAACATAATTTTTTTCATATTCTTAATTGTTTGATTTATTTAAATTCGTTGCATCTGCATTTAATATTCGCTCCAGCATAGATGTGGAATGTAAATCCGTACCGACGTAGTTATACCATCTTTTATTTAAAATGAATTCAGCATTCTTCTTTACCTTTTTACCATAGCAATTACTCAGCGAACCTAAGTTCAACTGAAATTCAACATCCATACGTCTGAGTTTCTCATAATCTTTAGTGCTCATATAAAGATACCTTTCCGGGTGTGCCAAAACTGGATAAAAACCTTTACTCTTTATACGTTGCAAGATTCCAATCATATCAGAAGGTGGATTGAAATAACTTGTTTCCACAAGCAGTTTGTCATCGCCAACATAAGTCAAGAGGTCTTTATTCTGCAATCTTTCTTCAAATAAGGGATCCATCATATATTCAGCTGAAAGATTCAATTGCACTTTCTGGACATTTGGACGAACTGGCACTTCTGCATAGGCTTTCTTTAATTCCTCAAAACGTTTTTGTAAGGCAGATGTCTCATTTGGCATTTCTTCCATGATATGAGGTGTCAGTCTAACACTGTTTACACCATAGTCCTCATATATCTTTAATATGTTAAGAGCATCATCCATGCTCCTAACGCCGTCATCAACACCAGGAAGGATATGACAATGACAATCTGTAAAGTTTCGCAGAAACCCTATCTTCTCAACAGTTTTTTTCTTTAGAAAAAACATAAATAGCAAATTTGCACTACAAAAGTACAACAAATCTGTTAAATAAACGAAAGCGTGTAATTATTTTTTAGTATTTTCTTTCTTCACTCTTTTTCCACTCCGTATTAAAATCTACAGACAAAGTCTGTGAAGAGACAAAAAAGGAGCCTGTCGCTGTAAGATTTTTATCTATTTCCATATCTAAATCTTCAAACACCCTAGTTTTTACTTCCTCACCCTCATAATCTATCGCAGTAACGGTCAGATTCATTTTGACATTATCGTCATTCAGGAAGAAAAAACACGACAAAGTATTGTCTGGCGTTTCGGAAGCGAAAAACACCTTGTGCACACCAGCAGATGGTGCATGCTTCGTTTGCGGATTCACAATATGATTTCCTTTAGTAAATTCGAAACGAAATGACTTTATATTTGCAGGTATTCCATCCTCACATACCAGTCGAAACTGAGTTACGCACCGATGCAAGGTCATATTCAGTTGGATTTGTTCTCCATCCCGCACATAAACTTCTCTTACACCACAAAACACATCTCCCGTATTATTTTCACTAAACTCAACACTATCTGGCGAAAGTAAATTACAGTCAAGATGACTACCTACAGCAACAAAATAATACTTCCCAACATCTAATTCCGTTATAATTTTTCCGTATTCATCGTCCTCCCCTTTCACTTGTTTTACTTCACAGATTTTTGTCCTAGTGCTATCAAAAACAGCAAAAGAAATTTGTTCTTTTTCCACATTTGAACGCATTCCTATATCAGAATGTGCTAATTTAAATTCATCAATACTGACAACAACCTTTGATTTATGATTCTCAATATCGAAATTCACACGTTCACATGCACAAAATACGATGATGCAAGTAGAGAGTATGGTATATTTTACAACTCGCCACATAAGTTTTCTCCCATCAGCATCCTTACTCGTTCTGGAGTCAAACCATCACCAAACAATCGCATCATTTTCGTCAAGGCTGCCTCCACCGTCGAATCTTGTCCACTAACAACTCCAGCCTCTTGCAGATGCAATCCTGTGCCATAACGTTTCATTACAACATTACCATCAGTACACTGCGTGATATTCACTATTACGATGCCATTATCTGTAGCTTGCTTCAAAAGTTCCGTCAACCACTTCTCCTGAGGTGCATTTCCTGCGCCATAAGTTCTAAGTATGACACCACGTAACTTTGGTGTATTCAACATATTTTCAACAACTTCCTTCTGTATTCCAGGAAACACACTCAAAACCAGCATCCTTGCATCCATGTTGCGATGGACAATCAATTTTTGCTGTTTATAAGGAATGATGTTTTGTTTGTTATAATGAATGTCAACCGCAGAGATTGCCAACGAAGGATAATTGAATGAATGGAACGCATCAAATTGGTCTGCACTACTTTTTGTGGTACGATTACCACGAAGCAGTTTGTCTCTGAAGAAGACACAAACCTCTGGCACCATCGGTTCTCCACTTTCATTTGTTGCACCTGCAATCTCTATTGCCGTAATAAGATTTTCCTTACCATCAGTACGCAATTTACCTATCGGCAATTGAGATCCTGTCAGTATCACAGGTTTATTAAGATTCTCCAACATGAAACTCAAAGCACTTGCTGTATATGCCATTGTATCTGTGCCATGAAGAACTACAAACCCATTATATTTTTCATAGTTTTCGTCTATTATATCAACCAATCGCACCCATTGTTCTGGTCCCATATCACTAGAATCCAATGGTGGTGTGAAAGAGAACACATCTATATTGAAAGAGAATTGTTTTAATTCTTTAACTGTCGGCAGTACCGTATTGAAATCCACATTTTCAAGAACTCCCGTTTCTGCATTTTCCACCATACCAATGGTGCCGCCTGTATATATAAGCAATATCTTTGTCATATCAAAACACATCGTATATGTTGCAAAGATAACAAAAAAAAGGAAGTTCCTTACGAAACTCCCTTTTTTATTTATGTTTAACAATTTATTACTTCAATTCTACAAGAGCACGTCTGTTCAAGTTAGATGGCTGAAGAGTATCAACACCACCTTCACCTGCAGTTGTAATCATATCAGCAGCAACACCCTTAGAAATCAGATATTCCTTAGCTGCATTTGCACGAGCATCAGAAAGCTTCTGATTAACCTTTGCAGAACCAGTCTTAGAGTCAGCTGTACCCATGATAACTACGCGTGAACCACTCTTAATAGCAGCAGCAGCAACAGCGTCAAGGTTTACGAAATCCTTAGGATCAGCAATCTTTGCACTACCGATCTTGAAGAATACGTTAGTAGCAGCATTTGAGATAACATTTGTCACGTCACGAACCTTCTCTACTGGAGCTGGACGCTTCTTCAATGCTTCAATTTCCTTATTCTTTGCAGCGATTTCGTTATCCTTGCTTGCAAGCTGTCCCTTCAAAGAATTGATTTGACCATTGAGGCCGTCAATTTCTTCCTGTGAACGAGGAACGATTGGAGTGAATACATCACCAAGGTTGTAAGCAATACCAGCTGTTACCTGAACCTGAGCAAACTGGCTGTTCAAGTGAGTTGTATTCTCAGCGAACTGTACTTCTGGACGAAGACCAATCTGCCACTTTTCATTGATATTGAAATTGCAATTCAAAGCGAAATTGATTGTTGAATGAGCAACATTTCTCCAATTGCTATTAACATCATCAAGCTGTCCTGTACTTGCATTCCACTTCTGAGCACCAAACTGATGGAAATAACCAACACCAGCTTCAGCAACTACTTCGAAGAAACGAGGAGCACCAGCATAACCTGCGAAAAGGTTATTCAAGTTTACCAAACCACTGATACCAACATTCAAACCATCAACAATAGTCTTGTTACCACATCCAGTAGCAGCAGAATGCTCATAGAATTTGTACATGTTGTCAGGATTGAAATTGTTGTTGTTAATATAAGCCTGTCCCCAAATGCTTGCACCAATAACTGTGTTAAAGAACTTGTTTGCAGAGAGACGAATTACAGGACGAGCATCCTTCAAAATGTCCTGACCAGTAAGAGGCTCATAAACACCACCCTGAAGAGAGATGTAAGTGTTGTCTAATGGTTTGCTTGATTTAAAACCATCTGCTGCACTTGCATTAAGTGCGAAAACTGCTACAGCAGCAATCATCAATAATTTTTTCATTTGTCTAAATTTTTAAAATTTAACGTTAAATAATATATAACAATTTTGTCTTTATTGACACATTTTTGCGGTGCAAAGATAAACACAATTTATTTTACCACCAAATAATTTTATATTATTTTAATAAATTCTCACGTATTTTTGCCAAATCATCGTGCATATCCTTTAACTGTGACTTGAGTTCATCTACAGAAATTGCATTCAAATTTTCCAAAGGTCTGATAGATTCACACAAATCATTAAGCTCTGGATTATACTCTTTAAGTCTCTCCAATGCATTCTGGAAAAGGATTATACGATAAGTTATATTCGATGCTGACTCATCATCAAAGCACTCAATGAACTTATTGTTTGGATCTGCAGAAATAATATACAATTCTTCAACCAAGAAAGCTGTTGTAGTATCCCAGAAGAAGTTTATACGACCATTTTCGTTTTCTGCATCGTAGAACTTCTGAATAGTGGTAGCATGTTCTATTGTATCTGCTTCCTCTACGAACAACTTGAATGCAGAATCGTCTATATCAACGACTAATTTTTTAATTGCACTCTCATATTCGTCTATTGGCATATCGAATGCTTTTGCAATATACTTATCTGCATCGAGCATAGCGATTGCACGATATTTCTGAGAAAGTGTTACCAAATCAGCTGTACTTGCTGGATCTATAAGATATTCTGGCTTAACCAACTTCTCTTCGTCAGTCAATTCAATCTTACCTTCCAACAATGACTGCATGAATGGAGTTCTTCCCATTTTTGCAAACTCAGCAGCGAGTGAGTCAACCTGAAGTTTGATGTTAGCCTCGATCTGCTCCTGTTCAAAACTCTTTTCTTGTTCAGCATCTGCAGCTTTTTGTTTATTGCCACATGAGCACAAC
>JAGHTI010000102.1 GCA_018065415.1 Candidatus Equicola stercoris
GTAAAAGTAAAACGTAGTTTTTGTAGGTAGTACTGAGTTGCAGCCTAATTTCGGCATAGCCAAAGTTAGTGCAAACAAAAAATCTACTACCAAAATAAATGTTATTTATTTTATTGAAACAAAATGTCGCGAAATTAGTCCATCCGAACATTGGGGTTGCGACTAAAATCTCAGTCGGCAAAATCTAACAGGTATTTGTCACTGCTACTGTCCCCGTAGGCATACAGATAGTAGGAAGAACGATCAGGCTCGGCTTCAAGCAGACGGTTAACTTTCTCTTTGCCGTAACAGTTGCGTGAGGCGAAACGTCCTGAGAGCGTACCATTGATGACCTCCGCTTTGGTCCCTAAGACAGCTTTAACCCCCAATCGTTGACAATAAGGGCGTACCCATTCTTCAATGCTGGCTGAAATCACATAAACGTCGTCAGATGACTCGATGTGTTTCTGAAGTAACGATATGGTATCTCTGTTCGCAAACATATCTATCCTATCGGCGAACTTGCTACCTAAGTTGGCAAACTCATCATAGTTCATTCCCTTGAAAAACCACGAAAAAACGCGTTGTTTGGCTTTCCAGTTAGGATATACCCCAACCTTCATAAGAATAATCCACGGTGTATGCAGCAGGAACCCTATCAGGAGCTTTCTTCTTCCAAATACGAATCGAATAAATTCCAGCAGTGTATCCCTTGTGGTCAATGTTCCGTCAAAGTCAAAAGCAGCTATGCGTCGTTTCATCTTCACAATTCGGTTACAGGTATAAAAGACAGGTAAATGTAAGGCTCCAAGCTAGAATGCAGCCTAGAATGAAATGGTCCTGGATAAGAATACGCGACGGACTGCCGCTTTTCTCTTCGACGATAGTCAGTTGGAGATAGCGTACGAGACCGGCCAGAACAAAAATGGAAGTCGTATAAAGGTAGTTGTTTCCTATTCGGCTGATAACCTCGTCCGAAACGGTGTACATGATGTAACAAATCATCGTGACGCTTGCCACTATGCACAGTGCCATATTAATGAATGATATATTGTAGTATCCTATGCTGTCCCGCAGCATCACGCCCGAATTCTCGTACACAACAACATCGTCCCTTCGTTTGGCTATGGCAATGAAAAGAGTTAGTAGAAATGTCATGAGGACAATCCAGTGAGAAAGCTCTACATGGCTGGATATGCCACCAGAAATTACTCTCAGCACAAACCCTAGGGCTATGATGAACACATCGATAACGCTATAAAGCTTCAATCTCAGGCAATAGGCGATATTGAGGAGGATATACAACGCAACGATGCTCGCCACTCCAATCTTCATTGAAATTTCTTGATAGCCAGTAAAAATGAGTCCGAAAGATAGAATCCAGCATACAATCATTGTGTAGTATGCCTGTTTCCTGCTAACGGAACCGCAGGCCAAAGGACGTCTGCATTTCTTGGGATGATGACTATCCGACTCCGCATCGTATATATCGTTCAGGCAATAAATGCCGCTGGACGCGAAACAGAACGCTAAAAAAGCACAGATGTTTGGCCACCAGCAGGATAAATCTGTAAGGTGTCTGCCGAAGAACATTGGTAGGAATACAAAAATGTTCTTGCTCCATTGATTGGGGCGCATGAGCAAAAAGATGTTGGGGATCATTGTGTGATGTTTCATTTATTGATTCGGTTAAGCAGAATAATAGGTAGCATGACACCGACAATCGTATAAAGAAGATATATGATGATGTCGTCTGTCTCAGGAGAATTGAGTGTGACAAGGCTGTAGTTGTATCCGCACGTATTTAGCACGGCAGTGAGTGCCTTGAAAGAGAGAATATGCCATGTCATTATGCTGAAGCTGTTCCGTCCGATGACGGAAAGTGCATGACTGACATAGGTGCCTTCCGCTTTCTTGCTGACATAAGCTAGAAAATACATGACACTCAGTATGCAGAGTGTCATTGACAGTACATTGTGGTATGTGTTTGTTACAAGTAAGTTCGGACCGAAAAAAATGTTGCATAGATAGAACAGTATTAGAGCTATGACAGCAACACGCCAGTTATTAAACTGCAAATGGGACCTGTTCCAGACTATGTACCCCAGATAGATGAGCCAAGTGATGGTGAAGACATTACCATAGCGAGGAATGTGTATATCTGTCAATTCTTGTACGGCATGTGCTACTGTACACAAGGTGAAAATGACGATGCCACGTGCATACTCGTATTTCTTGTCGTCACGTACTGTCTTCCTTGTTATCTTGCTGATGATGGAAAGAATGACAAACGAAACGAGAAGGCAATAAACGAACCATAGCGCTGAGAGTACAGGTTCTCTGCCAGCTCCAATACAGGCATAGAGAAGATTCTTGATTATCTCTGGAAATGTGTATGGCAAAATGTGTCTGCCTGAATATTCAATGTTTTCGTCATATATGCCTAGCTTGAAAAAACTATTGTGGAGCAAGATGCAAATTGCAAAGGCTATTATCAGTCTGAAATATAGGGGCAATAACCTGCTTTTGATGAAACCTGGCGTATTTTGAAGACTATCTTCCCTTATAAAGAAACCGCACAGAACGAAAAATACACCCACATGCCATGAGTTGGCAAACAGACTCCATACAGGGAGCAGTGTGCTGTGGTGGAAATGGAAATCGCTATGAAAGGCCACCACTGCTATGATGGCAATACCTTTCATCATATCTATCCATTCCAAACGCTTGCTTGTATTATTCATGGCATTTCATCGCTTTGAGGTTGGTTTATTACCTTGACGTTCTCGCCTTCTACAATCCATACACTTTGGTATTGTTGTGCAAAGGCTTGGGACACCATCTGGTCTATTCTGTCCTTTTCGTCTAGCCTGATTTCTGTGCACTCAATTTTGGCGGGCCACATGTAGTCGTTCATATGTCGGACTGCAATTCCATTACCAAAGGCATCGGCGGGGATTGTGCAGAACATTGAATACTTCGGATAGCCGTCGTCAACTCGAATAACATAGACATTATCGGGTTCACCACCACATTGACTTATAGTAAGTCTGGCCATCTGCTTCCCCGTCTCCCCAGACTCATATGCTTTTATAGCGTGGTGCACATCGCTGATGGCAGATGGAACAAGGAACGAACAGTAGATGATGACGGCATAAACAGGCTTTTCAATACGTTCCATCATCATACCGATAATGAGAGCTGCTATGCACAACGATGAATATGTGTGCATCACAGTGAAAATTGTGGCGAGGTGAATACCTGCCAGTATGACCATACAGCAAAGAAGGACTAGCGTCATCCTATCCCTGATGTTCGAGATGATATGTCGGACTATGCTGGCGATGAACGTCATAGACAGCAGAACTGTAAGTGTTGCCAGGAAAATGTTGCGACTAGGAGCATGAAGTATGCTCACGAAGTCCCATGGGAGCCACGAGAAAACAATAAACATACCGATGTTTCTGACTATCTGGCGTATGCCTCCATCGACATATTCGGTATTGAAGTTCACTTGGTCTGTTGGCAGACTGAGGCGAATAGCAGAATATATTACCGCGATTGACAAAAACAGAAATATGTCGCGACAAGAACTCTTGAAGGAGCGCATTCCTGTGCCGTAGGCAAGTAATGGCGAAACCACTATGAAGGCCATAGCATTTTCTTTGCAGAGTGTGCCGATAAAGATGACGGTAGCAAACAGAATGTATGAACGTAGTGGAAATGACTGATTATGTCTCTCCTTAATCGTTTGTAGATATATCAGAGTGGCGACAAGTCCCCACAATAGTGCATAAACTTGATTGGCAGAATCAATGTCAAGCACAGTACCGAGCATGCCGGGAGAGAACATAAAGAAAATCATGACTGACAAAGTACCTCTCTGCCTGAGACCGATAAGAATTGCTACTTTGTAAAGCAGCATACAATTAACGATGTGACCTGTCACGATGATAATGTGGTTCAGCAAAGGAAAAAGTCTGGTATGCAGTCCGTTGATGTAACCTATTATTCCATCGAAAGGTCGCCAGTAGGTATCAAACGGCAAAAGTAAACTGATTAGCTTGGTATTATCTGTTTGCGGACTGGTCATATAACTCCAATCATCCATTGTTGGTGCATTAGGAAATGCGAGTGTGGCTAGCACCACAAATCCTAGACAGAGCATGATGTATATTTTCCTCATCGTGTTTTCAACATCCTTAATTCCACAGCACTAAAACCTTTTTACTTTCGTTTATAGTCGCAAGAAAACATTTCTCCCCAAGGATAACTTCCTGGTTTCAATACAACAATGACATTGTCGTGTTTTAAGGCTACAACACCTGCTGCAATTTGTCCTACCAACTGTAATTCGTCCCAATTCATCGCTGTTAATATGGTATATGCTGTAGCTCCCCCTTCTATTACTAAAAGAGTATCAGCATCAGAAACATCCAACTCGTTGACGGTTGTACGGTTGACTGTTGACCATTGACTGTTGACCGTAATTTCTATTGATTTCAAACATTTTTTTGAAGGTATGATGCCAAATCTTTCACATACGGTTTTTGCCATGATGGTCTTACACCATACAGGATTACTTCGTTTCTGTGGAATGGTCATGCAGATATTGCCTTTCTTCAACCAATCCGTCCTATCTGCACCATCGAGGACATCGTCAGGCATCGGACACTTCAGTATATTGTATTGACTGAAAAAAGATAATGTTGACAAATCCTGACTCAAGGTGCTGCCCTGAACAATTGTTATTGAAGAAAAGGCATCAAATGACAATTTATAATTTATTGTTTTCTGACAATTACCTGTCATCACATCAAAGAGGTCGGCAGCACCAGCGACGAGTATATCTCTGTCAACTTTATCTACCTGCAGTTCAATATCTTCTTTCGATGTTGCCTCTGCGATGTTTATTCCCGTCTTAATCTCATCATTCAAAGAAAGATAAGACGCACCTTTCAGTATTTCTTTTACTTCCGATGAAACGGCAGGAAATTCTGGGTCATAACTGAACGATGTCTTGTGTAAAGGAACATCATTCACATAATAGCGTCCGTCTTTTATCACCCTTCCTTTTGATGGATTTTGCGGAAGTAGAAGACATCTTTCGTGTCCCAACTCCCGCATTATCGTTTGCAGTTCTGCTACAATATGACCGCGTATGGCAGAATCTGTTTTTTTGAATATTATATTTTCCTTTGTAAGAGAATAGTGATTGATTATACGTGTGGTCTCTTCTTTAGCTTCTGCCTCAGACAATGACCGCGTATTGGTAGCAATGACAACAGTACCCGCAGGTGCCATGCCTGCTATTTCAGCCGCTCCCGTTAGGTCGTCAGCAATGACCGTTATGCCTTTGTTATTAGTCGTGAGCATGCCATCTTTGTTGCATAATCTATTGAAAGCAGCATAGCAGAAGGTGAAGCCACACCTTTTCCTGCAACGTCAAAGGCTGTTCCGTGGTCAACGCTGACACGGATGATAGGAAGTCCAAGAGTTATATTAACGCCCTCTGCACTCTCCATCTTTCCTGTTTTCTTATCCCATTGAAAACCACAAACCTTGAATGGGATATGACCTTGGTCATGATACATTGCCACACATCCATCAAATTGTCCACAGCGGGCTTTGGCAAACAAAGAATCAGGTGGCACAGGGCCTGCCACATTGAAACCACGCGACTTCAGTTCTTCCACTGCAGGAATAATCTCTTTTTCCTCCTCATATCCGAACAATCCTCCATCGCTTGCATGAGGGTTAAGACCTGCGATGCCTATTCGTGGTACTTCGATGCCGAACTGCAGACAAGCATCATTGATAAGTTCCGTCACCTCTATGATGCGCTCTTTTTTCACTCTATCGCATGCTACTCTCAATGGAACATGAGTAGAGACATGAATAACTCTCAAGAATTCATCAGCCAAGAGCATTGCATATTTTTTTGTGTTGGTGAAATGGGCATAAATCTCTGTGTGGCCATCAAAATGATGACCAGCAAGATTCAACGCCTCCTTGTTCAAAGGAGCAGTAACAGTACCATCAACCTCTTTTGCCATTGCAAGTTCTATTGCCTTTGTGACAAATAAGAAAGCTGCATGTCCGCATTGTTCCTGCACCTCTCCCTGTCGGAATGTTGTCATATCTACACAATCCAAGTCATAGACATCAATCGTACCATATTCGAACTTTGCGTCTGCAACATCCTTTATCGGATGTACATTTAACGGTGAATCCAACTGATTTACCGCCTGTTGCATTACTTTCGCGTCACCAGTTACCAATGGAAGACATTTGTCATAAACAGACTTTTCACTCAATGCTTTTACTATGATTTCAGGACCTATCCCTGCGGGATCGCCCATGGTAATAGCCAACTTAGGTTTCAACATATTTTTCTTATTAGTATAACGCATTATATATGTCACGGCAATCTTGCTCAGTCACTTCACGAGGGTTGTTTTTCAACAATCGTTGACAATCCATGGCAGCCTTTGCCATTCCGTCAACAGACGTCTGTGGAATGCCTATCTCTGCCAATGTCTGAGGTATTCCGCAATCTTTTGACAGTTGTTCAATAAACCTTACACCTCTTTCTGCTGTTTCCATGTCGTCCTTGCCCTGCTCACAACCGCAAGCAATGGCTATCTCTGCATATTTCTTTGTGTTTGCTGGTATATTGAAACGCATTACTGTCGGCAAAAGTACAGCATTCGACAATCCGTGACTTTTATGAAACTCTCCGCCGATAGGATAAGAGAGAGCATGTACTGCCGCTGTGTTTACAGGTCCAAGACAAAGTCCACCGTACATACTGCCTAATGACATTGCTTCACGTGCCTCCACATCTTTACCATCTTTGACGGCACGCAGAAGATTAGCAGCTATAAGTTTTATACCCATCATAGCATACATATCCACCAGTGGATGAGCAAACTTATTTGTGTAAGCCTCTATACAATGTGTCAAGGCATCCATACCCGTCTCAGCAGTAACCTTTGCAGGTACTGTCCACGTAAATTCAGGGTCTATATATGCAGCATTTGCCATCAAATGTTCGCTGACAATACCTTTCTTCTGATTGTCTCTTTCATCGAGTAGAATAGCATTTGGTGACACCTCACTACCTGTACCTGATGTAGTAGGAACACATGCGAACCATACGCCACGTCTTGCAACGAAACCGATTCCGAAGAGGTCTTCAACATTCTGCTCGCTATCAAGAAGTGTTGCAACTAATTTTGCGAGATCAAGTACACTGCCTCCACCGATACCAACAACACTGTCAGCACCGAAATCTTTTGCCTTTGCCAACACCGCTTTAAAATCAGTTACAGAAGGTTCTGCATTGATGTTGTCATATATGTTTATGTCGATTCCATCGAGAGAGTCAATAGATTTCTCCACCATGGGTCTCAATACGGGAGCAGTAAGTATGAATAATCTCCTGTGTCCCATTGCAAGATAATCCTTGCAGAACTGTTGCATGCAACCTGTGCCGAAGACAATCTTCTGTGGTTGCATCAATGTGATTCCTTTCATTTCTTTGCTTTTTTATTTGCTTCCACAAATCCATAAACCGTAAGACTCTTGTCAGCAAGCGGTTCCTTGAAGAACAAACTGGCAATATATCCTACTACAATAACTACGATATGTGAATATACTCCTAACATCATCTTGTGATGGGTGAAATTCCATTCTCCCAAGTTCAATATTGGCTCACTGTCACCTGCGGCAGCACCTGTAAGTAATGCATATATTGTAAACAGTAATGTGGCTGCTAAACCAATATAAAGTCCCTTCCAATTTGCTCTGCGGGTGAAGATACCGAGAACGAGGATACCCACGATACCAGCAGAGATGATTGCATAAAGTACGAACAATGAATCAAGAATACTTTCATTACCCATTTCATTGAACCACAATGCAAGCAATATACAAGCTGCACCTGTTACAAGCACAGCAATACGTCCAACATATAGTTTCTGCTTATCCGTAGCATGTTTCTTTATCTTTGCATAATAGTCTTCTACGAAGATAGCAGAGATACAGTTCACGTCTGCGTCAATGGTAGAGATGGCACCAGCCACAAGAGCCGCAACGATAAGTCCAGCGAATCCTATCGGCATCTCTGTTGCGATAAAGTGTGGGAATACCTTATCAGCCATCGTACCTTCAGGAAGAAGTCCTGGATTTGTCTGATAATATACGAACAGGCACGTACCCACGAACATAAACAGTGCCCATGTAGGAACACTCATTGCTACACCAAGGTATGTGGCTTTCTTTGCACTCTTCTCATCTTTAGCAACAAGATATCTTTGTACCATACTTTGGTCAGTACCATATTTCTGCAGAGCATAAAACATTCCATTGAATACCAATACCCAGAATGTCTTTTGCTGGAAATCCCAGTTATAAGGGCCAACATCTATCTTGTTAAACTCCCCTGCAACCTTGAATACCGTTCCTACTCCACCATCAATGAGGAAGAAAAGAATACCAACAGCCAACACACCACCGAGGATGAGGAGGAAGCCCTGTACAACATCCATCCATACAATTGCTTCCATTCCACCGAGGAATGTAAGTAAAATGGTTACAATACCAATCACTATGATAATGAGTGTTATATCCACACCAAGGAATGTCGTTGCCGCCAATCCCATAAGATACAATACTGCCCCCATCTTTGTAAAATGTTCAAGCAGGAAGGCTATAGAACTCCAATAACGTGCCACCTTGCCGAAACGATGGTCAAAATATTCGTATGTACTCAGTTTTATAACTCGGCGGAAAAGTGGTACTATGAACCACACCATGCCGAGTAATACGATAGGTACCATAAGACCCTGCACCAGATTTATCCAGTTGCCTTTATATGCGTTTCCTGGATAGGCAAGGAAAGTTACGCTACTGATTATCGTTGCAAACATAGACATTCCTACTGCCCAAGCAGGGATGTGTCCACCAGCCTTATAATAGTCACTCGTCGATTTTTGACGACGTGCGAAATATACACCTACACCTATCGCAGCCACCACAGAGATGATGACGATAATCATATCAATCCAATGCAATGTCGGTTCCATAATATTTAAATTTTAGTTTGTTAAATCTTTGCATTTAGCACCTGTTTCTGTATTCTATCCACAACCTCAGGAGAGAGTTCTGTCAGAGGAGGCCACATATACGTATCGCACAGACCTTTCATCTTGCATATCACCTTCAATCCTGCAAGACTTTCACCGAGAGTAAGGCCTTCGGTATTTATCTTGCCTATCTCTATAGTCCATTGTTGCAGTCTTTCGGCTTCTTCCTCGTTACCATTGATGCCAGCCTCGAAAAGGTCTTGGTATGCTTTAGGGATGAAGTTACCCACAGATGGTACTATACCATCAGCACCATTCTTTAGAGCTACAGCTGAGTTTGCAGCACAACCACAGAAATAGCAGAAGTCTTCTCTATCTTTAAACATCTTTAGACACTCTTCAAGACGAGGGATGTTGTTTTCAGAGTCTTTCATACCGACAATGTTCGGATGGTGAGAAAGTTTCTCCACAATGTCTAGATGAATACTCATGTGTGTGGTTATCGTTATGTTGTAAAGCATCAGAGGTACAGTAAGTGCATCCGCCAACTCCTTATAATATTTATACATTTGCTCAGGTGTCAGAGCATAATAACTTGGCAGGGTAGCGGCAATCACATCAGCACCGGCAGCGATGAATTTCTTTGCAGCAGCATGAGAATCGCTGACACAACATCCGCCAAGTCCCACATAGATGGTCACTCTACCAGCAGCGGCTTTCTTTGCAGCAACAATCATCTTTGCACCTTCCTCCACAGGCACTGAATTGCCTTCACCTGTTGTGCCCAAAAGCAATGGTGCAACACCATACTTTGCAAGATTATCCACTAGGCGTTCTACACTTTCTACATCTGCCTTACCGTCTGCTGTCATCGGCGACACAAGAGGGACTACCACACCTCCATATTGTTTCTTAAGTTTCATGTAAGTTGTTTTATAATTGGTTCGTAATGAAAAGTTGCCATTCTATTTCGCAAAGTTAGTGCAAATCAAGTACAATGCCAAAATAAATTCATTTATTTCTTTATTGAATTGAAAAGTCGCGAAATTTATTTCAGAGATTTTTCAACTCAATAAAAAAGGAAACATAGTTTCTGGCATTGTCTTGATGCAGCCTAAGTTCGACGAAGTCAAAGTTAGTGCATTGTCTTGATGCAGCCTAAGTTAAGGATGTTCATCCTTTTCTTCCTCCGCACCTCAGTAAAGCTTAAACGAGTTTATCTCTGCTACCTGTAAACAGGGACTCCTTTGGAGCAATAAACCTAAGCCTAACGGCACTCCTCATTACGGAGCAAGTCCTATTCGTCGCAAGCAGAGAGACATTCAGTCTCTCCGCCGGTTTGTCGTCAGTTCGACGAAGTCAAAGTTAGTATAAACAAAAAAGTCGGACATTTTGTCCGACTTTTTGTTGTCCTAAGCGGATTCGAACCACTACAAACAGAACCAAAACCTGTTGTGCTACCATTACACCATAGGACAAGAAAGCGACTGCAAAGATAGTAATTATTTATGATTTACGATTTGTAATCGCATATTTTTTTTATTTTACTATGATAAGATAATAATTTTTCTTGCCACGTTGAACGAGAAGATACTTGTCATTGATGAGATCATCGGCTGTCACTATACGATCAAAAGCTGTCATTTTCTCTTTATTCAATGAAACGCCTCCTCCTTGCACAAGTTTTCTCATTTCACCTTTACTTGGGAAGATGTCGGTATCCTGTGTAAACAGTTCTACTGCTGGCTGATTAAGTTGACTTTTCGTTATCTCATACATCGGCACTCCTTCAAAGACACTGAGGAAAGTAGCATCATCAAGTTTCTGCAGGCTCTCTTTCGTTCCCTTTCCGAAGAGTATGCCTGAAGCCTCAACAGCTGTCTCATAGTCTTCTTGCGAATGAACGAGGATTGTCACCTCCTGTGCAAGACGTTTCTGAAGAATACGATAACCTGGGTCCTTATGGTGTTCTTCGATGAGTGAGTCGATAGTTTCCTTATCCAGAGATGTAAATATCTTTATATATTTTTCTGCATCATCATCGCTGACATTGAGCCAGAACTGGTAGAACTTATATGGTGTAGTACGTTTAGGGTCAAGCCATATATTTCCGCTTTCTGTCTTGCCAAACTTCTTTCCATCTGCTTTGGTGATGAGAGGACAGGTAAGTGCATAGGCTTCTGTCTCGTTGCCGAGAGTACGACGGATGAGTTCTGTTCCTGTCGTCATGTTACCCCACTGGTCATTACCTCCGAGTTGCAGTTTGCAACCTTTTGCCTGATAGAGATGCAAGAAGTCGTAGCCTTGAAGCAACTGATATGTAAACTCAGTGAAAGAAAGTCCGTCGCGTGCAGTACCATTAAGACGTTGCTGAACACTATCTTTTGCCATCATATAATTGACGGTGATATGTTTACCCACAGTGCGTGCGAAGTCAAGGAAGGAGAAGTCTTTCATCCAATCGTAGTTGTTTACCATCTCTGCTGCATTGTCTTCCTTGCTTTCAAAGTCGAGAAATTTTGCCACCTGTGCTTTGATACATTCCTGATTGTGATAGAGGGTATCAGCATCAAGAAGGTTGCGTTCCTGTGACTTTCCTGATGGGTCACCAATCATACCTGTAGCTCCTCCAACGAGGATGATAGGTTTGTGACCGCACCTCTGCAGATGACGGAGCATCATGATGCCACACAGATGTCCAATATGCAATGAATCGGCTGTTGGGTCGGTACCAAGATATGCTGTTACCATCTCCTTCTGTAACAAGTCTTCCGTACCCGGCATTATCTGTGCCAGCATTCCGCGCCATTTCAGTTCTTCAATAAAGTTTTTCATTTTATATATGTTTTTTACCATTTATCTTTATCACTTCTCTTTCCTATAGGAAGAGAATAGGAGTAGTCATTTCTTTATGGTACAGGGTCATAGCCAGAGCCTCCCCATGGATTACAGCGTAATATGCGCCATATTGCCAATAGCATACCTTTCAACGGCCCATGCTTTTTCAATGCCTCTAAAGCATATTCCGAGCATGTTGGAGTGAATCGACATGAAGGCGGGATCAATGGCGAGATACATCTTCTGTAGAAATGTATCGGCAGACAAAGTATCCAGATGATGACACTCTTAATGGTCTGCATTGTTTATCCGTTCCAATATCATTCTCACTCTGTATTCCGTCTCTGCACTTGAGAGCATATCATCAGAAAGCCAGACGAAAGCCATGACGACACTCTTGTCAAGCAACTCTTTGTTGCGCCTGTATGCTTCCCGAATATGACGTTTTATTTTGTTTCTGTCAACAGCATGTTTGAAACAATGTTTCGGTACTGTCACCAATATCTGTGTTCCATCATTGGAAGGCATGTATAATACTCTTATGGGATATACAGAAAAGGAATGGGAACAGCCCCTGCAAAAAACCTTCTCTATGAGTCGAAAAGAACAGAGACGTTCTTCCTTTTTAAGAGTTGCACCTGCCATGAAAGATCTTATTTTGTCTGTTCTTTTTCAAGGTATTTCTGCAATGCTGCAGTCATTGACGGATATTCAGGCGAAGGTGCCTTGACAACAAGGTTGAGCCCTGCATCTTCAGCAGCCTTTGCTGTTGCTGGTCCGAAGGTGGCAATCTTAATCTTTTTCTCGGCAATATCGGGAAAGTCGCTGACTAGGGTTGTGACACCAGTAGGAGAGAAGAGTACCACCATATCATAATCAAAGACTTCGTCTTTTGAAAAGTTATTGCTTACTGTGCGGTACATGACACACTCTTTGTGGTGCAATCCTTCAGCATCAAAGGTCTTGTTTATATCATCTGAATGCACATCGCTGACAGGAATAAGATATTTCTCTGTCTTATGTTTTACCATGAGTGGGATAAGATCAATGAGCTTACCAGTAGTACCGAAGAAAATCTTGCGTTTCCTATATTGTACGTATTTTTGGATATACAATGATATTGTTTCCGTCACACAGAAATATTTCATCGTCTCCGGAATATTGATTCTGGAAGCTTTTGCCATCTTGAAATAATTATCAATGGAATGACGGGATGTAAATACCACTGCGGTATAGTCAAGCAGATTGATACGCTGTGCCCTAAACTCAGCTTCAGTAATACCAACCACTTTGATAAATGGTCTGAACACTATCTCAACATTATTTTGCTCCGCCAAGGCATAATAAGGCGATTTCTCACTTGCAGGTTTAGGCTGCGAAACCAATATTTTCCCAATCATCTGCGTCTATTGTAAACCAATAATATCATTTACACCTTTCGTATCTATGAAACCCAGCAACACTCCCAACAAAGCCAAAAGTGGTGCTATTTCAAGCGCGCAAAGGTACAAAATGTTTTGGAAAAAACCACTGATATTACGGAAAAATATGTCATAGGACTTATAAAAAACAGAAAATTTTGTCCATATCAAAACAACTGCAATCATTAGCAATATACCCTTGTCTGGTATGTTTACATATACTTTCAATACTGTGAGAAGGAAAATAAAAACACCTTGTATTGCCACATTGGATAACATCATATGATTCCAATTGTAATGTTGTTTTTTATTGAAAAAAAACTTATTCGTCAATAGGTATAGAAGTCGTTTCAATAAGAAGTATATTACGAACAGACAAAGACAAAAGAGAAAACTGAAACTATCACAAAGTAAATAGGCCAGCAGTGGATATATGATGACGGTCTGCACATTCATCAAAATCTGATACCTTATTATATATGGGCTTTCAAAAAATGAAGAATAGTCTCTTCTGATGAACATACACGAACACTCGCGCAAGAGATACTTCCATATCTCCGCCAAAGAAACAGTGCATAAAATAAAACAGATGACAATAAGGATTACCACCATATTGTCATCTTGTACATTATACGCTATCGGCAGAGGTTCAAACATTGAATTCTTTCTTTATCGTATCAACGAAATCGAGTTTTTCCCATGTAAATAGTTCTACGTCAATAGTCTTTGTTTCATGGTACATGCTGGTGAATGTCTTTTTCTTTATTTCACAATCACGTCCCATATGCCCATAGGCAGCAGTCTCAAGATACATCGGCTGACGCAGTTTTAACCTGCGTTCTATAGTCTTTGGACGGAAATCGTAGAGATTTCTTATCTTTTCCGCAATCTCTCCATCAGTAATCTTTACATGACTTTTACCAAAGGTATTGACATATACACTTACTGGTTCTGCTACACCTATCGCATAGGAGAGCTGTACCAAGATTTCATCTGAAACACCTGCAGCAACAAGGTTCTTGGCAACATGGCGTGCTGCGTATGCGGCACTTCTGTCAACCTTTGATGGATCTTTGCCAGAGAAACAGCCTCCACCATGAGCACCTTTACCTCCATAAGTATCAACTATGATTTTCCGACCAGTAAGTCCCGTGTCTCCATGAGGTCCACCAATGACGAATTTTCCTGTAGGGTTGACAAAATACTTGATTTCATCGTTAAACAATGCAAGTACCTTATCACTCTTTATCTGTGCTTTGACACGTGGGATGAGGATTGTCAGTACATCTTCACGTATCTTGGCAAGCATCCTGTCTGCATCTGCATCAAATTCATCGTGCTGTGTTGACACAACAATGGTGTCTATTCGCTGAGGAACGCCCTCATCACTGTATTCCACAGTAACCTGTGACTTTGCATCAGGACGCAGATATGTCATCTGCCTGCCTTCCTTGCGTATGGCAGCAAGTTCTATCATCAGTTTATGAGCAAGATACAATGTCACTGGCATAAAATTCTCGGTTTCGTTTGTAGCATAACCGAACATCATGCCCTGATCACCAGCACCTTGATTGTCTTCTTCCGCCCTGTTTACGCCCTGAGCAATATCACTACTCTGTTCGTGGATGGCAGAAAGAATACCGCATGAATTGCTTTCAAACTGATATTCTGATTTTGTATAACCTATCTTCTGTATTGTCTTGCGGGCTATTGTCTGCAAGTCAATATATTCTGATGAACTCACCTCGCCCATTATCACCACCTGGCCGGTGGTGACAACGGTTTCGATGGCACAGTGTGCTTTATCATCGTAGGCAAGGAACTGATCAAGTATGGCGTCAGAAATCTGATCCGCCATCTTGTCAGGATGCCCCTCTGAAACTGATTCTGATGAAAATAGATATGACATTACAACTCCGGTGTCATTACAACTTCAACATGTGTCTTACCTGCAAGCATTACATTCTTTACATAATCTGCTATGCTTTCAGGAGTAAGACCATTGACAATGTTTCTGAACTCAGTATCACCGTCAATACCATAAGTAATCTCGTCATAGAGAACATTTGACCAATGAGAATTAGTCTTTTGATTATCCTCCAAATTCTTTATCATGTACTCTTTAACCTTTGTAAGCATGTCGGCATCTACACTCTTGCCAAGTGCCTCTGCTTCCTGACGCATGATGAGGAGCACACTGTCTTTCTTTTCATACTTGAACGGACAGACACCTACAAGCTGAGTCATATTTTTCAAGCCCTGCTTTGTAGAACGACCAATAGCACCTGCAGAATATGCAGCACTGGCTTCTTCTCTAATTTTCTTCAGATATATCATATCTAGAATCTGACCAGCAACA
Organism: Candidatus Equicola stercoris; assembly: GCA_018065415.1. Taxonomy (GTDB): domain Bacteria; phylum Bacteroidota; class Bacteroidia; order Bacteroidales; family Bacteroidaceae; genus Prevotella. The sequence goes on from JAGHTI010000102.1 coordinate 15,687, forward strand.
GATGCCTTAATCTGTGTTTCCAGAGTAACAGGAGCATCTTCGTTTATCCAGAACATGTAGCAGTTTGCTGTAGGAGTTTCCATCTTTCTTGTGAAGTGATTTACAACATCGCCCTTGACAACAGTTGAGATCTCCTTCCAGTTTGAAGTTACTTTCTTCTTTGATGGAAGTGAAGCAATATATTTTGCTATGAGTGGACGAATTGTCTCTTCGTCATAGTTACCTGTGATGAAGAAAGTAAAGTTTGCTGCGTTGGCAAATTTCTGCTTTTGAATTTCAAGACATCTATCATAGTTCAATGATTGCAGATCCTCAACCTTCAGCGTAGCAAAACGTGGATTGTGAGCATAGAGTGTTGACTGAAGTGAATCAGAGAATACAACCTGTGGATTCAATGCCTGATTCTTCAAAGCAACTTCCAAAGTCTTTACAAGATTGTCAAATGCCTTTTGGTCTTTCTTTACACTAGTGAAATTCAGATACATCAACTGCATCATAGTTTCCAAATCCTTCGGAGTAGATGAACATTCGATGGCATCAGAAGTGTGTGACATTGAAACACTTGCTGAAACCTGCTTTCCTGCAAGTGCCTTCTGCAGTTCCTGACTGTCGAAATTACCCACACCACTGACACCGAGAACCTGATTATAAAGCTTGCTGTTGCTGAAGTCTGGAGCGTCAAGAGTTGCGCTACCACCCTTTGCATAAGCCTCTACCAACACTTGGTCTGCCTTGTAATCTGTCTTCTTCATATATACAGTAACACCATTTGACAACAAAAGCTTCTTATAACCGAATTTATAATCGCTTTCAGACTTTATCTTACCAGCCTTTGGTAATGCTGTCATCAGTGGTTCATCCTTTACATTATCCACATAAGCAGTGAGATTTTCTGCACGTATAGCCTGGATAGCACCAAGCAGAGTTGTCTCAGTAGGATATACGGCACCTTCTTTTTCTGTATTGAAGTTCAGTATTACAAGGTTAGAATCCGTTTCACTTACCAACTCTTTGATATAGTTATTTATCATTTCGAGCGGAAGCTGTGGAACAGCCATCTGTGCAAACTGATTGCGTACGTCCATGGCAGGAACAGCGTGATTCTCAAGATAATTATCACGACATTCGTCTCCCCATGTACTACTATTACGCTTGTCTTTGTTTGTATATTCCTTTTCAATTCGTGACTGATATTCAGACTTTGCTCTCGCATATTCAGTTGCTGTAAAACCGAACTTTGCAGCTCTCAAAGCCTCACGATATACAGTTGCAAGTGCCTCTTCTGTTTTTCCTTCTTTTGGAAGGGCATACATTGTGAAAGCATCTTTTGTCTTTGAGAAGATGTACTGGCCATCATAAGCACCTGCCTGAAGATAAGGGCAGTCAGCGTTTAGGGCAACCTCATCAAGACGAGCACCGAGCATATAGCCAACAACAAACTTTGCATAGTCTTCGATCAATGATGTCATCTTGTTGTTCATCTCTTCAGGTGTTGCATCATGTTTGAACATTGCTTGCACGATACTGTAGGACTGTTCTTTATCCTTATCAACGATGATGATTGGTTCTGCATTGTCTGGTACGTTCTCATTTACAACCTGTGGACAGTCTTTTGGCAATTTGATGCTACCGAACATCTCCTTAATCTTGTTGACAGTGTAGTCAACGTCAACATCACCAATAACAATTACTGCCTGATTGTCAGGACGATACCATTTCTTGTAATAAGCACGCAACTCATCATATTTGAAATTGTCGATGACAGACATCAAACCGATAGGATAACGTTTACCATATTTACTGCCTGCATATAGTTTTTCAAGATTTCGTTCAAGCATACGGCTCTGAGCATCTGTACGCAGACGCCATTCTTCATGGATAACACCACGTTCTTTATCTATTTCTTCATCTTCAAGCAGAAGTCCACAAGACCAATCATGAATGATAAGCAGACAAGAGTCAAGGGCTGCCTGACGGGTTGAAGGAACATTACAGATTCTATATACCGTCTGGTCTATGGATGTATATGCATTAAGGTCACTACCAAACTGAACACCAAGACTTTCGCAATAACGGACAACACCATTACCAGGGAAGTTTTTTGTGCCATTGAAACACATGTGCTCAAGGAAATGAGCAAGACCTCTCTGGGATTCTTCCTCCTGAATTGCACCTACTCTCTGAGCAATATAAAAGTTTACTCGTTTTTCTGGATAAGCATTTTTTCTTACATAATAAGTAAGACCATTATCCAATTTACCCTTCTTGATATCAGGATCTAAAGGTAAGTCAGGAATCTGTGACATATCCTGAGCAACAACTACAATGCTCACGAGCATCATAGCAAACATCATAAATAACTTTTTCATAATAATCAAATCTTTATATAAAGTTTATATTTTCGCTTTATTAGACATCATTTGTGGACAAATAACTACAAAATGCACCAACAAAAATCTGTTCAAACTGCAAAAATACAGCAATTTAACGACAATGCCAAAGATTCCGAGATTTTTCTCGCCTGAACTCGCATTGAGTGAGTGCAGAAGCTAAATTTGTTTGGATTCTGCCGAGCGTGGGGCGAGGCGATGAAATCAGTACCGACAGGAGCGCAAGAAATTTTATTTATTTCAGACACAAAAAAATTGAAAATGGAGCCCACTAACTCTCATACAAATTATAATATGCCACCCCAGACATCAAAAGACATATCAGCATGATATAGATACTTTTTGCAGCAAAGAAAGAACCCAAATCAACACTTGTCCCATGGAAATTCTGCAGATGTACTATTATCTCTTTGCCAACAGTAACCATCAGCGCAATCATTATAATGACTACACATACCATGAAAAGCAATGAATCCCATTCGATGTGGCGCGATGGAATTCTTTCCATCACACGTTCCGTAAAACCATCGTCTTTGACTGGTGGTATATCCTTCAAAAAACGACTGACAAGCTTGTCATCATTGCTGACACGCTTCTTATTCTGTTGCTTTTTATTTTCCATATCCATTCTGTTTCAAATATGTAGCCAATTTCTCTTTCCCTCTCTTTATATGCGATTTCACCGTATTTTCTTTCAGCTTAGTAATCTTTGCAACATCCTTTATCTTTTCACCTTCTATCAAAGCGAGGGTCACACACAACCGTTCTGACAATGACAACATTTGCATGGCATTGTTTACATCGAAAACCTTATCTGAATTGTCATTATATACTTGTTGCTCAAGTTCATGTCCATTGTCATAAGCTATGATGTCTATGTGGTTAGCCCTCATATAATCATAAAACACATTGTACGCAATTCTGAATAGCCATGTCTTCGTGCTTGACATGGCACGGAAAGTATTCCATGACAGATATGCTTTAATGAAGACCTCCTGTGCAAGGTCGTCACTCAGCATATCATCACCTTTCGTAAGGGTTAGCATCAGGCGTCTCACCGACGCTTGATGCTCTCTGACAACTTTTTCGAAACTAATCTTCCCGCCGAAAAACATTGCGCCCCTTATGTAATTATGAATTTAGATTATTTTCTGTATCCTCATCATTATGCTGCATTGGATCATTCTTCTTTTTTCTGCCAGTGAGATACTTACCGGCACCAATGCAGAATATCAACAGACCTATTGCAGCGCCGAATCTTCCCAAGATGATAAATAAGAAGATTCCAAGACCAACACCAAGACACATCTGTTTTATACCTTTGTCTTTCTGTTCATTATCACCTTCCTCTGGTACAGTATCCTTAACAAATTTCGATATGTCCTGATTGTTTGCTGCTCCAATGCGCATCATTTCAATACGTTGTTCTTCCTTCCTTCTTTTATACTTAAAGAAGAGATATATCAATACGATAAGACCGATAAACGGAGCAATGAAAATGCTGAAACACACAATCGCAATCACCAAAATATCTTCTCGTTCCACAATATCGTGAATATCTACATTCAACTGTGGAGGTTCGGAATAAGCAGTGTCTTCCTCATCCTCTGCTATGGCAATGGTATCAATGGCATTAGCAATGGAATCCATTGATTTCATCGACAGGGCGATGCTGTCATTGGCTTTCCCAATAGCCTTCTTGACAGATTTGTTTACCACCTTATCCACCTGCATGACAGCATGTTTTATGTTTTTCTCCAACACATCTTCTGCAAAGCAGTTGCCGAAACCCAAAAGAGCAACAAATAAAATTATTACCGATTTTTTCATATCTAAATTTTTATTTTGGTTATCATTATTACCGTGTTCTGTGTATTAGACGTCTCAAATAGTAAAAAAGTTGCAACAAAGATAAAATTTCTCCAGAACCCCTAGAACACCTAGAAACTCTAGAACCCCTAGAAATCCCAGAAAACTTAGAAAACCCTCTATCCCACTAATTCCACTAAACTCTCGCCTGTACTTCGTCCATGACACGGAGGAAATTGCGCCCCCATACCTTTTCAATATCTTCCAGGGAATATCTTCTCAACAACAGCTGACGGGTAAAGTTAAGCATCTCTGATGAATTTGCAAGCCCCTTTATACCACCATCTCCATCAAAATCAGTGCCGAGCCCCACGTGGTCTATTCCCATTATCTTTATGGCATGTTCAAGATGTTCCAACAAAGTCATTATCGTTGCTTCTCCATCTTTCTTCAGAAAACCATGATAAGCCGTTATTTGCATCACGCCACCAGCCTCAGCCAAAGCCTTCATCTGGTCATCAGTAAGATTGCGTGGATGGTCGCAGAGTGCTCTGCATGAAGAATGGCTGCATACAATAGGTGTTTCACTCATCTGCAAAGCATCATAAAAACTCTTTTCACTTGCATGCGACATATCTACCATAATGCCCAGACGGTTCATCTCACGGATTACATCCTGTCCAAAACCACTTACACCATTATGTGTCGTCGTACCTTTTGCACTATCACAAATGTCATTGTCACCGTTGTGGCAAAGAGTAATATATACCACTCCTCTGTCTGCAAAATGTTTTATATTTTCGATATCACCTTCTAGAGCCTTACCATTTTCTATTCCGAGCATAATGGATTTCTTACCTTCTGCCTTATTGATATAGAGTTCTGCTGATGTACGTGCTATAGCGATGAAATCACTATTTTTCTTCTGTATATCTTCTATCTTGTCAAAGATAGAATCTGCATATTCTTTCCCACAATCTCCATTCTGTGGCAGATATGCCACCATCATCGTTGAGTCCTGTCGTCCTTCGTCCATCTTGTGCAAGTCAACAAGAATCTTGGAGTCACGGCTACCGAAATCTATCCCTTGAGGGAAGAACATTGGTGTATCACAATGTGAATCAAGGGTGAGAACATGTCTGTGTATTTCTTTTGTCTGTTGAAAAAGACTTGCCTGTTCCACAAACCACTTGAAGATAGGAGCACCACTATCAAGACATTCTGGATGCCATTGTACACCGATCATAGGTTTATGTTCCGTACTTTCAACGGCTTCAATCACTCCGTCTGATGAAGTGCCGACTATCCTAAACTTATCACCCACATCCTTTACAGCCTGATGGTGGAATGAATTTACTTCAACAGTCTCCTTATTATATAATGAGTATAGAATAGAATCCTTCTCCAAATTCACGCTGTGGCTCGTCTTATCACGTTCCTGTTCCTGGGAATGTTGCAAGACATCTTCTATATGTCCAATATCTTGATGGATACAGCCACCGAGCACAGATACCATCATCTGAATGCCACGGCATATACCAAGTATTGGAATCTGTCTGTGATAAGCCAACTGTATTGTCAATATCTCTGGGAGATCCCTTTCCTTGCTTATAGTATGAAGCAGAGGCGATGGTTCCTCACCAAAATAACGAGGGTCTGCATCGCCACCGCCACTTAGTATAAGTCCGTCAATCTTATCAAGGGTGTTGATAATGACATCCTTATCATCAGAAGGGGGTATGATAATAGGGATGCCTCCTGCTCTGATCACAGATTTATAATATCCGACAGCTAGCTCGCATCCCTTATCTCCAAAGTTGCCCGTTATACCGATAACAGGGCGTCTTACACCTTCGGGAAACGATTTGCAGATATCAGCAATCTTTTCCTTCCAGTTGTAATTATTCATTCTTTTTCTTTCTTCTTTTTCTTGCCTTTTCGTCTAACTCGATTGGCACTTCACGTATGAAATCCTGCTCCAGAGAGATAAGTGTTTCTGTTGAAGCAACACCGTCTATCTGATATATTCTTTCACGGAGCACATGCAACAGATGTTCATTATCTCTTGCATAGAGCTTTACCAACATAGAATAAGGACCAGTAGTAAAATGGCATTCTACTATTTCCGGAATCTTTTCAAGTTCTTTTGCAACAATCTCTTGGTAACTACCTTTCTCAAGCTGAATACCTATATACGTACAAGTCATATATCCTACTGATTTAGGATTTATGATAAACATACTACCGAGGATGACGCCATTATCTATCATACGTTGTACGCGTTGATGGATTGCAGCTCTTGACACATTGCATACCTCTGCAATATCTTTAAACGGAGTACGGGCACTCTTCGACAACTGTCGGAGAATATCTTTATCCAACTCGTCTATTTTCATATTGTTATCTATACTATCGTGTTTCATTTTCCACTTTTTATTGAAATCAATTCTACTTCAAAAATCAATGTACTGTATGGTGGGATGTCTTTACCGGCTCCGCGTTCACCATAGGCGAGGTTTTCAGGGATAAACAGTTGCCACTTGCTACCTACTGGCATCATCGTCAAAGCTTCCGTCCATCCTTTTATCACCTGTGATGGCTTAAAATCTGTTGTTTGAGGATTACGTTTATAACTAGAGTCAAACACCTTGCCATTCAACAGTTTTCCTTCATATTTCACAGTACACAGATCGTCTTTGGTAGGGACCGGTCCCGTACCTTTTGTCAATATCTTATATTGCAAACCTGAAGGGAGCGATACCACTCCCTTCTGTTTTGCATTTTTTGCCAAGAATTCTTTTCCTTCTGCCTGTGCCTTTTCCTTTTCAGCTGTCTTTATCGCTGTTATCTTTGTCTGGAAATATTGCATGGCACTATCCTTGTTGATGATAGTATTGTCATCAGCTACAGCAGCCTTCACACCGTCAAAAAACTTTGCTTCGTCATAGATATTTTTTAGGTCGCCTTTTACTTGTGGTAATATGTTCATGCGAACCATATCCATCATTTGTGCTCCCACGAGCATTCCTGCAGAATAACTCATCGAGTCAGTCTCTGTTTTCAGTGACTGAGCCGAAACTGAAGATACCGACACAACTACGATACCAAGAACGAAAAAGAATCTCTTCATAATCTATCTTTAATCTTCTACGATTTCTTTCAATTCCACCTTGAAGATAAGTGTTGAGAATGGTTCAATCTGTCCAGCGTTGTTTGAACCATAAGCCTTGTCCTGAGGAATATAGATTTCCCATGTAGAACCAACTGGCATCAACTGTAGGGCTTCGCTGAAACCAGGGATCACCTGACCTACACCCATTGTTGTTGGCTCTTTGCCCCAGTTTGAGTCAAACACCTTACCATCAATGGTCTTACCTTCATACATCACCTTAACTCTCTGCTCCTTAGTAGGCTTCACACCTTCTGCAGCCTTCAGCACCTTATACTGAACACCTGAAGGAAGGGTTACCACACCTGCCTTCTTGCCATTATCTTTGAGGAACTTTTCTCCAGCTTCCTTGTTCTTGCCGAATTCCTTTTCCATATAAGTTGCTTTTACTTCGTCCATCATAGTCTGAATCATCGGAGCCATAGAATCAACATTGAGTTTTGTTTCTTCTTTCTTCACCTTTGCTATGAATCCTGACATGAAGTCGTTAGTGTTGAGAACTTCTACAGAGTCTTTACCAGCGAGCTGACGGTTGATGCCCTTGAACATCTGGTTCTTAATCTGGCTTCCAATCTGCAAACCAGCATAATAAGCCTGCTTCTCTTTGCTGTCACCAGCATTCACTGCATCCTGAATTCCTTTGATTACATCATCCATGCAAGTAGAGTCAACACCCAACGCCTCAATAAGATACTGTTCCAGTCCCTGAGTATTTGCCATACCCATTACATAACTCAATGTGTCAACCTTGTTCTTAAGGTCAGCACTTGGAGTGCTGTTGCCACATGATGAGAGAATCATCATTCCAACTGCCAAAATACCAAAAATCTTTTTCATAATAGTCTATTTATTTTATTTATAACACTTTTACTAATACAACATCAAAAATCAATGCAGCATAAGGTGGAATCATACCTCCTGCACCTTGTGCTCCATAACCTAAAGTATAAGGGATGAAGAAACGGTATTTAGCACCTTCCTTCATCAGCTGCAGACCTTCTGTCCATCCTGCTATCACACCCTGTAGAGGGAATGTGGCTGTCTGACCACGCTGGATGCTGGAATCAAACACAGTACCGTCAATGAGGAAGCCCTCATAATGACATTCTACCTTGTCCGTAGCCTTTGGCTTCTTGCCTGTACCTTCCTTTATCACCTTGTACTGCAGACCGGATGGCAATGTTATCACGCCCTCCTTCTTTGCATTTTCTGCCAGATACTTTTCGCCTTCTTCCTTAGCCTTAGCACCTTTCTTCTCTATGGCTGCCTTACGCTCCTGCTCCAACTTCTGGAAGAAATCATTTGCAATCTTCTGAGCGTCCTGATTACTTATCTTCAACTGCTTCTGTTTCAGCACGTCATCAATAGCATCACTAAAATCTTTGACAGCAAGAGTGTCCTTAAGTCCCATGTCAAGCAACTGCTGACCAATTCCTATTCCCAATGAATAACTTAACTTGTCCATATTTTTTAATAATTCTTACCACTTATAGCCGTCAAAACAGACGGCTTTTATTTTTCGGAATGCAAAAGTAATGATTTATTTTTGAATTTCATTCAAATAATCCTCAAAAATTTCTACAGCAGTATCTACCATCCTCAGACAAGGCCTTTCTCTATAGTATTCCGCTGTCCTCTCTTCTGGCACTGGGTTGTGGTTGTTGGCAGCGTTGCTCTTCAACAAATCTCCGCACCTGATGCTTCCGTTCTTTGCCTTGAATTTTTCTGCAAACTCCTGCACCTGTTTATAGTTTTCTAGCTTCGCCTTGTTGTCATCAGCCTTTGTCTGTCCTTTCTCCAAGCCAGCCAGCATGCAAGCACCACATAAAGCCCCACACGTCTCACGCATACGACCTATTCCACCGCCAAAAGAAGCCGACAACCTCAACGCCAGTTCACGCGGAATATCATAATCCTCCGCAAACGCACAAAACACCGCCTGCGAACAATTAAACCCCTGCAGAAACAAATCTCTTGCTTTTTCTCTATATTTACTCATAATGTGTATATTTTTATTTTCTATATTTTCTAGAGCTGCTAGAATTTCTAGCTTTTCTAGAGCCCCTTATTTCTCCCTTTTCCATCCTCATCGCCTCGGTGCTGGTGGCATCGGACGCGATTTCGGCACAAACATCGGAGGACCATCATTAGCTCCGTTTCTGTTGAACAGTCCACCAAGGTCTATACCCAGTTTATTCTTTCCTATCTTGTAATACGGCTTCACTATCGGTATCACCGCATGCTGACCGTTCCATGGGTTAAAGACGTGTCGAGCCCCCACGTCGATACCCCATTTATGGTTATTCGTTTCAAAAGAGAGATACCCACCATACTGATATCCAGAAGGAGTTCTGTAGGTGCTCCAGAAACTTGGACTCTGATAATTCCCAAACATCGTTGCCGACATGTTGTCATTTATCTTGTACATGGCACTGGCATCAAATGTAAAAGTATTCGCCATTCCACCGTACTTCTGCAGTCCTGCCATGCCCATGAACTCCCATCTACCAACGTTCTCCACCGCCAGCACATTTGCTGTTGCCGTATAGCCCACCAATGGAGTGAAATAGATATTGTTACCTCCTGTCACCCAACCACCATTCCATCTGCCCAATGCCGTCATCGGCTTCTGTCCTTCAAACCTATACGTCATCGCCATAGGTCTGATAGAATCCAACGGCATCTGTTCTTTATTCTCAAAACTGCCAAAGTCCGTTTGTTCCAACCCATACGGCGAAACAGCATCACCAACAGTTTCAGACGGTTTCATCGTTGGGACATCGCCCATGCGTAGCGTATCGCCCACATTGACGACACCCTCCACCTGTGCCCACGCACCACCAACGGCAACATTCATTAGAACAAACAACAACAACCGTTTCAACATCGTTTCAAAAATCATCTTCCCCCCCTCAACACCACTATATTCCCTATTTTCCTAGTTTTCTAAGTTTCTAAATCCCTAAATCCCTAGTTCCATCTTGTACTCCTCTTCCTTCACATATTCAATAGCCCTGTTGACGTATTCGAGGAAAGGCTGAGCAGAACGGAACAACTCCAGCGACCTCTCTACTACATCCTCGCTCATCATGAACCCCTCGTCAGGACACCAGTACAGGCTGAACGTGCGCAACTTCAGATATTCCGCCCACGGCGAGTCAGCAGGAAACCCTGTCGGCACCTTCTTCAACGCACTCTCAGAATCTATACGGAACAACGGAGACACCTTTGTCTTCAATATCCTGTCCAGTTCACCATCGTCTGCCACGATATCCTCACGCAGCACCCTTAGCACCTCAGGCTGAGAACGATAGTCACCCACAGCAAGCATGTGACTATATGGATAGCCGCCTCCACCTGCTCCATCCTCGTTGGAAAGACTTTCCGCATTCATGCCAGTTCCGATATGAAAATAATACCCAGCATATCCCGACTTCTTACCCTCAGGACAGATATAAGCTCCCATGTGAACCTTATACGGACTCTTGTCAGCACTGAAACGCACATCACGGTATATACGATACGTGCAGTCTTTTATCGTCAGACCTTTTATGCGGGAATCGAACTTCTCACAACCGTCAATAAGTTGTTGCGTAATCTTTTCAAACTCAGCCTTCGCCGCAAGATACTGCTCCTTATGTTCATTAAACCACACGCGGTTGTTGTTTGCCTTCAGCTCATTCAAAAAGTCAACAATCTCCTTCATCACTCAAACCGTTTTGATGCAAAATTATGAATTTTTCAATAAAATGAAAAAATTCCAAGAGTAGAAATGCGAAAAGTCTAATTGCCTGAGTTTCCTTCTTCGCTTGAATTTGGCATAGCTGAATAATTTGACATTAAAAGCAATGAGCAATGAAGTATTTTGGTTCTTTGACTAACGAAGTGGCGTAACTGACTCGTAGCGTTAATCAGATAAAATACATTTCAAGGACTTTTCTAAACACTCGCAGAAAAAAAATAAAATTTCTTCAAAAACCCTCAACCCGTCACTTTTCGCTGTATAGTACTGATATTCATTGCGTTACGGCGTGACAGGTTGTAGCAGAGTCGTCACTAACCCGTCACTAACCTGTCACCAACCCGTCACCAAAAAGCAATCCATTTTAAGGCAAAAAACAAGGAAAAATGCTGTTTTACAGACCTTGAAAGTGATAGATTTTATATAAATAAAACTGTTTTATTCGAGATAAACGTCTAAATATAAATAAGATAACTCACTGAAACATCAAAAAGTGACGAGTTGGTGACGGGTTAGTGATGGGTTGGTGATGGGTTGGCAACAACTCGTCACCTTGTAAATATCTTATAATCAGTGTGTTAATTGCAAAAAGTGACGAGTTGCCCTATTTTGAGAAAATTTGGAAAGATTTTTCTGTCTCTCGCAGAGAAAAATGGGGCTATACCGATTAATTATTTGCGATGAATTGGGCAATTCTTTACAATGTGTTGATGGAAGATTTGCATCATGTCACCCTTAGTTATCGAAGGCGTAGAGTCAACATAAGTGTCGGGCAGAATCAGTATAAGTGTCGGGCAGAGCATGTAGAAATGTGCCGTAGAGTCAAGCGTCACAAATAATGACTCTATGCGTCACAAAGAAACGTTCTACGCGTCATAAAGAATGGCTCTACGCGTCATAAAGAAATGCCTGAAACTTCATAAAGAAATTGCTGAAACTTCATAAAGAATTACCCGAAACTTCATAAACATTTCACCGAAACTTCATAAACATTTCACCGAAACTTTGCGAAGATTTTGAAAAAGTTAGTGAAAGTTCTAACCACTAACCTCTAACCTTAATAACGATACACTGCGTTACGATAACCTTTAATCTTAATAACGATACGCTTCGCTACGATAAGCTCTAAGCTCTCAACTCTAAGCTTATTTTCCTAGTTTCCTACGTCCCTAAAATTCCTGATTTTTTTAAATATTCGGAAAATTGTGTAATTTTGCAGTAAATTCCGAATTGAAATAAAAATTATAGTCATTATGAAACCATACATCAACAGGGAAATCTATCTTGAAAAGCTAATAGACAGACGTAACAATGGTGAAGTAAAGGTGATTACAGGTTCACGCAGATGTGGGTGTTGTTGAGAAACGTGAGATGCGAAATGGTAAACAACAATTCATCCAATACGAAGTGGATTTCATAGCCAATAATGGTTCTGAAAAGTACTATATCCAATCGGCTTACGCCTTACTAGATGCGGACAAGCGTCAGCAGGAGCTTGCATCCTTACAACGTATTGACGACTCTTTCAAAAAGATTATCATCGTAGCAGATGATATCACCACCTATACAGATGAGCATGGTTTTGTGTTCATGGGATTATTCCAATTTCTTAAAAACAATAAAATAATGGAGTGAGTAGCCTCAGACCTCTAAGCTCTAACCACTAGCCTTAATAACGATACACTGCGTTACGATAACCTCTTATGCTCTTAGACCTCTCAGACTCTTAGACCTCTTAGACCTTTTTAAGTTTTTAGCGAAGCGTTGTTTTTTGCTTGGATTTATTGTTAAGTGGTGGCATGCCACAGTGGTATGTTTGTGGATGGGTGTGAAAGCTTGCTTGCAAACGACCAAACATAAACATAACACAAGACATCAATCAAGATGGCAACAATAAATACAAGCTGTTTTTCTTGTTTTTGTCAAAATAAAGACCACTGCGAAAAGCAAAAAAAAGTGGATGCAGTCAGTGCCACACCCACTCTTTTTATTTATTACCTTACAAGCTAAGGGCTTTTCAATTA
>JAGHTI010000087.1 GCA_018065415.1 Candidatus Equicola stercoris
GTTAATAACTATATTTTTATTTTATAAGTTTTATTATATTTGCAGAAAGATAAATTGTTACCTTATGACACACAGAGAAAGATTTTTTGCAACAGTGCAGCGCAAACCTGTTGACCGTCCTGCATCATGGCTTGGACTTCCTGTCCCTGCTGCTATTCCTAATTTATTAAAACATTTCAAAGTAAACACAATAGATGAACTGAAAAGGATTATTGATGATGATGTTTATCCTATCTGTGTTCCTTATAATAATCCACCTACGAATGACATAGGCTGTTCACTCGCTTTTGCAAAGAGTGGTGCAGATGGACGGCAAGATGAACGGACGCTTACTGCTCCAGGATTTTTCGAGGATATGACAGATCCTTCGCTTGTTGAGACGTTTCCTTGGCCAAATCCAGAAGAACACATAGACTTTAATAAGTGTAGGGAACTTGCAAAAAATGCCCCTGATGACATGGCACGTATGGGTATCATGTGGGCAGCACATTTTCAAGATTCATGCTCTGCTTTTGGAATGGAGAATGCACTTATTACAATGATGGCATATCCAGAAATGTATAAAGCCGTTATAGATAGGATTACAAAATTTTATCTTGATTGTGGTGAAATTTTTTATGAGGCGACAAAAGGATATTTGGATGCAGTGCTAATAGGTAATGACTTCGGTTCACAGAGTGGACTGATGGTTGACCCAGACAGCATACGTAAATACGTATTTCCTGGTACAAAGGCACTTGTTGATCAAGCAAAGAGTTATGGACTTGTTGTTGTTCATCATTCTTGTGGAAGTATCTATCCAATTATAGATGATTTGTTTGACTTAGGTATAGATACCATTCATCCTATTCAGGCAAAGGCAAAAGATATGCAGGCAGAAAAGTTATCTGCAGACTTTGGAGACCATGGTAGTTTCTTTGGTGGTGTAGATGCACAGTATCTGCTTGTAAATGGTACTCCAGATGATGTGAAGGAAGATGTCCGTCGTCTTAAACAGATATTCCCTACAGGACTTGTAATATCACCTTCTCATGAGGCTGTATTACCAGATATAAAACCGGAGAATATTGAAGCACTTTTCCAGGCTGTAAAAGAAGACAATAACCCCAAAATAGAAAAGAATATGAAAAGACGTTATGGACAAGTGATTGGTGTTACACCTGGTAAATTGGAAGAGTATAAAAAACTTCATTCCGCAGTATGGCCTAAGGTATTGGAGATGATAAAGGAATGTCATCTAGAAAACTATAGTATCTATTATAAGGATGGCTATTTGTTTAGTTATTACGAATATACTGGTGATAACTATGAAGCAGATATGGCAAAGATGGCTGCAGATCCTGAAACACAGCGTTGGTGGGATGTATGTATGCCTTGTCAGCAACCTGTTCCTAATCGTGCCGAAGGTGAATGGTGGGCAGATATGGAAGAAGTCTTCCACCTAGACTGACAACTAAAAATTCCTACCTTTTAATATAAAGGTCATCTAATTTTTATTTACTAGCCATACTCCTGTGAATATGAGGAGTGTGGCTAGTGAGTTTTGTCCTGTTATCGCTGCAACTCCTATTATTACACTTACGATAGTTGCTGTAATAGGTTGTATATAGTTGCAAATAGCAATGGAAGTAGGGCTTATTGTTCTCTGTGCTATTGGCAATAATAGATAAGAGAAACAAGAACCAAGGATTATGATATACAGTATATCAGCCCATCCTTCTAATCCCAATGCTGCCCAATGTATGGCAAAGATGTCACCTGCTGTAAATGGCAAGATGCAAACACCAGAAATAGTGAACAGCCATTTCATCAATGTGAGTGCATTGTATTTTTTGATTATATCTGTAAAGAATATAAGATATGTCGCTCCGAATACCTGTGACAAGATGCATAAGATATTTCCTATCAATGGATTACTGGCATTCATATTATTGTCATCCTGCCCATAAGTGACGAACATAAACAGCCCGACGAAACCTATTATTACTCCTGCAATATGAAAAATTTTTGGTTTTTGACGCAGAAACAAAGCACTTAATAATAAGGTAAAGAAAGGTGTTGTAGAGCATAATACCGACACATCAATAGGATATGTATATTTCATGGCAACAGTTGTCACCACTTGTGTTCCTATTATTATCAGCAATGATGCAATGATAAGTTTCCATATATCTTTTACATCTATTTTTGTGTAATGATAATTATGATTTATACATGGAGTGATGATGTCTATTATCCAGAAAAGTATTGCTCCTCCTATCATTCTTAATGCAGATAATGTCATAGGATCAATGACACCCATATTCAAGAATGATTTTAACATAGGAGCCATTACGCCCCAGATGATATTTGCTGCAAATATCGCTGTCAAACCATATATGAATCCTTTTTTCATGAAATCAGTTGTCTTTCCAGAATGCCTTGGTAAAAATTATCAATACGGAGAATATCTCAAGACGGCCGACGAGCATCAGTATGCTGCAGAACCATTTTAGTGCATCTGGGAGTGCCGACCATGCCAACATTCCATCTATGCTCTGCCCAAATGCAGGTCCGCAGTTGGATAGACAACTGATGACTATAGTGAATGATTTTTGCATAGGAATATCGCACGCTATGAACACAGCACTTGAAATCATTACTATTATTATATACACAGTAAGGAATGCTGTCAGTGTCGCCTTGTTCCCGCGTGTCATCATGTGTCCGTTTAGCCTTGCTGGCAATATGGCATTAGGATGTAATATATGCTTGAACTCATTGCGTGCCAATTTAAGAAGCATGAGCACACGTACACTCTTTATTCCGCCACTGGTACTGCCGGCACATGCTCCCATAATCATACAGAATGCCAGTATGAACCATGTAAAGGCAGGCCATGTTCCCGTATCTTCACTGCATAGTCCTGTAGAAGAAATTATTGATGTAACCTCAAACAACGAGGCACGGAAGGCATGTTCCACATCCCAGCCACGTTTTGTCAACAGCATAATAAATACGATTATTGTTGCTGTTATCAGTACCCCAACAAAAAACCGTATCTCATTATCTTTGAAAAAAGTCTTTATCTTGAAACGGAACAGGAGAGTATATAATAATGTGAAGTTTATACCTGCAAGGAACATAAAGACAATCTCAATATATTCTATTGTTGCAGAATTAAACATTGCAATGCCCCCGCCATACGGAGTATTACCACCAGAGGCAGTAGTGACCATAGCATAGTTTATACTGTCAAAGACGTCCATACCGGCCAACCATAAGCAGATAGAACATGCAGCAGTAACAGAAAGATATGTAGCCCATATCCATCGTGCATTTGTTGTGATGCGTGGGTGTACTCTCGATTTCGATATGCCGGTAGCCTCTGCAGCAAATATCTTTATGTCACCATCAGTAAAAGATGGTATGATGGCTATGGTAAAGAATACTATTCCTAAACCTCCTATCCATTGTGTTAATGATTGCCAGAAAATCAATCCGTGTGATTTCTGTAAATCTGAAACAGATATACCAGTAGTGGTAAAGCAAGATATAGCCTCAAAAAATGCATCTGTAAAATTATCTATATATCCGCTCAGCAGATACGGCATTGTTCCAGCAAGGGAGAATACCAACCATGAGGCTGTGACTACAAGATAGGAGTCACGGCGTGTAAGATAATCGTCTGCATCTCGTCCATATCTCATAAACATAAAACCGACAATAGCGGTGACAATAAATGAAATAAGGAAAGGCAACATGTCATCTTCTCCGTAGCATACGGAGATGATACCGCAGAGAAGCATCATTACTGTTTCAAAATAGAGCAGTATGCCTATGATTTTGGAAACGAGTTTTAAGTTTCTCATCTTTGTCAGTGATGATTAGTGGAATAATTTTTCAATCTTTCTTATCATCGTCTCGTAGCAAAATACCACCACGCGGTCACCTGGCAATATCTGTGTGTTACCATTTACCAGTGTTCCGACATTGTTGCGAACCAAACCGCCAATGGTCATCTCTGCTGGGAGTTTGAGGTCTTTTACGAGTTTCTTCGTTATCTTTGCTCCTTCATGTACGATAAATTCGGCAACATCCGCATGGGCGGTCATCATAAACTTGACATTTCGCACTTCTCCCTGCAGCATCATCTGATAAATATGTCCTGCTGATATTGTGCGTTTGTTGACAAGAGTACCGATGTCAAGACTTTCTGCCATACTTACATAATCAATGTTGTCCACCATCGCCACCGTCTTTCTTACACCAAAACGTTTGGCAGCAAGACATGACAATATATTTGTTTCGGTATTGTTTGTCAGTGCGATAAATGCCTGAGTATTCTTTATCCCCTCTTCGGACAACAATGAAAGGTCACGTCCGTCACCGTTGATGACGAGTACGTTTTCCCTGTCTATGAGTTCATTGAGTTTCTCACAACGATGTTCATCTTTCTCAATTATCTTGACATTCATATTGTCGGGTATCAGTTTTGCTGTTCTCACAGCAGTCTTACCCCCACCCATGATAATGACATTTTTCACATCCTCATATCCGTCTTTCCCGACAAGTTTTTTGATATAAGGTATTTTTTCTTTCACCGTCATGAAATATGCTATGTCACCCAGCATAAGTTGGTCACCGCCTTTCGGTATCAGTGTATGCCCTTTCCGTTTGATGGCAACAATATGGAAAGGTTCATTATGCCGTGCCAGTTCCATGAGTGTTTGATTTAATATCTCACAACCCTCACGTAATTTTATGCCAAGCATGATGAGTTCTCCATTATAAACATCCCATCTCAGACGTGCCCAACTGAATTTCAGACTTTTCACTATGTCATTAGCAGCCAGCAGTTCCGGATAGATAAGGTCATCGATGCCAATGTCCGTGAATACTTTTTGTACTTCAGGCGACATGTATTCTGGATTGTCTATTCGGGCAATGGTCTTCTTTGCTCCCAATGCCTTGGCAATGCTGCAACTGGCAGTGTTGACATTTTCATCCGCCTGTACAGCAACAAAGAGGTCGGCATTTGCTATTCCTGCTTCTTTCAATGTCTGTATGCTTGTAGGCGAGGCGTTGACGGTCATCAGATCAAGGTCATTCGACATACCTGATAACGTTTCTTCGTTATCATCGATAAGAACGATGTCCTCTCTGTCTCTGCTGAGTAGTTTGGCAAGATGTATTCCTATACTGTTTGCACCGGAAATAATGATTTTCATATCAGTCTGTTTATTTGTTCGGCAATGGATTCTTCATCCAAACCTACAAGTTTCATCAATTCGTTTACACTTCCGTGTTCCACAAATTCATCTGGCAGTCCCATGCGCACTACATGCGTTTCATACCCATTGTCCTGCAGCCATTCCGTTACGGCAGAGCCCATACCGCCGTTTCTCACACCATTTTCCACCGTTACGATAGTCTTGTACCTTTTTCCTATTTCATGTAGCAATTCTTCGTCAAGTGGTTTCACAAAACGCATATCGTAATGAGCTACGTCAGGTATGGTCTGCAGTGCTTTCTGTACATTATATCCTATCGGACCTATTGACAGCACGGCAGTCTTGTTGCCATCCTGCAGTTTTCTTCCTTTTCCCACAGGAATCTCTTCAAATGGGCAGTGCCAGTCTAAGAGTTCTCCTTTCCCTCGTGGGTAGCGTATCACGAAAGTACCTTTCCCTGGCAGTTGTGCCGTGTACATCATCTTCCGCAGTTCCGTCTCGTCCATTGGTGAGCAGATGGTGATGTTTGGTATCGGGCGTAGGTAAGCCATGTCGAAAGCCCCATGATGAGTCGCACCATCTTCACCAACAATGCCAGCCCTGTCAAGGCATATCACTACAGGGAGATTAAGCATTGCTACGTCATGGATGATATTGTCGTATGCACGTTGAGCAAAAGAACTGTATATGTTGCAGAAAGGGATTAGCCCGTTTATCGCCATTCCACCGGAGAATGTTACTGCATGACCCTCTGCTATGCCGACATCAAAAGTCCTTTCTGGCTTCTCCTTCATCAAGATGTTCATGCTGCATCCCGAAGGCATGGCAGGGGTGACACCTATTATCTTTTCATTCTGTTGTGCCAGTTCGAGAAGTGTTCGCCCAAACACCTCCTGGTATTTCAATGGTTGCTCTGTATTGTTTTCTGCAATACGTTCTCCCGTATCAGGGTCGAACATTCCAGGTGCATGGAAGATGGTCGGATTTTCCTCTGCTGGCTTGTATCCCTTGCCTTTCACAGTATGAATGTGAAGGATTTTCGGTCCAGTCATATTCTTTATTTCTTTCAGAACACGCACCATCTCGATGACGTTATGTCCGTCAATAGGACCGAAATAGCGTATGTCCATGCCCTCAAAGATATTCTGCTGCTGCGACAGCAACGACTTTATGGCATTGTTGAAACGTATTATGGATTTCTTTCTCTGCTCATCCAGCATGCCACGGTTGTGTAACCAGTTGGAAATCTTGAAACGTATCTTGTTATAATTTTTGTTTGTGTTGAGATGCAGCAGATAGTCCTTCATTCCCCCGACACTCCTATCGATGCTCATATTGTTGTCATTGAGAATGATAAGCATGTCATTAGGATATTGTGAAGCATTGTTGAGACCTTCGTATGCCAGACCACCGCTCATGGCACCATCGCCGATAATCGCAACAACATGTTCTGGTTTCTTTTTCAATTTCTTTGCTGCCACAGCCATGCCCAGTGCGGCAGAGATAGAGTTGCTGGCATGACCGCATACAAAGGTATCATATTCGCTTTCCATAGGTGTTGGGAATGGACGCAGTCCACCGAACTTTCTATTAGTAGCAAATATCTTCCGTCTGCCAGTTAGAATCTTATGACCGTATGCCTGATGCCCCACATCCCACACCAACTTGTCTTTTGGTGTGTTATACACGTAATGCAGAGCAACTGTCATCTCCACCGTGCCCAGCGAAGAACCAAGATGCCCAGGATTGTTCGCCAGTTCTTCAATGAGAAACTGTCTCAACTCATCGCACACCTGAGGTAATTGGTTCACGTTAAGCCTACGCAGGTCACATGGTATTTCTATCTTATCTAATAGTCTCAAAATTCTTATAGAATTTAATTCGCGGGGTCAAAATTACAACAAACCGAATGTACTACCAAATAAATTCCATTTAAATGCAAATAAATTTGCACTCCTTTGTGGAGATAAACCTCCAGTTGTCGCAAGCATACATACTCAATGTCTGCTCTTTTATTGAAACAAAAAGGCATGAAATTTATTTCAGTGAATTGTTGTGTCAATAAAAGTAAAACGTAGTTTGTAGGTAGTACTGAGGTGCCGTGTAATTTCAACGAAGTTAAAGTTAGTGCATTGTCTTGATGTAGCCTAATTTAAGGATGTTCATCCTTTTCTTCCTCCTCAATTCGGCAAACTATAAACGAGTTTATCTCTGCTCTCATTTCGTCGTCAGTTCACCGCAGGTAAAATTACAACAAACCGAAAACAGAAACAAAAAAAATTCCGAAAATTTATTTTCGCCTGAGCATCCAACGGAGCGCAAGAATATAATTATTTTAGATTTTAATTATTAGAAAGCATAGAGTGCATTAATTTTTACTTCAAGGATTCTCAGTATGTAAAAAACATATGTACAGGCGGATGATTTATAATTTCTTAGATTTGCAGGAATTGCGATTATTTACCTCGATTGAGCACCTGAGTCATACAGAGGGCGGCACCGTAACCACCGATGAGATTGTCGAGCGGAACCCATTCCACGCGCACACCGTATTTGGCATACTCGGCTTCGAGGTCCTTGC
>JAGHTI010000063.1 GCA_018065415.1 Candidatus Equicola stercoris
AAAGATGTCTGTATATCATCAGCCATTGATGCTGAATCCGAACAAATTTCCTTGTGAGACAAGCTTACAGATAAATTTGTTCAACTTCATCATCGCCCGAACGGGGCTCCTTATCTTTCATGCAAAAAACAGTAAAAACTTTTCAAATAGCCATCAAACATTAGACTGTAGTCCTTTGTCTTTTGACTTAAAATTGTTTTTAGCAAAGCGTTGTTTTTTGCTTGGATTTATTGTTAAGTGGTGGCATGCCACAGTGGGATGTTTGTGGATGGGCGTGAAAGCTTGCTTGCAGACGAGCAGACATAAACATAACACAAGCCATCTACAAGATGGAAACAATAAATACAAGCTGTTTTTCTTGTTTTTGTCAAATAAAAATCTGCGAGAGGCTTATTTTCATTTGCGGTTATACGGTTGACTGTTGACCTTTTATACGGTTTCACAACAGTTCTTCCTGCAGGGAACGGAGTGACTTTTCTTCTCCTACTATCCAAATGATATCGTCGAGACGGAACTTGCGTTTTGGATCTGGCGTGGTGAGGTTTTCACCTCCTTCGTCTATGCCTATGAGCATACCGTTGTATCTCTCGCGTATGCCACTGTCGGAGAGTTTCTTACCTATGAGTGCTGCGCCTTCTGTGAGTTGGTACTGACGGAGCACCATCTCGCGTTTTTCTATCTCGAGGTCTTCGGGGAAGATGTCTGTCATAAGATGTTTGTTGAGTGTCATCAGCTGTTCGTCTGAACCTATGACCTGTATCTTATCTCCAGGGAAGAGAATAGTATCGCCAGTTGGGATGTTGATACGCTGTGACCCTCGCAAGATGCTGCTGAGACTGACTCCGAATCGTGCTCCGAAGTCAAGTGTCTTTAGTGGTTGTCCGCAGCAACGACTATCGTCAGGGATGACGATATCGGTGATATGGATATTCTTGCTCTGCAGTCTTTGGCTGTATGCGGGTTCGACACTGCCTTTGACAACTGCCATGGACTCTCGGGCATTGAGATTGCGCATGAAGATACGTTCCAATCCTTTGCCATTCTGACGCAGTTTTTGAGAGGATGCTATGATGAAGATTATGACCGTTGACAACGTGAACAACCACCAGTAGTTGAGGTGTTTCCATGTGTAGATGACGAAGGCAACGATATGGATAGCATAAAGGAAACGCGTTGCTATGATGAGAAAGAGGATGGGTCTGTTTATCTTCCTCTGATTATATAGCTGGTGGTAACAGTCGTTGCGTATCTTTTTCATTATTATTCCCCTAAGGAATATAGAAAGGCATAAGAGTGTTATAAAAATCTTAGCCCAATCTGCCCATGTACCTGGCAGTATAGCATCAAGGATAGGAGTTACAAAGTAATAGCAGAATATATATATGGCAACGCAGATGACGGTGAAGATAGCAAGGTTCTTTACTGCCTGCATGATATATGTCTTCCAAAGGTGTTCCTTCGGTTCAT
Organism: Candidatus Equicola stercoris; assembly: GCA_018065415.1. GTDB lineage: Bacteria > Bacteroidota > Bacteroidia > Bacteroidales > Bacteroidaceae > Prevotella. Next base: position 1,468 of record JAGHTI010000063.1, read on the forward strand.
CTGTATCTTTACTATTGGTAGAAAGTTTCTTTATGGCATTAAGGATGTTTTCTGGCAGATGTTTCTCCAGTCTTGAATATGCCCATGGCGCTGCCTTTATCATGTATGGCGTGAGGAATGTGGTGATAACGCTGACTGCCACTACAACTGGATATAGGAATTTGCTGATTACTCCCAGAGAGAGTCCTAGTGTGGCGATGATGAAAGCAAACTCTCCTATTTGCGACATGGAGAATCCGCATCGGACGGCATCTTTCAATTGTTGTCCAGAGATGAAATATGCTGTGCTGCTGAACAGGGCATGACCTATGATGATGGCGAGGACGATGGCGAGGATTGGTAGTGCATATTCTACCAATATGTTTGGTTCTACCATCATTCCCACTGATACGAAGAAGATAGCTCCGAAGAGGTCTTTTACAGGTGCAACGAGTTTTTCTATCTTGTCGGCTTCGATGGTCTCAGACAGGATGCTACCCATGATGAATGCTCCAAAGGCATAGGAGAATCCCGCCTTGTGTGCTACTACTGCCATAAGAAAACAGAAGGCAAGTGCTACTACAAGCAGTGTCTCGCTGGTCATAAGTTTACGTGTGGCACGCAGAAAAAGTGGTATGAGGAATATTCCTACTACAAACCAGAGGACGACATAGAAACCTATCTGCAGAATACTATGAAAGAGGTCACTTCCGCTGACGGCTCCTTGTGCCATCGCTGAGAGGATGACCATGAGGACGATGGCAAGGATGTCTTCAAGAATGAGGACGCTCATGACCATGGATGCAAATTTCTGCTGCCGTAGCCCCATATCGTCAAAGGCTTTGTATATGATTGTGGTGGAACTCATGGCGAGCATACCTCCCAGGAAAACGCAGTCCATTCGTTGCCATCCAAAGATGTTTCCGACACCGACTCCTATTAGAATCATGCAGAAAACGATTGTTACTGCAGCGATGATGGGGGCGACACCCATCTTGGAAATCTTTTTGAACGAAAAGTCTAAACCTAAAGCAAACAGAAGGAATACGACTCCTATGTTTGCCCACAGTTCTATATTGCCAGAATCTACAACAGAAAGTGTATATGGCATGTGCGGTGACACAAGGAATCCTGCCACAATATAGCCGAGCACCAATGGCTGTTTTAACTTCTTAAAGACAAGTGTTACTATACCAGCGGTGACAAGTATCAATGCTAAGTCAACGATCAAATCGGGTATTTTCATAGGCTATATTGTTGTGTCAACGATATGCAACACGATGTATTAATATTCAATTTGTACTTTTATCTTGTTTACCGAAGGTGGGGTTTATCTTCACGAGTGCGGAGACGACAAAGGTGATGATACAGAGGAACATGACGATGATGAAGAAAGTGTTGTAGCCTACTAACTCCTGTAGCCATCCTGCTATCATGCCAGGCACCAACAGGCCGAGTGCCATGAGTCCTGTGCAGATGGCATAGTGAGATGTCTTCTGTTCTCCTTGTGAAAAGTATATGAGATAGAGCATATATGCCGTGAAACCGAAACCATAACCAAATTGCTCGAAGAAGATACACACGTTTATGAGCAATAACGATGAAGGCTGCAGATAGGCGAGGATGACATAGACGATGTCTGGCAGGGTGATGGCGCATACCATGAGCCACAGTGATTTCTTCAATCCGCGTATAGAAGAATAAAGTCCTCCAAGTATGCCTCCTATGGTGAGTCCTACGACTCCTATGGTACCGAGTACGAATCCGATATCTTGTGGAGACAAGCCGAGCCCTCCTTTGTCAACAGGGTCAACGAGAAAGAGTGGACACATCTTTACCAGCATACCTTCTGGTACGCGATAAAGAAGGATGAACATAAGTGCAAAGACGATGCCGTCTTTTTTGAAGAATGAGCGTACTATGTCGATGAAATCGTTAACAATCTGTTTTGCTTGCATTTTCTTTTCTATCATCATCTCTTGTCCTTCGTAGTGGATGGTATGATCTGATTTTGGACGTGGCAATGCCCATTGGTGATATAATCCAAGCACAATGAGTAGTCCTGCTGCGAGGTAGAAAGTTAGAGCCCATGCATAGTGAATGTCACGTGTAAACACTTCCAAAGTTCCTGCGAGGACTATCAATGCTCCTTGTCCAAACATCATGGCAAGACGGTAAAAGGTAGAGCGTATGCCTACGAAGAATGACTGTTGGTTATCGTCGAGTCCATGCATATAGAACCCATCTGCAGCAATGTCGTGAGTGGCACTGGAGAATGCGATGAGCCAGAAAAGACACAGAGAAGCTTGTAGCCAGAAGCTACCTGGTATGGTGAAGGCAATGCCACCGAGTGCAGCACCAATGAGTAACTGCATGGTGTCTATCCACCAACGTTTTGTCTTAAATATATCAACAAAAGGACTCCAGAATGGTTTTATCACCCAAGGGATATAGAAGAGAGATGTGTAAAATGCTATTTCAGCATTGCCCATACCAAAACGACTGTACATAATTTCTGCAACCATGACGACAATGGCATAAGGAACTCCCTCTATGAAATATAGAGAAGGAACCCAACTCCAAGGGTTTTTCTTCCACGCTGTTTTCATTGTTTTCTCTATTTATATATCTGTTTTAACTCTGCTCCACGATAATAGTGCAGCAGTATCTCATCGTAAGAGAAGCCTTTCTCTCCCATCACAACAGCACCTATTTGACACATGCCCACACCATGTCCCCATCCTGCTCCAATGAGGATAAATCGTGAAGGGAGTGTAGAACCATTATCGTATTTTTTATCAATGATGAATGCTGATGAGAGGAGGTGTGTTTTCGATAGCACACGGCGTATCTCCAGTTCCTTTCCAATGATAAGTTGCTTCTTTGTTCCTACGATGCGCAATTTCCATATACGTCCGCTTTTGCCTCGTGCCAGTGGTTGAATATCAACGATGTCACCAAAGTCGTCTTTGAGATTAGTATTTATGAGGGTTGCAATCTCTTCTGCGGTATATTCCTCTTTCCACCGATAGAAATCTGTTGTTTCCATGTCACAGTCGTTGAGAACCTGTGAGAGAATGTCTTTGTCTTTTGTATTGCAGAAAGCGTCTGCATTTGAACGAATCCATCGAGCAGTTTCTTCTTCATTTGTTAGGTCAGGAATATTACTATTTTCCATCTTCATACCTTCAAGATTGTCACTTACTGCTTTTAGATATGAATGCGGGTTGTCTTCCCAACAATACTGAAATTCTTCCGTGATGCCACCACAACATTTTGAGAAGCGTGCATCACAGATGTCTCCATCGCTAATAAGGATTTGCCCTCGTGTTGCTGCGACAGCCTCAGCTGCCTTGCCTTCTGCCATCTTTGTTATGCCTTGATAACGCTGACAATGGTCGTCTGCACATACATCAAATTCTGTATGGTCTTCGCGGTCGTACCACTTGATGAGTTCTTCGTCACTTTTCTTGAATGAGAAGAAACCATTATTACTTTCAGCATGTCGGTGACGTTTCTCTATCTGTGCCAACAGCCATGAACGCGAGATAACTGCTGATGCCTTCAGGAAATTAAGTGATGATGTAGGCTTCATCTCGCTGGATATGACACTGGTAAGATAGGTTTCTATTGGTAACTCATTTATAGCAGTTATCTTGTCTGATTCTACAATGATGTGAAGTGTTCCATTGAACGTCTGTGTTTCTTCACGTTCCCAATGGAAGTTCTTTCCGATAACGACATTATGCAAAGAGAATGATGACGATAATGAATTAGGTATAAATGACAATTTGGAATACTGATTGCCATTCCACAGAATTGCGCCTTCGGAGAACTCCACCACCTGTTCACCAATGATATCTTCGCCCTTGGCGGTATATGGCTCGTTAAGAGAGAAACAAATCTTGTCTCCGCTGACGATGCCTACGGTAACAGTAGGTTCTTCTTGTGAAACAACAGACAATATCTGACCTTCGGTATCAGTGACTTCGTTCTGTATATTACTGATGATATTATTCTTCGTTATTTCTGAGATACTGCATTCCAAAAGTATTGATAGTGCCATATCTGCAGTAAATTTATCAAAATCTTCTTCTCTAGGAAGTATGAACAAGCCTCCCATATCCAATGCTCCCGGTGAAACCAGAATCTGTCGGCTACCTTTGTAATAGTAGCAGTCTGGACGGTGTTTGCTACGTGGTATGAGGATGGTGATATGAGAGTCGTCATCCATCCACTGCAGAATGTTCATCATTGGTTCCGTGTCATCATCATGGATAGGAAGAGCATGATAAAGTCTGTCAAAGAGTTCTTCATAACCTTCTGCTGATGTGGAATGAATGAGGAATGCCGGACATGGATAGTCGCTGATAAGCCCCAAACAATTTTCATCATCAATAGAATATAATTCTTGAATATTACGGCTCAGCATTTGCCACTCCTTCTGTAATGGTACCATGTTGCGAGTTCCTGCCTGCAAATGCATGTGGTCAGGAGCAGATGCACCACACTTAGGACCATTGTAGAACACCAATAATTCCGGATATTTTTCTACAAGAGCATACATAGTCTTATAACATCCAAGTATGCTTTGTGGAGCATGTTTGCTGTTTACAACAGTAAAATGTTCCAACAATATAGGATATGGATTGACGAGTATGTCGAATTGATCGTCAAAATGTATTGTCTGCTGTTGCTTTGGTCTATTGTGTTCACATAAGAAACATGGACGTGCGGACAATGACTTTGTATCTATATCAGCTCCTGTAGAAGTGATGCGTGCAGGGTTGAACTGTGCAAGCATGGTAAAAGCTTCTGAAGACAGTTCTTTCACCTGTACTTGTTTCAAAGCATTATATGAAAGCATCACCTCCTCCCATATTTCTATCTGTCTATTGAAAAAGCGTTGCAGAGATGTACCTTCTGTTACATCTGTCTTTCCCGCCTGCATCTGTATGCGTGCTACTATCTCAAGCGTGCGCAGACGATCCTTATACAGATTGTTGGCATTTACCTTTTCTATGCTTAATGCTGCGTCTGAATTACCATCCCAACGACGACATAGATATAGTTCCTTATATATTCTTGCTATACGATAATTACGTGAGAAAATGAGCCCTAAAGCATAATCTTCACCATAACTGGTATTTGGGAAATGAATATCTCGCAGAATGTTCGTATAAAACGCACGCGGTGCACCGAGTCCATTGATGCGTAAAGCATTGTTTTGTCCGTTTTCATCGGTCCATTCCTTGTGGTCAATAAGTCCTGGAGGCAGAGTGTTGAGGTCGAAATCACACATACGGTAACTGCCTATGACCATGGCAGCATGCTGTGCGTAGAAAGTATCGACAATTGTCTGCAGGGTATCAGGACTGCTGAAAAGGTCATCAGAATCCAATTGTATTGCAAATTTGCCACAACGATAGTCATCAACAGCTCGGTTCCAACAGCCACCTATCCCCAAATCTTCACGTTCTGGAATGATGTGCACCAATTGTTGCTGTCCTCCGTCAGAAATACGTTGACTACCTGCCATATCGCTCAACAATTGTGTTGTCTTGTCCGTAGAGTGATTATCCACCACTATAACATTGAACTGGAAATCGCATTGCTGGCGCAGTGCACTGCGTACTGCATCGCAGATGGTTCGTTCTCGATTTCGGACAGGGATGATAACAGAAGCCTCAACAGGAAACTGTTGTTCATCAAAATCTGGTATGCGGTATTTTGAAGTATCTACTAAAGCATTTATATATTCGAGATGTGCTGTACATGCCTTCTCCATTTCTATCTGCACATCGCGATTTGTCGGATTTACATAGTCGAATTGTTTCTGTCCGCTAGTCCTCGTATCTTCTTCTATTTCCGTATATAGATATTCGTTGATATGAAATATTGTACCCTTGCGTGAAAGGAAAAGTCTAAGGTCATAAAAACCAGCATACTCATACGTATCAGAAGGTGTATAGTCCTTGAGAGCAGAAGTGCGCAACATGATGAAACTGCCAAAGTCGAAATCATCACGCAGACTACCTTCTTGATAGTCTATGACAGGATGCGCTGTAACCGTGGAAATGCCATCAATAATGTTTTTTTGATAATAGTCGCTATATACCATTAGAGCATCAGAATCAGAGATAACTCTATGCATACGGTCTATGGCGAAATAACCAATGTTGAAAGGTGTGGCTTTAAAACATAGCAGTATGAATTCAGCATCTGCCTTCTCTGCTATAGACAATATGGTATCACTACTGCATAAAGGTTTTAAGTCAAGTGCATGCACTTTATGCACCAATTTGTGTGACTGTAACGATTTAACGAAGTCATCATGATTCTCTATATTCCCATTAGGAATAAAACAATCTATTTTTTCTCTCATTCTGAAACGGGAATGTCTTCTTTTTTGTCGAAGTCCAATGGTTGGAATTTTGGTCCTCTATGTTCTTCGCCCTCTTTATGTTCTTTATATAGTTTTGGCAAAGGATTACTGCCAGCCTCTACGTATGCTTTATGGTTGCGATATGCCATGATAGCTGTAGATATCGAATGCAACAATGAAGAATGCTCGCTACATAACGGCAAACAGGTTGTCTGTATCATAGTACCATCATCATAGACTATACTTACCTGTGCATCTCTGCTTCCGATGACAGGTATAGACTGATCTTCATACATTGCAAGAACAGCATCAAAGTCCTTTTGCATCTCCTCTGAAAAGAAGATACTCGCATTGTATGGTCCAAAACATTGTACTCCCTCATCGAATAACTCGTCTATGGCAGGACGCAGAATTTCCTTCTCTTCTGTACTCTCGTCAGCATTCATTGCAAGAAGCGCAATTCGTGGATTGGATATACGGAAGTCTGTCTTAAGCAATTCCATAAGTTTTTTGGCTCTTGCAATAACATTTTCTTTTGTAATATCTGCAGGGATATCCTTTAGATTTTTCTTGTTTGAAACTGTCATCACACGGAAATTGTCGGACACATATAGTTGATTTACATTGCATCCTATGTAACCCGGAAGTGTTTGACTGTTAATCAAAACATCAAAACAACCCTTGTTAAAGTCTTCTAATGCAGTATCGAATGCTAAACGCGCAGCCTGACGACTTTCTTCGTTGCTGCCCCCCATGCTTACTTTCAACTCCTCATCATGTACAGCCAAGAGATTTAACTGTCCTTCCTGTGCCTCGTCTGTATTTTGAACGATATGAAAGGCTGTTGGCGATTCATAATAATTGCGATGATAAGCAGCAAGCTTTGGATTACCGTAGATGATAGGAATACACAAATCAAAGATAGTAGGATCTTCAAATGCTTTGAAAATAAGTTTGTAACCTATACCATTGGTGTCACCTTGTGTGATGGCAACCTTTATTTTTCCCATAATGATGATATATTTATTTTGTTTGTGCAAAGATAATAAAAGATTTGAAAATCAAGACGCATGTATATTGCTTTCTAACAATATGACTTGTCTGTTTACAAATTTTTCATCTTTGCTCTGCTGTAGAAAGTAGTCCACAAGCTGCAAAGATATCTTCTCCACGTGATGCACGAATAGTAGTGAAGATTCCGTGTGCTGTAAGATAGTCGCGCATCGTCTCAAGACGTTTTTCATCAGATGTATTCATGTCTATATCTGGAATACGATGCCAACGTATAAGGTTTATTCTACAATCCAGTGGTGACAACAATTTTACAAGTTCTTTAAGATGCAGATTACTATCGTTAAAACCATCAAAAACGATATATTCAAAAGACAGACGACGTTGTCTTACCTCACGTTCATTACGAGGAAAATAATGCATCAGATCTTTTATCATCGCATCCATAGGATATGCTTTTTCTGCTGGCATAAGACTCTCTCTCTGTTCATGTATAGGAGAGTGTAGAGATATTGCAAGATTACATTCGCTTTCTTCGAGAAATCTACGTAGTCCTTTCTTAATGCCACACGTACTTACCGTTATTCTTTTTGGACTCCATGCCCACCCATAATCTGCCGTAAGGATGTCAAGTGTCTTCATGACATTGTCCAAGTTGTCCAAAGGCTCTCCTTGTCCCATATAAACAATGTTGGTAAGTGGTGTCTTACCATCTTCGATAAGTCGGCTGTTGACACTTATTATCTGGTTGAGTATATCGGCAGGAGTGAGGTCGCCATGAAAACCCTGCTTCCCTGTCTGGCAGAAAAGACAGTTCATCTTACATCCTATCTGACATGAAACACAAAGAGTTGCACGGTCATGGTCAGGAATCATCACCGTCTCGACATATTGTCCATCAATGGTGGGGAAGAGGTATTTCTCGGTCTTATCTTTGGAGACAAGTGTCTTTATAGGCTCCATTCTTCCAATGACGCAATGTTCTTCCAATATCTGACGATTTGCTTTCGATATATTTGTCATATCGTCAAAAGACACAGCCTGCTTTTGATATAACCACTGTGTTATCTGCTTTGCAGTAAATGCAGGCATCCCAAATTCTATGACAAGTGCCTGCAGTTCATGCAATGTCAGTCCAAGCAAAACGTTTTTTTTATCAATATTCTCCATGATATTTTCACCAGTTCCATGCAGACAAAACCACATCTTTTTCCACAGCATCCTCTATGTAATCTGGTAGATTGCAGAAAAAGTCTATTTTTGTTTTTTTCTCCAATTCATCTATAGAAATAACATAATCCTGCAAATCGTTGTTTACTCGATTTATATTCTCATGCTCTATCCAAAATGCCATAGCTTTATATCCATAATTATTTTCTACACCCGTCTTGTGATTCTTGCAGAGCACTGCCATATAATAATACCTTGGAACTATTAGATGCCCTCCGACACGTTCTATTATATGTTCTGACTTGTCGATGGTACCGCCACGTACAACGTAAAGTGTGTCAGCAAACCATGATGAACCCTGTTTGAAAGTGTTCCAACTTCTGACTTTGCCTTCCATCTTTCCCCATATACCGGCATTGAATCTATTCCACATTGGTTGCATGTTGGTCATATAGAATGTCTGACGGTTTGCTGCTGTAGATGTCTGGCGGTCATAAGATGCTAGCACATGTCCATGGTCATAACCACTTCCGTAAAAATAGTCTCTTTTGGTATAATATTTCTCTTCTATATCTTCATCCCAGAGATATTCATCATATCTGCCAGCAGTTCCAGACACATTAGTATTGTTTTTACCAAAATAATACATGGTAAAAGCACTCCAACGCTGTGTGTCTAGTTCGTAGTCCCACTCCGTTACGAAGTTTACACCAATGTCATTTGATTCATGGATGATGAAATAGTTTCCGGCACCTTTAAGTTTTGGTACTTCAAGACGCTTTGCTATTTTCAAAGCTTTCGCATCAGATACCGAAGCCGTATGTTGTTCCGTAAGCACGTTATTGGCATTTATGTTACCTTCATGGGGGGTGTCACCACCACCACCGTCATCTCCATCGCTGCAGTTAACTACCAACATACAGCAAACGAAGAAAATTAGATTATTCCATATTGTCCGTAGTTTATGTCTTCTCATAATATCTAAATTATTGTGACAAAGGTACTATATTGTTTGCTTTTATGCAAATAAAAAGACCTGCAACAAATGTGCAGGCCTTTTCTGGATTATCTTAAAATACAATACTATTATTTTACTGAATAGAGAGTTTCTCCACTTCCCATGTCGGTGCACAAGAATCCGTACTCGTATATTTGAAGGCGAGATAGATAGTCTTGCCTGCATAGGTTGAGAAGTCGGCAGTATAATCACCGAAGGTCCAATCTGTACCAGCAGGCCAACCTGCCATGTTCACTACCGACCAGTTTGCCTTATCTGTAGAAACCATCACGTTTACATGGTCAGCACGGTTACCACCCTTCAACTGATTCATTGCCTCGTGTATTGTAAGTGTACTTACACCTGATGGCAAATTGATAGCAGGAGAGATTAGCCAACTTTCAGCAGCAAGGCATTTGGAAATGTAAGCAGATGCTTTCATACCGTATCTTGAATCGAAGTTCCATACGTAAGTCAGTCCTTCTGGCAGTGTCTTGTCTTCAATAGTCCAGTCACCCTGTGAACCTGTTGTCTTGAAGTCCATAAAGTAACCTTCACCTACAGGCTTTGGATCATCACCTGGCTTTGTTCCGAATGTCTTACCATCACACTCTGCGTATGTTGTGCCCTTCAAACCAGCAGCACCGAAGTATTTCTCCAAAGAGCCATAGATAAGAAGTTCTTTCTTATACATTCCTGCGTTATCCATGAGGTTAATGCCTGTACGAACAGCAGAGCCACCAACTAACTGAATAGGAAGACATTTGCTTATATCTGTTTCATCTGCAGAAGTTGCAATGATGATGTTTGAAGCAACAGCACCATCAGTTCCGAATACTGCTTCTGCCAATTTCTGACCTGGTATGAAACCTACGATATAACCTTTTACATATCCATTTCCTGACTGATGAGCCTGTGCACCAGCAATGGTGTATGGGTCTTCGTATGTACCGCTACCTTCTTCTGATGGATGAGGTGGCACTGGAGCAGAACCTTCAGATACTTTTACAGACTTTATTTCCCATGTTGGTTCTGTCTTCTCTGTACTTGCATATTGGAAAGCAAGGAACATCTTCTTACCTACAAAAGCGGAAAGGTCTGCCGTTGCCTCTGAGAATGTCCAGCTATCAGATGTCGGCCATCCAACAACAGTTACTTTCTTCCAGTCTGCCTTATTTATTTCTCCACCTTCTGTATAAGTGTCAGAAGCATAAACATCTAAGACTCCATCGTGAGGAGTACCAGAAAGATAATTGATTGCCTGATTGATAGTCATTACTGGTGATGTTGCCTCTGCAAGGTCTATTTCTGGAGAAACCAACCAACTTTCCGCAACGTACTTTTGTCCGTCATAAGCCTTTGCTACCATACCATAAGATGCACTTTGTGTCCATACATCAGTGAATTCACCACTGACATGCTTTACCATAAACTTACCCTGTGAAATGGTGAAGTCTTGATTCAGATAATCATCAGAAGGTACTGGCTTAGGTTCTGCTTTACCTTCTTTCATCTCAAAGTTCTGCAACTCCCATGTTGTAGAAGAAGACTCAGGAGCATAGAATGACAATGCCACATACACCTTTTCCTTATTTACATAGTCTGCAGGAACGGCAATGTTTCCAGAAGTGTAGAGTGTCCAGTCAGAATAACTTGAGCCTACTGGAGTCCAAAGAATTTCTTCCCATGTTGCAGATTCAAAGTCCTTACCATCATAATCATTAGATATGAAGATTTTGTGATAATTTTCCCAACCAGGTACTCTGTCAAAATAACGGATAGTGTAGTCAAAGCAGATGACAACATCGCCTGAAAGAGAATTAGTCTTCAAAGCTGGAGAAATGAGATAACCTGCAACCTCCTTGTTAGACTTTGACCCTGTTCCATCCCAGTCCTGATAACCCGTTGCCTGAACGTATGAAGAGCCTTGATCCCAAGGATTTTCACCAGAGCCTATCTCCGTAGAAATAAATGTTGTCCATCCTTTATTAAGATTTCCGCTCAGATAAGGCAAATCGCCTTGTGAAGGATTGTCGTATGGTTCTGGAACATCAGCACATGCTACAAACATCAAGCTGAGTAAACCGAATACTAAAAACTTAATCTTTTTCATTGTATTTTGTATTTTTATTTGTTTTTACTTATCTAATAACTCATCACAATCATCAATAGAACGCAGGATAAATTCCCAGTTGCTCTTGTAGCGTTTCACCGTACCGCGTATGTTAACCTTTCCTGCTGGTATTGTGTCTGCACAGAATTTAGCATAATTGCTTGTATAAACCATTACGGAGGAACTCTGTTCTACGAAATAGAGAGATTTTGAACCAGAACCTACATTTGGTGTAGCCCATGTAGTCTTGCCACCTTCTTTGAAGGTCACATTCTTCAGTTCTCCCAGCAATCCAGCATCCTTGAACAAATCCCAAGATGTCTTTTCTGAGCCTTCTGCAAATGTAATTGGCCCATAGACATAATTCTCGGGATCCACACCAGAGCAATTCTCATCATAACGATAAACCTCTCCTGTAATCTTGAAATGTTGTTGCCAGCGCATAGGACTCATACGTGACACATAAGTGTTTCCCGAAGAATTAGTATAAGGAGTCCCTATCTCTGCCTGCAGACCGTAGTTACCAACATATAATCCTTGCAGTTCAACCAATATCTCAGTACCAAGAGGAAGATATCCCCAGATACCGCCTTGAGAGATAGCGATGATGATTGCTCCTGTTTCATCTTGAACGGCAATCTCGCTGTACATGTTTCCACCTATGTCATTTCCTGTCACAACACACAATAACTGCATTGATTCTGTTACCTGTTCATAAGCATAATCAGTCAAAATCTGACTCTTATACATATTCTTTAGGTCTGCGATAGTGATGACATTTGTCTTCTTCAAATCATTGTTACCATATACACCTTCAGTGTTAGGGGTATCCCAATCCTTATCCATACAGCTTGTCATACAAACTGTCATGATGAACATCAAACTGAATGTAAAATACTTTATATTTTTCATAACTCTGTCTCCTTCTTAGAATCTATATGTAACAATGAACATACCGTTAATGCCATAAGCATAGTATTTTTTCGGATTCATACTGAACACGTAAGTACGTGCATTACCACTGCTAGTGTAGTCGGCACGACTCTGTTCGTAACCACCTGTACAGAAGTCACGTTTGTTCAGGATGTTAGTAAGCATGAGGTTTACAGAAAGAGAGCCTTTCTTTACATAAATAGAACGTCCGATACTTGCATCAAGCATGAAACCTCCGTTTCCTTTTGCTTGCGAAGCCTTGTCGTAATCAAATTCACCTGTATTGGTAATCAGGTCATTTGCTGCTGCTGTACTCTCGAAACGATAAGTAGGAGAATAAGACAGATAGATACGATCGTAGTAGTTTCCGTACAAATCAAGATACCATCCTTTTGCATGATAACTCAATCCAAGGCTTGCAGCTGTCAATGGCGTGCCACTTTCACGCATGCCCTTGATGTGTGCAAGGTCATCATCGTATGTACCTTTCGTTGACATCAGATAACGTACATCCACATCTTTCGTATATTTAGCTTCACCGATAGTTCCAAGCAAGTTTACATCAAAAGCAGATGTTATCTTTATTTTTGCACCCAGTTCGGCTCCGTAATACTCTTTGTCAATTCCTGTTAAAGACATGTATGAGAAAGAGTTGGCATCATCGAAGTATAATGGCAACCACTCTGTACCATCCTTAGTCTGACTATAGTATCCCATGAGATTTACTTTCAGCCACGCACTCTGATATTGATATGATACTTCAGAAGAGAAAATTCTCTCTACCTTCAGGTTATTAACAAAATCGTTATTTACTTCTGGGGCAGCAAAAGCTGTACTTGCTATAGGTGCCATTGTCTCGAATCCACATCCAAGAGATAACGAATGACCTCTGCCAAGGGTAATGAAAGCACCTGCCTTTCCACCACCATCAAGGAACTTTGCTGTTCCACTCTTACCGAAAGAGTTGGTTGGAGCAAGTCCGTTCTGCATCTTACCATCACGTTGCATCGTAGTACCACCAATTCTACCACTCAGGTAATAATGCATTGCCCGATAGTCGCCAGCAAATGTAGCCCATGCGTTTGCTTTGTTTGTCAAGATATTGTAATCAGCCATAAACTTATCACCTTCTCCGACCATCTTTCCGCCATCACGCATATCATACATGAGCTGAGTAGAACCAGTACCATAATTGCTGGAAGCATAAGTATTGATATTGTGGAAAGACTTAGCACCGAGCAAATCATCAATAGTATAGTAATGGTAGCCAACATTTTTCTGCAGTGAGATACCACCTGTCAACTTGTGATTCTTGTTTATCTGATGCTGAATGTTTGAAGCGAGTGTTAGGTTGAAGACATTGTTATGTCGTGCCTGTAGGTAATACATAGCATCAATGCCAGCCTTGTTGGCAGACTCATTAGAAGCATATAGTTGATTCCAGTTTATCTGTCTGTTTGCTTCAGAATAGGTAAAATAGTCATAAGCTGTCTGCCAGTCACGTAGGTTCTGTAAGGTACGGTTAGGACTATCTATATCCCATACGTTATAGAAATTACTTGGCATCTTCTTGTAATAGTCCGGCTGTGGGTTTTCAGAATTGTTGTAGTTCAACTTTGTTGTGCTATACATACTGTAGCGACCAGACAGTGTTGTAGTGAGTTTTGTGTTGTCATTTATCTTCCAATCCCAAGTAAACAAACCTGTCGGAGCATAATCTTTTACAATACGTGAATTACGCACCTTGCCATCATGATAACCCCAGTAAGGGTTGTAGGTATAGCTGTTTGCCAACCAGTAACCTTCATCAGTGGAAGCACCCTGTGTAGAGCGTTCCGTTGGGTTACCCCAAGTTACGAATGAAAGACTATGGTGGTCATTGATACGCTTTTCCACTCCCAAGAAATAAGAGAGGGCATTATAGAACGTACCTTTTACATAACCACGCTGTGCCCAACGATAGGTCACAGCACCAGAGAATGCCCAACCATTTTCCATAAGTCCAGTGTTGTACGTGTACATACCACGAACAGTATAGTTTCTGTTGGCACCTGCTATGGAAGCTTTGTGACCATTGGCGAAACTGCTTGGACGGAAATTGTAATTGTTACTTCCTGCCATACCACCCATTGCATAGGTGTTGTCTTCAAAAGGCAATGTACTTTCTACACCACGAGTCTGATTGTTAAGACCACCTACGAGAGAATACCCGAAAGAACCTCTTTCAAGATCGTTCATGGGGTTGCCATTGATATAAATATCATTGTACTTCGGGTTCATACCACGATACTTGAAACGCATCGGACTGAACCTGTACCCCACATTACTGGCATAAATGTTCGACGAACTTCCGACGATACTCACGTTTTGTGACATATCATCATTTTCACCCAACTGAGTTTCGGTAAAGGTAAAGGTGTTTTCTGTCATCTCTGACTCCTCACCTCCACCATTTATCAGCACAACGTTAATGTTTGACTTGCCGCTTACGTTGACATCCTGAGAATACATACCAATGTAAGAAACAATTACATGACTTTTTGAGGAAACATTCGGACTAAACTCACCGTTAAAGTCTGAGGTGGTAGCATTTGTAGTACCCTTCTCGACGATTGTCGCACCGATGATGGGTTTACCATCTGCATCCTTAACTGTTCCCTTCAGCGTATCTGCTGATATTGCTGTTGTGATAAGTAAACACAATAACGTCAGCGAAATACGAAAAAAATTCATTTTTGACATAACAGTTTGGGCAAAAGAAAACTGCGC
Organism: Candidatus Equicola stercoris; assembly: GCA_018065415.1. Classification (GTDB taxonomy): domain Bacteria; phylum Bacteroidota; class Bacteroidia; order Bacteroidales; family Bacteroidaceae; genus Prevotella. The sequence continues at coordinate 16,825 of JAGHTI010000063.1, forward strand.
ACAACAAAATGCCAAAAGGACAAATTTAATTTTTAAACGCATAATTAATTTGAAATATAAATGTATTAGTTTGTGATTTCGGTATTTTTTTATCGGTCTGCAAAATTACAATAAAGAAAAGATAAAAACAAAAAATAATAAAATTATTTTAGAGTTATACGTTTTGTTGTACCTTTGCATTGATGAAATACAAAATCACTGCACCAAAAAAAATGAAGGCAGAAGTAATATTGCCTGCATCTAAGAGTATCAGCAATAGGGCATTGATGATAAGTGCTTTGTGTAAAAAGAATTTTATCATCAAAAATCTTTCCTACTGTGATGACACCCAAATCATTGCTGAGGCACTTAATGCAAAAAAAATGGACTCTCCACAGACCATCGATATTGGTAATTGTGGTACGGCAATGCGTTTTCTTACAGCCTATTTCGCTATTCAGGGGGGAGATTTTATTCTGACTGGCAACGAGAGGATGAGATGCCGCCCTATCGGAGCACTTGTCAATGCCTTGCAATCTCTCGGAGCAGACATCAGATATTTGGAAAAAACGGGATTCCCTCCGCTCAAGATTACTGGTAAAAAGTTTGATGGTGGAATGGTGGAAATCTCCAGCAACATCTCTTCACAATTCGTGTCTGCACTACTACTTATTGCACCTGTATTAAAGAATGGACTTTCAATAAAACTTAACGATGAAATCGCATCAAAACCATATATAGATGTTACAATGTGGTTGATGAAAGAGTTTGGTGTTGAAACAGAATGGACAGAGTCCAATATCTTGATAGTAAAACCACAAGAATACGTACCTCACGACATCATCATAGAAAAAGACTGGAGTGCTGCGTCCTATTGGTATGAGATTGTTGCATTAAGCGAAGACCCTGATGCTGAAGTTGTCTTGAAAGAAATGAATAAAGACAGTCTGCAGGGTGATAAAACCATCATGGATATCTACAAATCATTTAATGTTGCTTCCGAATTTGTTGGCAATGACCTTATCATAAAGAAAACTAGCCAACAGCCAATGGACGAAATGCCTATTTCTTTCCGTAATTGTCCTGACATCGCTCCAACAGTAATGGCAACATGCAAGGGACTTGGCATGAAACCACAGTTTTCTGGATTGGAAAACCTACGATACAAGGAGTCTGACAGACTTGTGGCAATGGAAGAGGAACTTAGAAAAACAAACAGTTTCAGCGATACATTATCGTTTCATTCTTATAATGATCATCGTATTGCCATGTCGCTCGCACCATTATCGTTACGTGGTTATACAGTACAGATTGATGATGTTGATGTCGTAAAAAAATCCTACCCTTCTTTTTGGCAGGACCTCAGAAGGGCAGGATTTAATGTTATCGATTTTGTTCAATGACTACTTACTGAGCTGGTTTAGCGTCAAGAAGTTCCATGAACTGATCCAGTTTCGGAGTTATGATAATCTGTGTACGGCGGTTACGTTGCTGTCCCACTTCTGAATCATTGTCAGCAATAGGGTTATATTCTCCACGTCCACCGGCTGTCATACGCTTAGGATCTACACCGAACTTGTTCTGCAGATACTGAACAACACTTGATGCACGCAAACAGCTGAGGTCCCAGTTGTTACGGATATTTGGACGACTGATAGGAACATTGTCCGTGTTACCCTCGATGAGCACATCATAATCCTTGTAATCAGTTATAATCTTTGAAATCTTTGAAAGGATTTCTTCTGCACGGTTACTGATTTCATAACTACCCGTCTTGTAGAGCATATTATCATTAAGTGATATATATACCACGCCCTTCAACACCTGTACGTCCACATCTTTCAGTTCTTCTCTTGACAGAGAACGTGTAAGGTTGTTGGTGAGGATGAGATTCAAAGAATCTGATTTGCTCTTCAGTTCTGTCAGATGACGGATATACTGATTGGATTCGTTAATCTGATCTACGAGTTTAGAGATGTTGACATTTGTCTCGCTTCCTGACTTGAGACTGTTGTCAAGAGAAGACTGCAAAGCCTTGTTGGCAGTGAGTAGAGTCTTCATCTGATCTTCAAGGCTGAGTACTCGTGCGTTAGCCGCAGCAAGCTGTTCCTTGGTGTCCTGATAACTGCTCTGCAACTGCTTATTTTCAGTTTGGCAGTTTTCCAACGCTTTTTTGCTTGCGCAAGAATTGAAACCTACGCAGCAAACAACTGTTAATACTAAAATACTTACCTTTTTCATGATTTTTCTGTTTAATCAATTATTAGACTCATTAAATATATGATTGGTTTAATTACATTACTCCATTATATGAATCCATCATATCCATCTGCTCCTCTCCGTTGTCCTCACGCTGTGGTTTCTTTTGCTTCATGTTACCAAAGTTCCATGTAAGGGTGAACATGACCATACGACTGCTCCAGCGCATCTCTTGATAACGCTCAAAGCCAGTTCCATGAGACACAAAGGTACGCTTGCGAGAATCCAACAGATCACGACAATTGACAGCAAACACCAGTTTCTTGTTGAATAGATTTTTACGGAGTCCAAGACTTATTCCATAGCTTGAACGGACATATCCTTGCGCTGTTGCCTGACGGGAATTGAGATTGCCGATTGTCTGTATTGTCAAATCCCATGGCAGTATGAAATTGGCAATCATACGTGCATTCCATGTAAACTTCTCTGTTTCATCTCCTATGACCGTCTGACCATCTATGTCGTATGAGAACGCATTAAGCTTATAATAATACAAGTTTACAGTTGTCGTGAGGTCAAGCCATTTGCCGAAGCGGTCTTTGCCTATTATCTCAAGACCTGTACTCTGTGATTTTGCTACGTTGAACCAAGAGGCATACATCATCCCGTCTGTAGAGTTTTGGTAGTTTATCCTTTGCATCACGTCGGTAGTAGGACGGTAATAGGCACTTAATGAAAGGGTGTGCATCTGCCAGTTCTTGAGATAGTTGAGTTCAAATGCCCATGTATATTCTGGTGTCAGTTCTGGATTACCATAGTTGATGATACTTGCATCTCGTTTATTTTTGAAGCTGTTCAGTTGTCCTCCCCACGGACGACGCAGACGACGTGTTACGTTGAGTTGCAGGTCCTGACTGTTGCTTAGTTCATAACTGAGGAACAATGATGGGAACAATTGGAAATTATCTTTTTTGTAATCATTGTACAGACATTCCTTCCCCAGCATGTCTTTATAGTAAGATTCCGTAAACACTTTCCAGTATTCGCCACGCAGTCCTGCCTTTACCCCCAGATGTCCAAACTTTGTTGTCAGTGTTCCATACAAAGCATGTATGTCTTGGTTATAGATGAAGCGGTTGTATGCATCATAGCTTTCTACAGCACCGGCGCCACCCCAATTGTCGGCATCCCATTCTTCTTGTGGAGTGTTCTCTCGGTTGAAATCGCCGTTATATCCTGCCTCAAGACTCCAGCGGTCGTTGAAACGGTTCATATAGTCCAAACGCGCCTCCCATGAGTGGGTACGTACACGCTGTGGCGTTGCCATATAATTAAATAAGGTGTTCTGCGACAAATCTTTATATATTGTACTGTCACGATACAGAGCATCGTCATCATTATTCCATATATTATAACTGAGGTTTACATCAAGAGAATGTTCCTCTGCAAAACGATGGGTGTAACCACCTTCCACATGCATCATCCTCATGTCGCCGTCACCACTGGAATGGCGGAACATGGTGTTATTCTCAACAGGATTATGTCCTTCATCGTAAATTCCATTGTGATATACAGCATCATTTCTATTATCACGTTTACCGAAAGAGCCCATACCACTGAAGTAGATGTCGTCTTTTTCGGTTGGATGCCATGTCAGACCTAGTCGTGAGAATATATTTTTCATCGCATGTCTTCCTTCTAGTGTATAATTCTGGAAGGTATTGTTCAAGGTCATGTCTTGGTTGGAGAAACTACTGTTGGTATTTTGATGACTACGGTAGCCTATGTTTGCATAGGCATCTAACACACCACTGCTGTAATTGATGTTACCACCTAAGTTCCAACTTCCGCTGGTATTTACACCGCTACGGACACTTCCATAGTATCCTGCCTTACGGTCGCGTTTGAGGATGATGTTGATGATGCCGGCACTGCCTTCTGCACTGTACTTTGCTCCCGGATTTGTTATCACCTCAATCTTTTCTATGCTCTCAGCAGGCATCTGCTGCAATATCTCACCACGGTTTTCAGATGTAAGCCCTGAAGGCTTACCATTTATCCACACCTCAACACTTGTGCTTCCGCGTAGCGACACCTCGCCTTCTTGGTCCACTTCCACAGAAGGTATGTTTTCAAGCAAGTCACTGGCAGTACCTCCTGCAGCAGTGATAATCTGGTCTGCATTAAAAGTCTTCTTATCCACATCGAGCCTTATCGTTGACTGTGCACCTACCACGGTAACCTCCTTCAACACTTGTGCATCTTCGGAAAGAAAGATTGTTCCTAAATCCAGATTTTTATTCTTTGCAGAAATGGTTATATTTTTTGTGTATGCACCATAACCCACATAATTGGCTGTCAGCGTATAGCTACCATAGGAAATACCAGTAATCTTAAAGTTTCCTGAAGCATCTGTAATCTTTCCTTTATGATATTTTGTCGAACCTATTTGCGAGATGGTTACATTCACAAACTCCATGTTCTGTTTGGAGGCTTTATCCTTGACCTTTCCCTTGACAGTTCCCTGAGCAAATGCAACACACATTACACACAGCAAAAATGTCGCCAGTATTGAATATCTTTTCATTTTCTGATAATAATCCTAATTTAGAGTTTGCAAAATTATGAAAGTTTAGGAAAATAAAAAATTTTTATCTCTAATGATAATAAAGATATTGTAACATATTACGTTTTTTTTCGTTACTATAAAATAAATTAACAAATAAATTAGTTGGCATTGTGAGCATTTTCCATTAAATTTGCACCTTAAAATTATTAAGACATAATGGAACAGACACTCATTGCCAAAACATTCATGGGACTTGAGCCCGTTTTGGCACAGGAATTAAACGCATTAGGTGCGAAAGACGTAAAAGAGGGACGTCGTATGGTCTCTTTTACTGGTGACAAGGAGATGATGTATCGTGCAAATTTTTCTCTGCACACAGCCATACGAATTCTGAAACCTATCAAAACATTTAAGGTTACATCTGCTGATGAAGTATATGATGAAATAAAAAAGATTGACTGGGGGACTTATCTCATTCAGGACAAGCAGTCTTCTTCATTGGGCTCCTTTGCTGTTGATGCAGTAGTGTATGGTGATGAGTTCCGTCATTCCAAATATGTAGCTTACAAGGTCAAGGATGCCATCTGCGACCAGTTTCGTGAGAAATTAGGCAAACGACCGAACATCAGTGTTGACAATCCTGATTTGCGTATCCATATTCACATTGCGGAAGACGAGGCTACGCTCTGTCTCGATTCCAGCGGAGAGTCTTTGCATAAGAGGGGCTACCGTCAGGCACAGGTGGAGGCACCACTGAATGAGGTGTTGGCAGCTGGTATGATAATGCTTACAGGTTGGAAAGGCGACTGCGACTTCATCGACCCAATGTGCGGTTCTGGTACTATCCTCATTGAGGCTGCGTTGATAGCCTTGAACATGTCGCCGGGATTGTTTAGAAAAGAATATGCTTTCGAGAAATGGCCTGACTTTGACAGAGACTTGTTTGAAAAGATATACAACGATGACTCGCAGGAACGAGAGTTCAACCATAAGATATACGGCTACGACATAGATATGTCAGCCGTACAAAAGGCCATCGCCAATGTGAAGTCTGCGGGACTGACGAAGCATATCAGTGTCGAACAGAAAGATTTCAAAGATTTTGAATACAACGGTCAGCAACAGAACCTTAAACACTGTGTTCTCGTTACAAATCCTCCTTATGGCGAGCGTATCTCAACACCAAACCTTCTCAACACATACAAGATGATAGGAGAACGATTCAAACATCAGTTCATGGGCTGTGATGCATGGGTGCTGTCATACCGTGAAGACTGTTTCGGACAGATTGGTCTTCGACCATCAATAAAATTCCCACTTTATAACGGAAGCCTTGAATGTATGTTCAACAAATACCAGATTTTCGATGGCAAACTGAAAAAATTCCGTCAAGAGGGGGGTAGCATAAAGACAGACGAGGAACGTCATCAGATGGCAAAGAGAAAGTTCAAAAGCAGGAAAAATCCCGAAAATACAGCAATGGATAATGCTAGCGATGAAATCGGTAAGATACGCCTACAACAATCTCGCGACAGATGGAAACAGAAACAGTTTATTAAACGACAGTTGGAACAAGACGATGAGATATAATTTCACATACAGACATATTGTCATCTTTCTTTGTCTATCTATTTTCATGACAACAGACATGCGGGCTTCCGACAAGGCATCACAGAAGAAATCATTCTCTCTGGAAGACCTAAACTTCGGTGGTACGAACTATAAGAACATGCGCCCTGCCAATGTCAAGTATCATTGGGAGGGAGATGTCCTGAAAGAAGGTGCCAATACAAAAAAGCACGAAGATACTCGTTTTGAGATACGTAACCACAATGCGTTTGTTGACGGCAACCAGATAACGGCAGACGGTTGTCGGGATATCGTATATGGACAGGTGGTATATAGAAATGAGTTTGGAGTGGAACGTGGTGTGTTCTGGAGCAACAACAGGAAGATGGTGGCTTTCTACCGTCTTGACCAGAGCAAGGTTGCTGATTATCCGCAAGTAGATTACAATGGTCGCATTGCCACTCTCGTCCCCGACAAATACCCTATGGCGGGAGAAGCCTCACAGAATGTTACAATAGGCGTATATGATACTCAAACAAAGAAACTTACCTATCTACAAACTGGCGATGGCACAGACCGTTATTTTACCAATATATGCTGGGCACCAAATGACAGGAAAATCTATCTCATGGAATTGAACCGTGACCAGACGGATATGACTCTCGACGAATATGATGCTGTCTCTGGCAAGAAACTGCAGACACTGTATTCAGAACATGATGATAAATACACCGAACCGGAACACCCTATCACATTCCTGCCTTGGGATGATAGCATGTTCATTCTCCAAAGTCAGAAAGAGGGATATAACAGTTTGTATCTTTTCAAACTTACCGCCAAAGACTGTCATCTTGTAAAAAACCTTAAAAAAGACGATTTTATCGTTACAAATATGTATGGGTTCTGTAAGGAAGACAATACCGTCATCATACGTGCAGCGAAAAGTAACGAGATGACTTATGACCTTTATAAGATTAACATCAATACTGCCAAGTGGACAAAACTCACAAAGACCTATGGCTACCATAACGGTACATTGAGCGAAAGTGGGAAATACATCCTCGACAACTATTCTGCACCAGACATACCGCGCTGCATAGAAGTGATAAACACTGTCACAGGCAAAAGGGAGAGCAAATTCATGGCCAAAGACCCATGGGATGATTATGCCCAGCCCATCTTCAAAAATGGAACGATAAAGTCCGCAGACGGAAATACGGATTTATTCTATAGGATGGTACTGCCACCAGACTTCAGTCCTAAAAAGAAATATCCCACTGTCGTATATGTCTATGGAGGACCGCACGCACGGAGTGTCACAGCATCATGGCATTTCGGCTATCGTGGATGGGAACCATATATGGCACAGAAAGGATTTGTCGTCTTCATACTCGACAACAGAGGAAGTGCCGACAGAGGCAAAGATTTTGAACAGGTCACCTTCCGTCATCTCGGACAGGAGGAGATGAAAGACCAGATGAAAGGCGTGGAGTTCCTTAAGTCATTGCCTTTCGTTGATGCCGACAGGTTAGGAATACACGGATGGAGTTTCGGTGGATTCATGACAATCTCACTGATGCTCAATCATCCCGACATCTTCAAGGTTGGCGTTGCAGGAGGTCCTGTCATCGACTGGAAATACTATGAGGTGATGTACGGTGAAAGATACATGGACACCCCACAGAAGAACCCGGACGGATACAAACAGACCTCGTTGCTTGACAATAAATCATCAAACCTCAACGGAAAACTGCTCATCATCATCGGTGCCAACGACAACACAGTACTTCCGCAACATTCATATTTGTTCCTCAAAGAAGCTATCGACAACAACAAATCCATCGATTTCTTCGCATATCCAGAAGAAGAACACAACATGAAAGGCCACCGTTCTGTTCATCTACACGAAAAGATAACCAACTATTTCACAGACCACCTCAATATCGATGATAATTGATAATGATTTCCATCCCCCGCAGAGTTCCCTAAATCCCTAAACATCATCATGCTACAACTACTAATAGACTTTGGCTACTGGGGGATGCTTGTTGCAGCCTTCCTTGCAGGCAGTTTCATTCCATATTCATCTGAAGCTGTCATGGTAGCACTACAGGCAGCAGGCCTCAATCCCATACAGCTTGTTGTTTACGGAAGTATTGGTAACATCCTTGGGAGCGTCTTCAACTACTATGTCGGACGGTTTGCCGGAGCACAGTGGGCAGTAAGATATCTTCATGTCAAACAGAAAAGTCTTGACAAAGCCACCGCTCACGTACGTGGTCATGGAGCATGGGTGGGATTCTTCGCATTTATACCCATCCTTGGCAGTGCTATCAGCATAGCCCTCGGCATGATGCGTGCCAACCCATGGATATCATTCATAAGTTTTTCCATAGGAAAGATCATCCGTTATATCTTCCTCGTCATTACAATATCTATCTTTATATAGTTTCGTAAAGAATAAAAGGGTCAACCACCTCTTACAACACATACCATCACTCAAAATGCTACCATAATTGCAGATACGAACCACCAGTGTTGTTGATAATACCAACCAGTTTTGTTAACAAAGGTAACGAGTTTTGATAAAGAAATCCACCTGACTTGCTAATACGAAAACTCATAGTTGCAAATCTAACTGCCGCAAATTGTAAATCAGGCTGCACTTTGTTGACAATGCTATCTACGCAAGTGCACAAGTTCGTTACATCTTCTGCCCACAAAATTCGATTCTTACTTCCACAGATGATAAATGTGCCCATCACAGAGATTGATGCTGCCCGACAGGTCTGATAGGTATTATTAACACGTCTAGTGTGGGTTACCAGCGCATTTGATGTGGGTTACCGACAAGTCTTGTCGTCAACAAAGCGCAATGTGGTGTTTTACAAAAAATTGTAGTTTTATCGTTAGTCGTAGATGATGATGATTGAGGTTTTTTTGCTGTTTTGTAAAAAATCTATATCTTTGCAGTAGTTAAATTCTAATATCAAATAATTATGATTAATTCACAAGAGATTAAGAAAGGTACTTGTATCCGTTTGGATAACCAAATTTTTGTATGTATTGACTTCCTGCATGTGAAGCCGGGTAAGGGTAATACTATCATGCGTACTACATTGAAGAATGTGACAACAGGTAGAGTGCTGGAACGTACTTTCCAGGTTGGTTTCAAACTTGAGGATGTCCGTATTGAACGCCGTCCTTATCAGTTCCTTTACATGGATGGTGCTGACTACATCTTCATGAATCAGGAGACTTACGAACAGGCTCCTATCATCAAAGACCTTATCACTGGTGTTGACTATATGAAGGAGGGTGACGTAGTTGAGGTTGTCACTGACACTACGGATGGCACTGTGCTGTTTGCTGAAATGCCAGTGAAGACTGTTCTCCGCATCACTCACAGTGAGCCGGGCATCAAGGGTGACACTGCTACCAATGCTACTAAGCCTGCTACCCTTGAGACAGGTGTCGAGATTCGTGTTCCTCTGTTCATCAATGAGGGCGAACTGGTGCAGGTAGATACTCGTGATGGTTCTTATCTCCAGAGGGTAAAGGAATAACTTTTGCGAATTTCTTTTATCATACCTGTTTACAACCGTCCTGACGAGGTTCGGGAACTGTTGGAAAGTCTTTGTCTGCAGACGGATAAAGACTTTGACGTTTTTGTGGTTGAAGATGGTTCTTCGGTGAGGTGTGAGACGGTTTGCAACGAGTTTTCTGACAGGCTGGACATCCACTATTTCTTCAAAGAAAATTCTGGTCCGGGACAGAGTCGCAACTATGGTGCGGAACGTGCTGGGGGTGACCTTTTGATTGTTCTTGATTCGGATGTGGTGATGCCACAGGGATATGTGGAAAACGTGAAACGTGAAGTTGAACGTGAAGATACGGATGCCTTTGGCGGTCCTGACAGGGCTCACGACTCTTTCAGTGATTTGCAGAAGGCTATAAACTATTCCATGACGAGTTTTCTTACTACTGGTGGCATCCGTGGTGGAAAGAAGAAGTTGGATAAGTTCTACCCTCGTTCTTTCAACATGGGGATAAAGAAGGAGGTATATCATGCGTTGGGTGGTTTCTCCAAGATGCGTTTTGGTGAAGACATTGATTTCAGCATACGTATCTTCAAGGCTGGCTATCGCTGTAGGCTGTTTCCTGAGGCATGGGTGTGGCACAAACGCAGAACGGACATGAAGAAGTTTTTCCGTCAGGTGTTCAACAGTGGTATCGCTCGCATAAACCTTTATAAGAAATATCCCGACTCTCTCAAATTGGTACATCTTCTGCCTATGGTCTTCACGGTGGGCGTTGTGGCTTTGGTGCTTACCTCTGCTGTGGGAAGGGTGTTGATGGCATACGCTGGCGGTATGTGCTGGTATCCTCTGGCTGCACTGCCGTGGGTGCCGATATTGCTGTATGCTGTTGCCGTATTCCTTGACTCCACGATACGTAATCGTAGTGTGACGATTGGGGTATATTCTATTGGTGCTTCTTTTGTGCAGCTCATGGGCTATGGGTTCGGGTTCATCTCGGCTTGGTGGAGACGTTGTGTGCGTAAGGATGCGGAGTTCTCTGCTTTTGACAAGACATTTTATAATTGATGTATGAAGGTGTCTATCAACAAATGGGCTGAAGAGGACAGACCGAGAGAGAAACTGGAGTTGAAGGGTGCGGAGGCACTTTCTGATGCTGAGTTGCTGGCTATCCTCATCGGCAGTGGTACTCCTTCGATGAATGCTGTTGACCTCACGCGCGATATTCTCAACAGTTGCGGTGACAACCTCAACACGTTGGGCAAGATGAGCATCAAGGAGTTGATGCTGTTCAATGGTATCGGCAAGGCAAAGGCTATCACCATCCTTGCTGCCTGCGAACTGGGAAAGCGTAGGCAGGTGTCACAGGCGGAGGAACGCAGGGATATGAGCAATGCTGAACGTGTCTATGACCTTATGCATCCTTTGATGCAAGACCTGAACAAGGAGGAGGCATGGGCTCTGTATCTCGACCGCAAATGCAGACTTGTAAAGAAGGTGCGTATCTCTACTGGCGGCATCAGTGGTACCATGATGGACATACGTGTCATGATAAAGGAAGCGATAATGTGCAATAGCACTGTCATGATTGCTGTTCACAACCATCCGAGCAACAACATGCAACCAAGTATCGAGGACGATAGGGTGACAGCACGCATCAAGAAGGCTTGCGAGACAATGGATATCAATTTCCTCGACCATGTCATCATCTGTGATGGTGGGTATTACAGTTATAATGATAGCGGAAAACTTTAGATGAGTTATGACTTTTGAAGAAAAACAAGATATAGAGGGGCGTATTGTTGATGTTTTGAAAACGGTGTATGACCCAGAGATACCTGTAGATATTTATAATCTCGGACTTATCTACAAGGTGGATGTCAAGGACGACATGACGGTAGATATTGACATGACGTTTACTGCTCCTACCTGTCCTGCTGCTGAGTTCATCGTTGAGGATGTTAGGCAGAAGGTGAGTGCTCTGGAGGGTATCGTCAGCACAACGGTAAACCTTGTCTTTGAACCTGAATGGACCAAAGACATGATGAGCGAAGAGGCACGACTGGATCTCGGAATGGATTGACGTAGAATGATGAAAAATATATATTTCATATCAGATGCACATCTCGGGTCGCTGGCGACAGAGAATGGTAGAGAGCAAGAACGGTTGCTTGTTGCGTTTCTCGACAGTATAAAGGATAAGGCTCAGGCTGTGTATATGTTGGGAGACATGTTCGATTTTTGGTATGAATACCGTCATGTCGTGCCGAAAGGTTTTACCCGTTTCTTGGGGAAAATATCAGAGTTGACAGACAGAGGTGTAGAAGTTCATTATTTCCTCGGCAATCATGATATATGGGCATACAGTTATCTGCAAGACGAGTGTGGTGTCGTACTGCATAAGGCTCCTGTCACCACCGTCATCAATGGCAAGACCTTCTTCCTTGCTCATGGCGAGGGACTGGGAGAGACGTCGAGAGGTTTCCGTTTCATCCAATCGGTATTCCACAACAAGACGTGTCAGATTCTTTTCTCTGCATTGCATCCTCGCTGGGGAATGAGTTGCGGACTGAACTGGGCCAAGCATTCGCGTCTGAAACGTGAGGACGGACATGAACGGCCTTATATGGGCGAAGATAAGGAGTATCTTGTTCTTTGGACAAAAGAGCACATGGCGCATCATACCGGCATTGACTATTACATCTTCGGTCACAGACATATAGAACTCGACCTCATGCTGTCGAAGTCTGTGCGCATGTTTATCCTCGGTGACTGGATTTCACAGTTTACCTATGCAGTTTATGATGGAAAGGATGTATCCTTGCAGACATATCAGAGATAATTAAAATTTTTATTTTTGTATTACTAAATATTCATACTATGACAATCAAAGACTTAAAACCTACTGGCGTATGGAGTGCTTTCCATTCCCTTACGCAGATTCCGCGTCCGTCAGGACATACAGAAGCAGTGGCTGCGTTTCTCGTTGACTTTGCAAACAGCAATGGTGCAAAAGGACGTATTGACGAGATTGGCAATGTCATCATGGAAGTTGAGGCTACTCCAGGTTATGAAAATGCTAAGACGGTCATCTTGCAGGCACACATGGACATGGTTCCGCAGAAGACACCTGACAGCAAGCACAATTTTGAGACAGACCCTATAGAGACGTGGATTGACGGTGACTGGCTGAAAGCAAAGAACACTACTCTTGGTGCTGATGACGGCATGGGCGTTGCCATCGCCATGGCAATAGTTGCTGACAAGACCATTCCTCACGGACCTCTGGAGATTCTTGTCACCAAAGACGAGGAGACGGGTATGTATGGTGCTTTCGGATTGAAAGAAGATGAGCTCAAAGGCAACATGCTTATCAACATAGATTCAGAGACAGAAGGTGAACTGACTATCGGATGTGCCGGTGGAACCGATATAAATGCAACTCTTGAATATCAGGAAGAAGACGCTCCTGCAGACAGTGTCATCATGAAGGTGATACTCACTGGTCTGCTGGGTGGACATTCTGGTCTTGAGATAAACGAGAGCCGTGCTAACGCAAACAAACTCATGGCACGAGTACTCTTTGCTACTGTAAACAAGGGCATGGCACTCATCAGTTCATGGACGGGAGGCAACATGCGTAATGCTATACCGCGTGATGGCGAAGTGGTGGTTGCTGTTTGCAAGGATAAGGTTGAGACCTTCTGTGCTGAGGTAGAGAAGATTGCACAGATCTTCAAGGAAGAATATAAAGATAAGGAAAAGAACCTGTCGCTTACTATAGAGACCATCCCTTCTGCATCAGTGAAAGTGATTCCTGAGGCTATAGGCATCAATCTTGTCAATGCCGTCATGGCAGCACGTGATGGCGTGATGCGTTATATACCTACGATACCAGAGATAGTAGAGACATCATGCAACTTCTCCATTATCACAATAGGTGGCGGCAAGGCAGAGTTCTCTCTTCTTGCACGCAGTGCTTCCGACACCATGAAGCAATGCTACTGTGATGAGCTGACTGCATGTTTCAGCATGGCAGGCATGAAGGTAGTCCTCAGTGGCAGTTACAGTGGATGGAATCCTAATCCGTCATCGTCACTATTAGCAGAGATGAAGGATGTATATAATAAGATGTATGGTGTAGAGGCGAAAGTCCTTGTTGTTCATGCAGGTCTAGAATGTGGTATCTTCGGTCCGAAATATCCGAAGATGGAGATGGTATCCGTAGGTCCTACGCTCCTCTCTCCGCACACACCGAGTGAACGTTGTTTCATTCCATCAGTTGAAAAGTCATTCAACTATATCTGCGAAGTGCTCAAGGCTCTGGCAGAAAAATAAAAAAAAGAGCTCCTTCTAAATCCTCCCCGAAGGGAAGGACTTTCTGCTCCCCTCCTTTTGGGAGGTGTTGAGGGTAGGCTTCCTTACTTGTTGCGTTGGATGACGTAGTCAAGATATGAGGTAAGTGCCGATTTGATTTCATCATTTCGGCATTTTTTTATGAACTCAGCAGCAGACATCCTCAATTCGTCCATTTTCTTCTGGGCATACTCAATGCCACCATTCTGCTTTGTGAACTCAACAAGTCGTGCTATCTCCTCTTTGTTCACGGTATTGTCTTTTACCTTCATGGCGAGGGTTTTCATTTCCTCGTTGTCCGTGATGAGGAGAGCATGAATCACTGGCAGTGTCAGTTTGCCTTCTGCCATATCGTTACCTGTAGGCTTGCCGATGTCTGTTGATTCGTAATAGTCGAAGATGTCGTCACGAATCTGGAATATCAGTCCTATGATGTTGCCGAAACGTTCTGCATCGTCGATATCTTCTTTTGTGGCATCTACCGACATGGCACCTATCTTTGCACAGGCGGCAAAAAGAGATGCTGTCTTTCCTTGTATTATGCGGTAGTATTCTTCTTCTGAGATATCCTTCTTGCTGATGTTCGACAGTTGTTTTAGTTCTCCGTCAGAGAGAGTGCGTCCTAAGTCGGCGAGCAACGATACTATTTCCGTATGTTTTGTCTTTGCTACATGGAAAAGAGCGGTAGAGAGAATATAGTCGCCAACGAGTATGGACACCTTATTATCATATATGGCATTCATGGAAGCTTGTCCTCTGCGTTCCACACTTTCGTCCACCACATCATCATGCACCAGTGATGCAGTATGTAGCAGTTCGAGTCCCAATGCTCCGTTCTGTGTCACCATGTTTATCTTTCCGAAGTTCTTGGCAATGAGCATCACCAGTATTGGTCGCATCATCTTCCCTCCACGGTTGCTGATATGCAGCAGAGCATCACCGAGCAATCCGTCTTTATCAGACAGGGCATCATGGAACAATGACTTGAACTCTTCCAGCTCCGTTGTTATTGGCTTCTTTATGTTTTCCGCAGTGTTCATCTTCATATCAGTTTATTGCCTCGCCAGAGAGCGTAGCAGACGTTGCACTCAGTACTTTGCACCTCACTGTTTCCCCAATGTGGTGGTTACCTTTATCAAATACTATCACCTTGTTTTGTTCAGTTCTTCCGAAGAGTTGACTGCGTGACCGTTTGCTGAATCCTTCTGCTAACACATCGTATTCTTTCCCGATGCAATCGTTGTTTTTCTCCGCTGAAATCTTTGTCTGTAAGTCTATGAGTTCTGCCAGTCGTTGCAGTTTCACCTCCTCTGGTACATCGTCAGGAAGATGTTTTGAAGCGTATGTCCCCGGACGTTCAGAGTATTTGAACATGAAAGCCGAGTCAAAGCACACCTCCTGCATCAATTGCAGGGTGTCGTGGAAGTCGTCTTCCGTCTCGCTGTGATAGCCCACGAATACATCAGTGCTGAGTCCACATTCTGGTATTATCTCCCTTATTGCCTTCACTCGGTCGAGATACCACTCACGAGTATATTTGCGGTTCATAAGGTTCAGAATCCTGTTGCTGCCACTTTGGAAAGGCAGGTGTATATGGTTGCAGATATTCTTCTCTTCACTTATCACATGCAGTGTATCGTCACTCATGTCTTTCGGGTGTGAGGTGGTAAACCGTATTCTCATCTCCGGCTGACTCTGTGCTACCATGCGCAGCAACTGAGGAAACCTTATGTCGTTATACTCGTAAGAGTTCACGTTCTGTCCCAACAGTGTCACCTCTTTAAATCCTTTTTCTTTCAGGTTGGCAACTTCTTTGAGTATGCTCTCTGCACTTCTGCTACGTTCACGTCCACGTGTGTAAGGCACTATGCAATAATGACAGAAGTTGTTGCATCCGCGTGTTATGCTCACAAAACCGTTTATTCTTCCCGAACACACTCGTTCTGGTATGATGCCATCGTATGTCTCCTCTGCTGACAAATCGACATCTATCGCCTTTTGTCCCATCTCAGCCATTGCCACCAGTTCTGGCAGACGACGATAAGCGTCAGGACCAGCCACAAGGTCGGCATGGTGTTTGTCGATGAGTTCCTCTTTTGCTCTTTCTGCCATGCACCCCAGCACGCCAATGATGGTGTGTTTCTTCTTCCGTAACACCTGCAGTCGGTTTACTATCTTCTGTTCTGCATTGTCGCGCACCGAACAAGTGTTGAGAAATATGGCGTCAGCATCGTCTATATTCTGGCACAGGTCATAGTCTGCCATTTTCATCACAGCAGCCACGACCTCACTGTCTGCAACGTTCATCTGACAACCGTATGTTTCTATGAATAATTTTTTAGACATCTTCAATTTTGTAATTTATTGGCAAAGTTAGTGCAAATCGAAAACAGAAACAAAAAAAAATAATTTTTTTAGATTTTTATTGTATCTTTGCCATGTCTTGTCACAATTTTGCTTTTGTTTACATCACTAGGATAAGATGAAAAGTCTGACATGACAGGATTCAGGGCAACTTTTGTCGCCCATAAACTTAAAATATATAAAATGTAATAGTGTTGTGGAATTAAGGATAACGCACTGATATTTAAAATACATCGGCAATATAATATAAACAAATAAACAAAAATCCAACTATGAAGAAATTTTACTCTTTATTAGCATCATTTGTAATCGTGCTGACATTATCAGCACAAGTAACTTTACAAAACCCTATGGGACATGCCCGTAAGGCATCCAAAACGGAGAGAGCTGCTTTTCTCAAATCATTACATTCACAAAAGCTTGCAGAAAGTACCACTGCCACGTTTACCTATGATTCAGATAGCAAGCTCAATCAAACGATAAATGGGATAACCGTCAAAGTGGAACAAGGGACAGGAAGTTCTGCTCCAAAGTATTACGACCCAAGCATACGCCTTTATACCAACAACACCATTACCATTTCTGGTAGCAAAATCACTAAAGTATTACTGAAATTTACCAAACAGGGTTCAAAACAATACGCTAACCTTAAGGCTGATTGCGGTACGCTGACCAGTGGTGGTGAATCAAAAAGCAATACAGATGAGAAAACCGATACTTGGGATGCACCGGCAACGGGTGATGTTTCCAAGGTTGTATTCAATATTGATGGTTCCGGACAGCGCGTTTTGGTCTCTATTACTGTTACAGGCGAAGGAGGCAGTGGCTCAGGAGATGAAGATAAAGACGATGACCAAGACTTAGATCAAACATACGTATATTCTGAGCCAACAAATGTTACTGCCAACATTGAGCCGTGCAGTCAATCTTCTTACTCTTTCATTAAAAACAATGTCAAGGTATCATGCAATCAAGGTGCCATTACAACAGACTATTTCAGTTGCTATGCCGGTCAGTCTATCACCTTCACTGCAACCCAAAACATCAAAGCCATCGTGATAAATGGTTTGACGAAGAAAAACTTTGATGCTACGGCATCCAACGGCGACATTGATTTTGCATGGGATGATGAAGAAGACTGTGAAGGAAACCCTGTATTGATTGTCAAAAATGTCAACAGCAAAACACTGACACTTCAATGTGTAAAGCAGTTGCGTTGCTACGACATCGATTTCTATTTCGTTGAAAATCCTGACATTGAGATTGAAGGTGGAGGAGATGAAGGAGAATACAATTATGATTATGAGCCTACTACTCCAACTACATTGAACATCGCTTTTGATAGTATGGAATATGAAGACTACTCCGAATACTTCGGTTTTAATATTTTGGATATATATTTCACTCATAACGATTATGAGATGGAGATGTATGTTTATGCACCATTAGCCGAAGGCACAGTGCTTGCTCCTGGCACATACGAGATTAACGACACTTATGAAGACGGTACCGTTCAGGCATCTCCTGGTGGTGATGACTACTTTGACTACCCTACTTTCATCTCTACAGACTTCGAATATGACGAAGAATCTGAGGAATGGTATTACACCACGTCATACTATCTTGTTTCCGGCACACTGAAGGTAGAAAACGACCCAGCAGGAGTAAAGATGACTTTGACAGGAAAGACATATTACGGTTCAACAGTCACTGCCACCTATGTAGGTGTGGGCACTGGAGATGTTAATTCTATCAAGGACATCACAGCCGATAAGACACAAGTGCGTAAGGCTATCAAGGACGGACAAATCCAGATTGAAAAGAATGGTATCCGATACAATGTGCACGGTATAGAAATCCGTTGATTGTAAAAGGAACTAAACATATATGATATGAAAGATTTTTTCGTGACGATAGGTGGTTATCTCAAACCCTATCGACTTAATATCTTTTGGACGTTCTTCATGAATCTTCTCAGTGCCGTCCTCAACATATTCTCTTTCGCACTGCTTTTGCCTATTCTCAACATTCTCTTCAAGGTTGACCAGACAAAGTATGTGTTCATTGCTTGGGACGATGCCACGGTGGGCTTAAAGGAACGTATCATCAACAATGGATACTACTATTCGCAGCAGATGATAGACCTCTTCTCTCCTGCTACGGCTATGCTCATCTTCGGTGGCATCCTCGCTGTGCTCACACTCTTGAAGACGGCTGCATACTTCGGTGGTTCTGCTACACTCGTACCTATCACCACTGGTGTGGTACGCGACATACGCAACAAGATTTATCGGAAGATTTTATCTCTTCCGTTGTCATTCTTCACTGAGGAGAAAAAGGGTGACATCCTTACGCGTGTCACATCTGATGTCAATGAGGTGAACACTTCTATAGGAAACTCTATTGATGCGCTTATCAAAAACCCTATCCTCATCCTTGTATATATAGGCACGATGTGTTACATCAGTTGGGAGCTCACTCTGTTTACTCTCTTCGTGGTGCCATTGCTGGCTTTTGGTATCGGTGCAATCGGCAAAAAACTTAAAGCCAAGTCTCTTTATGTTCAGCAGAAACTGAGTGAGGGCACGAGCCAGATTGAGGAGACTCTCGGTGGCTTGCGTATCATCAAGGCATTTGTCGCTGAACGTAAGATGGACAACCGTTATACTACTGTAAACAACGAATACCGCCGTGCTAACATGATGGTGTCTATACGCCAGTCGGCAGCACACCCTGTCAGCGAGTTTCTCGGTACGTGTATGATAGTTGTCGTACTGTGGTTTGGCGGAACTCTCATCTTCTCTGGCAACTCACCTATTGATGCCAGTACGTTTATCTACTATCTCGTTATACTCTATTCTACGTTGCAACCGTTGAAAGACATCTCAAAGGCAGGCTACAGCATACAGAAAGGACTCGCATCCATGGAGAGGATAAACAAGATTCTCAATGCCGAGAACAACATACGGGAGATTTCTAACCCTGTCGCCATCAGCACGCTTAACGACAAGATATCTTTCCAGTCCGTTCACTTCAGTTACAACGAACAAAAGGAGGTGCTGAGCAACATCAATCTCACCATACCAAAGGGCAAGACCATCGCCCTCGTGGGACAGTCTGGTTCGGGCAAGTCAACACTCGTTGACCTCATACCACGCTTCCACGATATCAACGAAGGGGAGATACTCATTGATGGTGTCAACATTAAAGATTTGTCTCTGCTCTCGTTGCGCAACCTCATAGGCAATGTCAGTCAGGAGGCAATACTCTTCAACGATACCGTCTTCAACAATATCGCCTTCGGTGTTGACGGTGCTACACGCCAGCAGGTAGAAGATGCTGCACGCATTGCCAATGCGCACGAGTTCATCATGGAGATGGAACATGGCTACGACACCAATGTCGGCGATCGCGGATGCCGTCTTTCTGGCGGACAGCGACAGCGCATCAGCATAGCACGTGCCATACTCAAAAATCCTCCCGTACTTATTCTCGACGAGGCAACGAGTGCCCTTGACACCGAATCAGAACGACTGGTGCAGGATGCCTTGGAACGACTGATGCAGTCGCGTACCACCATTGCCATAGCACACCGTCTCTCTACCATCAAGAATGCCGATGAGATATGTGTTCTTCACGAAGGAGAGATAGTGGAACGCGGCACTCATGAAGAACTCATCACCAAGGACGGATATTACAGGAAACTCCATGACATGCAGAGCCTTTAGACAACAACTCTCTACCTGTTACCCCGAGGGAGAAGCGAAGGCGATAGCCTTTCTTGTCTATGAAACGCTCTTTGGACTCACCCCCACTGACATATATATGGGCAGGGATGAACAAATTGATGATTCATCCTCATCTCTTGACGACATTCTGCAGAGACTCCTCCGTCATGAGCCGGTACAGTATGTTCTCGGCCATACCACCTTCTGTGGTCATACCTTCTCCGTCACACCATCAGTTCTCATCCCCCGTCCCGAAACGGAACAACTGACGAGGATGATTATAAACAGAGAAACCTACTCCCAGAAGCCTCCTCTAAATCTCCCCCTGAAGGGAGAGACCTTTGCCCCGTCCTTTAGGAAGGGGATTGGGGAAGGCCTCCCCCTTTCCATCCTTGACATTTGTACTGGTAGCGGCTGCATAGCCATAAGCCTTGCCCTTGCCATGCCACAGTCACAGGTATCAGCATGCGACATATCTTCTTCTGCCCTTGACGTAGCCCGTCAGAATGCCACCGACCTAAACGCATCGGTGCATTTCTTCCAAGCAGATGCCTTAAACCTCTCAAACCTCTCAAACCTCTCAAACCCTTCACATGATCTTTACTCCATCATCGTATCCAATCCCCCGTACGTCATGGAACACGAGCAAATATCGATGGAGCCACATGTTCTCGATTACGAACCAGCACTTGCACTTTTTGTTCCAGACGATGATCCACTATGTTTTTATAGGTCTATAAGCACCTATGCTCTGCGCCATCTCACCACGACAGGGACGCTATATTTTGAGATAAACCCCATGTGTACTGAAGACCTGCGCACCATGCTTGTTCATCAAGGTTTTTCCAATGTAACCATCCTTGATGACACCTTCGGCACACCACGTTTCCTCATAGCAAAGAGATGACGTTTAGTGGTTTGGTAATTTTATTTTTCATTTGCGAGAGCAAAAAAATAATTGTCAATTAACTTATGGGCTATCATAAATGCAGATGTCAGCAACCGTAAATGCTGATGTGTGCAACCGTAATTGCTGATGTGAACAGCCGAAATTGATGATAAGACCAACCACTATTGGAAATACGAATGTGCATAGTTGGAAGTACGACCAACCACTATAGAAAATACGAGTGACCACATTTGCAATTTCTACCTACGCACGTGCAACTTTCAAGTCACCCGAGCTTAACTTATACTAAAAACTCTGTGAGGAGATACATACATTATAATTCAGTATCTTGTTTATAGCAGAGAAAGCTCCGTTTTTTTTTATTTCTCGCAAAGGAAATCTTGCCTCTTGCGAGGTTATGTATCTAAGTATATGCCTTTATGCAAGTAAACTTCCAAAAGTCATATTCTTTTATACATGCCATCTGCGATGACTCAAGATTTCACGCAGAGAGCAGAGGCAATCTGCGATTGCTACGCAGAGATTTTACTATACTCATCATTATATTTGCAAAAGATACCAATCTTGTT